>NZ_JBHXCS010000006.1:0-214325 GCF_042725215.1 Corynebacterium sp. NPDC060344 | reverse complement strand
TGGCCGAAGCGGAGAATTTAAGCCCCAGTAAACGGCGGTGGTAACTATAACCATCCTAAGGTAGCGAAATTCCTTGTCGGGTAAGTTCCGACCTGCACGAATGGCGTAACGACTTCCCTGCTGTCTCAACCACAGACCCGGCGAAATTGCAGTACGAGTAAAGATGCTCGTTACGCGCGGCAGGACGAAAAGACCCCGGGACCTTCACTATAGCTTGGTATTGGTGTTCGGTTCGGTTTGTGTAGGATAGGTGGGAGACTGTGAAACCTCAACGCCAGTTGGGGTGGAGTCGTTGTTGAAATACCACTCTGATCGTATTGGATATCTAACCTCGGCCCGTGATCCGGGTTGGGGACAGTGCCTGGTGGGTAGTTTAACTGGGGCGGTTGCCTCCCAAAGAGTAACGGAGGCGCCCAAAGGTTCCCTCAGCCTGGTTGGCAATCAGGTGTTGAGTGTAAGTGCACAAGGGAGCTTGACTGTGAGACTGACAGGTCGAGCAGGTACGAAAGTAGGGACTAGTGATCCGGCACCGGCTTGTGGAAGCGGTGTCGCTCAACGGATAAAAGGTACCCCGGGGATAACAGGCTGATCTTCCCCAAGAGTCCATATCGACGGGATGGTTTGGCACCTCGATGTCGGCTCGTCGCATCCTGGGGCTGGAGTAGGTCCCAAGGGTTGGGCTGTTCGCCCATTAAAGCGGCACGCGAGCTGGGTTTAGAACGTCGTGAGACAGTTCGGTCTCTATCCGCCGCGCGCGTAGAAACTTGAGGAAGGCTGTCCCTAGTACGAGAGGACCGGGACGGACGTACCTCTGGTGTGCCAGTTGTTCCGCCAGGGGCATTGCTGGTTGGCTACGTACGGAAGGGATAACCGCTGAAAGCATCTAAGCGGGAAGCCTGTTCCGAGATCAGGTTTCATTTGAGGTCCCCCATAGATGATGGGGTTGATAGGCCGGAACTGTACGCACGGTAACGTGTTCAGGTGACCGGTACTAATAGGCCGAACGTCAACACACACCCCTTCTTTGCGAGTGGGTATGAGCGGTTGACTTTTCTACGTAACGAGAAGAACCAGGTTTGGTTCGCGTCCACTATCCAGCGTCTGGGACAGCACCACCCAGCCCCGCCGGCACTTCCATTGTGTCTGGTGTGTGGTGGGTTGCGATTGTGTCCCGTGTATACGTGTCGGTGGTTATAGCGGTGGGGTCACGCCCGGTCCCATTCCGAACCCGGAAGCTAAGCCCACCTGCGCCGATGGTACTGCACCTGGGAGGGTGTGGGAGAGTAGGTCACCGCCGGCCAATAACATGGTTTCAAGGAGTGAGCCGTTGTTGGTGTCGTTCCCCCTGTGGGGTTCGGCACCGGCAACGGCTCATTTCTCATTTCAGGGGGTCATTCCCCGGGGTGGAAGCGCGTGCTCGTACACATCGATCGTGGGCTTCCATCCCCGGCGCGGGTGCGAATGAGAGGCGCAACTACAATCGGCGCCCATGACTATCATCGCCGCAGCAGACGGTTCGGCCCTCGGCAACCCCGGTCCGGCCGGCTGGTCCTGGTACATCGACGACGACACATGGGCGGCCGGCGGATGGACAAAGAGCACCAATAACCGCGGCGAGCTCATGGCCGTTGCCGATCTGCTCGCGTCCACCTCGCATCGTGCAGAGGAGGAACTGCGTATTCTCTGCGACTCCCAGTACGTGATCAACTCGGTGACCAAGTGGATGCCCGGTTGGAAGAAGAAGGGCTGGAAGAAGCGCGACGGCAAGCCCGTGCTCAACGTGGACATCCTGTCCGTCATCGACCAGCTCATGCAGGGGCGCTCGGTGCGCTTCGAGTGGGTCAAGGGCCATGCCGGCCACGAGATGAATGAGGCGGCCGACGAGCGCGCCCGCGCCGCCGCCACGTCCTTCCAGGCGGGCGAGCCCGCCAACGAAGGCCCCGGTTTTCCCGGCGCCACCCAGAGCGCCGAGCTGATCATGGCCGGTGCCGCCTCCATGAGCTCCACCGCCTCCTCGACTTCGGCCACCTCCACGGGTTCCGCGGCCGATGCGGCCCCTTCGGATGGGGTGGGGCGGACGAAGGCGGCGGTGTCGTCGTCAAGCAAGGCCCGCACGGACTCCGACCAAGCCGGGCTGTTCGATGTGGCGGCGGATCCGGTGGCGGAGGCGATCGGGAAGGCGCGCACCGCGCAGGGGACGCTCGTGCGTGCGGCGGGGAAGGCGCGTGACGGTGATGAGGCGCGGCTGGAGCTTTTGACGCGGCGCGCGATCATCGTGCCGGCGGAATTGGGGGCGGCGTTTCCGGAGGATTTCTCGGCACCCAGGCCTGAAATCACCGTCGTCGGTGCCACCGCGGTGGCGGTGACGCGGGGGCGGTCCTGGACGGCCACGTCGACGTGGGACATGTCCGCGGATCCGGTGCTCGTGGCGCACCACCTTTCCGCCCGGGCGTGAACTGCAACGGCAGGCGCGGCTGGTAGCCTGGGCCGTTGAATGCGGTGACGGGATGCGTCGGCTCGACGGTTCCGGATAGCCGCTCTATACGTCTATATCCGACTTTTTCCCGCCATCCCGCGGTGGGCGCCCCGACCGGGCGGCGACCGCGGGCCGGCGACAATTGCGTGAGGAGCTTCCAACACATGGCCGAGAACGAAGGTTCGCGCCCCGACGGACAGCGCCGCGGAGGCCAGGGCGGACGCCCCGGTGGATTCCGTGGCGGCCGCGGCGGCAGCGGCAGCGGCGGTGGCCGACCCGGTGGCCGTGGCCAGGGCGGTCAGGGGGGCCAGGGCGGTCGCGGTGGACGCGGCGGCTACGGAGGCCAGGGCGGTCAGGGCGGCCAGGGTGGCCGTCGTTGGGAGAACCGCGATGGCCGCGACGAGCGTCGCGGTGACCGCCGCGATGATCGCCGGGACGACCGGAGCGGAGAGCGCGGCGAGCGCCGCGAGTGGCGCCGCGATGATCGACGGGACGACCGCCGTGGTGGCGGATTCCGCGGCGAGCGTCGCGATGACCGCCGCGGTGGCGGCCCCCGCAGCGGTGGCCCGCGCGGTGACCGCCGTGACGATCGCCGCGATGATCGCCGAGGCGGCCACGGCGGCCCCGGTGGCCAGAAGCGCCACTCCAACCGTGGCGGCCGCTTCCAGGACGACCAGAAGCGCGCGCCGCGCACCGGCCCGCAGCGCCCGGGCTTCCGCGAGGAGCGCATCGTCGCCCGCCAGAACGAGCCCTCGCTGCCCGAGGACGTCACGCCCGACGAGCTCGACCCGTCGGTGCGCCAGGACCTGAAGAGCCTGGCCAAGGACAACGCCGACCAGGTCGCCCGCCACATGATCATGGCCGCGACGCTGATGGCCGACGATCCGAAGCTGGCCCTGCGCCATGCCCGCGCCGCGAAGGACCGCGCCGGCCGCGTCGGCGTCGTCCGCGAGACCAATGGTGTCGCGGCGTACCACGCGGGCGAGTGGAAGGAGGCGCTGTCCGAGCTGCGCGCCGCCCGCCGCATTTCCGGTGGCGCCGGCCTGCTGGCGGTCATGGCGGACTGCGAGCGCGGTTTGGGTCGCCCGGAGAAGGCGATCGAGCTGGGCCGTTCCGACGAGGTCGGGCAGCTTGACGACGAATCGCGCACCGAACTGGCCATCGTCGTCGCCGGAGCCCGCCGCGACATGGGCGACGTCGAGTCGGCGATCGTCGAGCTGGAGGCGCAGAACCTCGATCCGTCCCGCACGGACTTCGAGGGTGCCCGGCTGTTCTACGCCTACGCCGACGCGTTGGCAGAGGCCGGCCGCACCGACGACGCGCGCGAGTGGTTTAACCGGTCGGCGGAGCTCGACCAGGATGAGCTTCTCGACGCCCGCGACCGCGCCGCCGAGCTGTAAGCCGAGCTGTAGCCCCCGCCCCTTCGGGGGCATCCCCGAACGACCGCCCCTCAACGAGACGACCCCTCAAAGATTGGACCGAGGCTTTTCATGAGCACCGAACTGCTGGCCGGGCGCTACGACGCCGCACTGCTGGATCTCGACGGAACGATCTACGAGGGCGGCCGCGCGGTCCCCGGTGCCCTCGAGGGGTTGACGGAGGCCGGGCTGCCGATGCTGTTCGTCACGAACAACGCGTCGCGCGCGCCGGAGACCGTCGCCGAGCAACTTCGGTCGCTCGGCTACGACTGCACCGCCGATGACGTCATGACGTCGGCTCAGGCCGCCATCGAGATGGCCGCCGACATCATCCCCGCCGGCGCGAAGGTCCTGGTCCTCGGCGCCCAGTCCTTCCGGGACCTGGCCACCGACGCCGGGTATGAGCTGGTCGACTCCGCCGACGACGGGCCGGCCGCGGTGTTCCAGGGCCACAACCCGGACACCAACTGGGCGATGATGTCGGAGGCGGCGCTGTCGATCTCCCGCGGCGCCACGTATCTGGCGTCGAATCTGGACACCACCTTGCCGACAGAGCGCGGCCTGCTCGTGGGCAACGGCTCGATGGTCGCGGCGATCGTCTCGGCCACCGGGGTCACGCCCCGCAGCGCCGGCAAGCCTCTGCCCCCGATGTTCCACCGCGGCGCCGCCCGGCTGGATTCGCAGCGCCCGATCGTCATCGGCGACCGCCTGAACACCGATATCGCCGGCGGCAACGCCGCGGGCTACGACACCCTGATGACGGTCACCGGCATCTCCGGCCACCATGAGACCCTGGCGACGATCCCCGAAGAGCGCCCGACGCTCATCGGTTCCGACATGGGCGCGCTGGTCGCCCCCGCCGAGCACGCAGAGCCGCGCCCGCAGGCCGGCTTCACCGCCGAGCGCGACGAGAATGATCCGGGCGTCATCGTCATCGGCGGCGGCGACGCCTCCGACTCGCGCCTGTCCGATCCGGCCCGCGCCGCCGTCGCCGCGCTGCTCACGGCGGCGTCCGTCGCGTGGTTCGACGCCGACGGCGCGCCGTCGACCGCCCCGGTCACCGGCGTGCGCACGACCTCCGACGCGGCCGCCGCGGCCGTCGCCGCCTGGCGGTGACCCCGGCCATGGCAGTTCCCGGCGACTTCCCGAAGCCCGGGCAGGCTCAGCCCGGACAGGTGCCCACGCCGGCACAGCCTGCGCCGGCTCAGTCCACACCGGCTCCGTCCACGCCGTCGGCGCCCACGCCCGCCGACGCGGCCGCCGCTCTGGCGGGAGGGGCGGTCGACCCGGAGCGTCTTCGTCGTCAAGTAATGGAGATCCTCGAAGCGCCCGCGCCGACCCCGGCCGACCGCGCCGCGCAGATGGAACGCGCGCACGCCCTGCTGCAGGACGCGCTCGGCGGGGAAGGGGGCTCGCGTGGCTAAGGGATCGTCGCCGAAACGGCGCCTGGACGCGGAGCTGGTGCGGCGCAAGATCGCGCGCTCGCGCGAGCATGCCGTGGAGCTGATCAAGGATGGCCGCGTGACCGTCAACGGCATGGCCGCGACGAAGCCGGCCACCGCGGTGACCGGCGACGTGTCCATCCGCGTCTCCGAGGACGCCGACGACGCCAATTGGGCCTCGCGCGGCGCCCACAAGCTCCTCGGCGCGCTCGAGGCCTTCGAGCCGCAGGGCCTGAGCCTGGCGGGCCGGCGCATCATCGATGCCGGCGCGTCGACGGGCGGCTTCACCGACGTGTGCCTGCGCCGCGACGCCGCCGAGGTCATCGCCGTCGACGTCGGCTACGGGCAGCTGATCTGGAGGCTTCGCGACGACGCCCGCGTCACCGTCCTCGACCGCACCAACGTGCGCACCCTGACACCGGAGATCGTCGGGGGCGCGGCCGACGTCATGGTCGGCGACCTGTCGTTCATTTCGCTGCGGCTGACGCTGCCCGCGCTGGTCGACAGCCTGGTCGACGGCGCCGACCTGTTGCCGATGGTCAAGCCGCAGTTCGAGGTGGGCAAGGACCGGTTGGGCTCCGGCGGCGTGGTGCGCAGTGCGCAGCTGCGCGCCGAAGTCGTCGGCGACGTCGCCCGCTTCGGGCGCTCGCTGGGGCTGTCCGTGCGCGGCGTCGTGGCCAGCCCGCTGCCCGGCCCGTCCGGCAACGTGGAGTATTTCCTGTGGCTGGTCAAGGACGGTGGCGCGTCGGACGCCGATGATGGGAAGCTGGACGAGATGATCGATCGCGCCGTGCAGGAGGGTCCGCAATGACGGGAAACGACGACCGGCAGGTGCTGCTGGTGCCCCATTCGGGCCGCAGCTCCAACCTGGAGATGGCCGCGGAGGCCGCGGAGCTGCTCGACGGCGCCGGGATCGGCGTGCGCGTGCTCGCCGGCGATGACCCGTCGAAGCTGCTGCGCCACCCGGTGCTGGGCAAGTTCCCGCGCTACGGGCATTCCCCGCAGGCCGCCGCCGGCTGCGAGCTGGTGCTGGTCCTCGGCGGCGACGGCACGTTCCTGCGCGCCGCGGACATCGCGCATTCGATGGACTTGCCGGTGCTGGGCATCAACATGGGCCACGTCGGCTTCCTGGCCGAGTGGGAGCAGGAGTCGATGACCGAGGCGATCCAGCGGGTCATCGACCGCAGTTGGCGCGTCGAGGACCGGATGACCATTTCGGCGACCGTGCGCGACAACGATGGCCGGGTCATCGGCACGGGATGGGCCCTCAACGAGGTGAGCATCGAAAATCTCAACCGCCGCGGCGTCCTCGACGTGGTCCTGGAGGTCGACGAGCGCCCGGTGAGCTCGTACGGCTGCGATGGCGTGCTCATTTCCACGCCGACGGGCTCGACGGCGTACGCGTTTTCGGCGGGCGGCCCGGTGCTGTGGCCGGAGCTCGACGCGATCCTCGTGGTGCCCAACAACGCCCACGCGCTGTTCGACCGCCCGATGGTGGTGTCGCCGCATTCGACGGTGGCGGTGGAGTCGAATCCGCAGACCAGCGCCGCGCAGGCGGTGCTCGATGGTTTCCGGCAGATCCCGATGCCGGCGGGCAGCCGCATCGAGATCACCCGCGGCGAGCAGGCGGTGAAGTGGGTGCGCCTGGATTCGGCGCCGTTCACCGACCGGCTGGTGCACAAGTTCCGTCTGCCGGTGACGGGGTGGCGGGGTCCGAGGAGGTGATCGGGCGATGCTGACCGAGCTCACCATCCGCGATCTCGGCGTCATCCCCGAGTCGACGGTGGAGTTCAGCCCGGGCCTGACGGTGCTCACGGGCGAGACGGGCGCGGGCAAGACCATGGTGGTCACTGGCCTGCGGCTGCTCTCCGGTGGCCGGGCCGATGCTGGCCGCGTGCGCACGGGGGCCGACAAGGCCCTGGTGGAGGGCAGGGTGTCCACGGTGGACCTTGCGGGCCCGCTTTCCGACGACGTCGACGCGATCCTCGAGGAGTGCGGCGGCGAGAGGGACGAAAACGAGGAGATCCTGCTGGCGCGCCAGGTCTCCGCGAAGGGGCGCTCGCGGGCGTGGATCGGCGGCCGGGGCACTCCGGCGGCGGCGCTGGCCGACATCGCCGGCGCCGTGCTGGCCATTCACGGCCAGAACGATCAGCTGCGCCTGCTCGGCGGCGGTGAGCAGATCGCCGCGCTGGACCGCTTGGGCGGGGAGACGGTGGCGCCGCTGTTGGCGGCGTACCGCGACGTGCGCGGCCAGTGGCGTGCGGCGGCGAAGGACCTGGAGGAGCGCACGTCGAAGCGCCGCGAGTTGGCCATGCGCGCCGACCAGCTGACGTTCGCGCTGGAGGAGATCGACGCCGTCGACCCGGAGCCGGGCGAGGACGCCGATTTGGCCGAGACCATCCGCCGCATGCAGGACCTCGACGGCCTGCGCGAGGCGGCGGCCGTGGCGTGGGCGGCCATCGACGGCCCCGGCGCGATCGGTGCCGCCGCCGGCGGCGTCGGTGGTGCCGGTGCCGAGGAGGAAGAGGGCGCGGCGGATCTGCTCGGCCGAGCGCAGCATGCCCTGGCGGGCTCCGGGGATGCGGAGCTGGCGGATCTGGCCGAGCGCCTCGGCGAGATCACCAGCGGGCTCACCGACGTCTCCGCCGGCCTGGGCACCTTCCTGGAGTCGCTGCCGGAGGAGGCCGAATCCCTCGACGGGCTGCTGGCCCGCCAGTCGGAGATCCGGAACCTCACCCGCAAGTACGCACCGGACATTGACGGCGTGCTGGCGTGGCGCGACAAGGCCCGGCGGAAGCTGGGCACCCTCGACGTCTCCGGCGAGGCGCTGGAGAAGCTCGCCGCCGACGTCGCCGCCCTGGAGAAGAAGGTCCGGGCCGCGGCGAAGAAGCTGACCAAGGTGCGCACCTCGTTGGCCGCGGAGCTCGGCGAGCGCGTCACCGCCGAACTCAAGGGCCTGGCCATGCCCATGACCTCCCTGGTCGTGGAGGTGACCGCTGCCGGTTCCTTCGGCCCCTCGGGCGCCGACGACGTCTCCTTCCTGCTGTCGGCCCACAAGGGCGCCGAGCCGCGCCCGTTGGCCGGCAGCGCCTCCGGCGGCGAGCTCTCCCGCGTCATGCTGGCGCTGGAAGTCGTCCTCGCCGAGGGCGACGGCGGCCGCACCCTGGTCTTCGACGAAGTCGACGCCGGCGTCGGCGGCCGGGCGGCGGTGGAGATCGGGCGCCGCCTGGCACGGTTGGCCGAGAGGAACCAGGTCATCGTCGTCACGCACTTGCCGCAGGTGGCGGCCTACGCCGACACCCACCTGCACGTGGCCAAGGACGTCGCCGACGATGGCGTCGCCTCCGGCGTCGGCGCCCTGGACCGGGACCGGCGCATCGAGGAGCTCGCGCGGATGATGGCCGGCCTCGACGGCACCGAATCCGGGCGCGCGCACGCGACCGATCTGCTGGAGAAGGCCCAGGCGGACAAGTCCGCGCGGTAGTTTCCGCGGGCCCCGGCGCGCCTCCACCGGACCCGCGCCACCCGGCGGCAGACTGTCGGCCATGAGTCTGTTCTCGAAGAAGACCGCCGAGGAGCCCGGCGTCAAGGGCGCCGTCCGCGACTGCCTGCGCTCCGACCGTGCTCTGAACAAGCTCGCCGACGGCGACATCGTCGTCGTCGACGCGCCCGACATCACCCGCGTCCTCGCCCAGCGCATCATCGATGCCAACGCGAAGGCCGTGGTCAACACCGGTGCGTTCACCACCGGGGCGGTGCCCAACTTCGGTCCGCAGATGCTCGTCGACGCCGGCGTGGTGCTGGTGGAAAACGCGCAGCTGTCGGAGTCGGCGCGGCTGCGCGACGGCAAGCTGCACCGCCTCCACGAGGGCAAGCTGTACCTCGGCGACCGCCGCGTGGCGGCCGGCGACGAGGTGACCATGGACAAGATCTCCAACGACTTCGACGAGGCCCGCACCGGCATGGTCGATCGTTTGGAGGCCTTCTCCGGCAACTTCGTCGAGTTCGCGGCGACGGAATCGCCGCTCTACGTCGACGGCCTGGGCATCCCGGACGTGGAGACGAAGCTCGAGGGCCGCAAGGTCCTCATCGTCAGCGCGGGCGCGGGCCACGAGAACACGCTGAAGAACCTCAAGGGCTTCATCGGCGAGTTCGACCCGGTGCTCATCGGCGTCGACGCCGGCGCCGATGCGCTGGTGTCGCAGGGCTACGAGCCGGATCTGATCATCGGCGATCCCTCGGGCATCGGCGCGGAGACGCTGCGCTGCGGCGCCCGCGTCATCCTGCCGGCGGACCCGGACGGCCACGCGCAGGGACTGGAGCACATCCAGGATCTGGGCATCGGCGCGATGACCTTCCCGGCGCTGTCGGATTCGGCGACGGATCTGGCGCTGGTGCTGGCGGACCATCACGGTGCGTCGATGATCGTCACGGCCGGGTCGTCGCTGGACCAGGGCGACGTCTACGGCGGCGCCGACCAGCGCGCACTGCCGTCGGCGCTGCTCAGCCGCCTGAAGGCGGGCGACAAACTGGTCAATGGCGACGTCGTGGCGGATCTGTACCGCGTCGAGGGCGGTGGCCTGCGCTTCATGTGGGCGCTGTTGGCGATCATCGTGGCGGTGGCGGTCATCATCGCCATCGCGGGCACGGCGGGCGATGGGTCGGTGGGGGAGAACCTCGTGGACACGTGGAATTCCATCGCCCTGTGGTTCCAGGGCCTGTTCAACTAGTTCGGGGGAGTAGAGGCGATGGCGAAGAAGCGGTCGGGCGCGTGGAGCGCCGGCATCACGGGTGCGGCGCTGGGCGTGGCGGCGGGTACGGCGCTGGGCGCGTACGTGCTGGCGCCGGAGGGCGGCCTCGAGTGGGGCGGTGCGCAGGCGTCCGATGAGCGCGACGCCGCCATCGTCGAGCGCGATGCCGCGAACACGCGCGCCGATGCGGCGAATGGGGTGGTGGAGGACTTGGCGGCCCAGGTCGTCGATGGTTCGCTTTCCGACGTCCCGGTGCTGCTCGTGACCACCCCGGACGCGGAGGACTCGTCCGTGGACGCCATGGAGGCGCTGCTCGGTGATGCGGGCTCGCCGGAGGTGACGCGGATGGGGTTGACGGAGAAGTTCCAGTCGGCCGAGGGCGCCGATGAGCTGAAGGATGTCGTCACCAGCGCGCTTCCGGCGGGCACCGAGCTCGACGTCGATCGCCGTGATCCCGGGTTCCAGGCCGGCCAGGCGCTGTCGCCGGTGCTGTTGATCGGGGAGGACACCTCCGAGCGTGCGTCGGTGGCCGATCGCCGCCTGCTGCTGGGGTCGCTGCGCGACGCCGGCTTCATCGAGTACGAGGACGGGACGATGCGCCCGACGGCGGCGATCGTCATCGTCACGGGCTCCGGCACCGGTGCCGCGTCGGGTGCGGCCTCGGATGCAGCGGCGGATCAGCCTGACGGCAACACTGAAAACGGCGACGGCGACACCGGTGGCAACGGTGAAGGTGGCGAGAACGGTGACGGCGGCGGGAACTCCGTCGGCGCCCGCATCCTCGCGGACTTCGCCGAGGCGCTGTCCGCCGACGGCACGGTCGTCGTGGCCGGTGAGCCGGCCGCCGACCGTGATGGCGGCGTCCTCGAGGTGCTCGGCGCCTCCGATACCGCGGGTTCCGTGAAGACGCAGTCCGCCATCGGCGACGTCGCCGGCCGCGTGGGCGTGGTCCGCGCGATCGTGGAGAACAAGGGCGCATCCCCGGCCGCCGAGGATGCTGCCACGGGCGAGGCGTCCGCGCAGGAGAACCCCGCCGAGGATTCACCCGCGCAGTAGCCTTGCGCCAAGACTCGTCGCTATGGCCCACTGCGCGTACGCCCGCGGGCCGGCCGAGAACGCTCCCGCCGGACACATCCCCGGGCAGGAGACCCCCGCCGCCGAGTAGGCTGCTCGGCCCACCGCGCGTACGCCTGCGGGCCGGCGGGCGAGCTTATCCGACGAGCGCAGCCACTGGCCGGGTGAACGGCGGTAAAAGACCAGGAGCCGAAATCTTGTGGCTGCGCTCGTCGTATTCGCGTGGGGTGGGGACCGGGCGAGGCCGGGAACAGAGTGGGGTTGCGGATCGGGCGAGCCCGGCGGCGGGGTGGCCAACGGTTGGAAAGCCTCTCGCGGAGTGACTTCCGCGCAGGAGACCCCCGCGGCCGAGTAGCCCCGCTCCGGCCGCCGGCCGCGGGCGCCCGGCCCGGCGTGTTACCGCCGTGTTTCGCGTCGATTTCGCACCCGTTGAATCTGTGGGCGACGGCGTGATGCGGGGCGAAAAGCGTCGTCAAGCATGCTTTTTGGCTTCCTTCACGCACGCCGCCCGGTTAGCCTGAAATCCCGTGGTCGCCACGAGACGGCCTGCGGCGGACGCCCCCGGACAACGGGACGCGCGCCCGCCGCCCGAGCGAGACGCGGGAGATGATTGGCATGGCGAACGGGCGAAATGGCGAGCATGTGACGAAGTACATCATCGTCACGGGAGGCGTTGCGTCGTCGTTGGGCAAGGGCCTGACGGCCGCGAGCCTGGGGCGGCTGCTGACGTCGCGCGGGCTGCGGGTGACCATGCAGAAGCTGGACCCGTACCTCAACGTCGACCCGGGCACGATGAACCCGTTCCAGCACGGCGAGGTCTTCGTCACGGAGGACGGCGCGGAAACGGACCTGGACCTGGGCCATTACGAGCGTTTCCTGGACCGCGACCTCTACGGCGGCGCGAACGTGACCACGGGCAAGGTGTACTCGTCGGTGATCGCGAAGGAGCGCCGCGGCGAGTTCCTGGGCGAGACGGTGCAGGTCATCCCGCACATCACGGACGAGATCAAGTCGCGAATCACCGGCATGGACCGCCCCGACGCCGACGGCCTGCGCCCGGACGTCGTGATCACGGAGATCGGCGGCACGGTCGGCGACATCGAGTCGCAGCCCTTCCTCGAGGCCGCCCGCCAGGTGCGCCACGACGTCGGCCGCGAGAACATCCACTACCTGCACGTGTCGCTGGTGCCGTACCTCGGGCCGTCGGGCGAGCTGAAGACGAAGCCGACGCAGCATTCGGTCGCGGAGCTGCGCTCGATCGGCCTCGTGCCGGATTCGGTGGTGCTGCGCTGCGACCGCGAGGTGCCCGAGGGGCTCAAGCGCAAGATCGCGCTGATGTGCGACGTCGATCTGGAGGGCGTGGTGTCGTGCCCGGATGCGGCCAGCATCTACGACATTCCGAAGGTGCTTTGCGACGAGCACCTGGACACCTTCATCGTCCGCCGGTTGGGGCTGCCGTTCCGCGACATGGACTGGGACCTCTGGGGTGGGTTGCTGGAGAAGGTCCACGAGCCGGAGCACGAGGTGACCGTGGCGCTGGTGGGCAAGTACGTGGACTTGCCGGACGCGTATCTGTCGGTGGCCGAGGCGATCCGCGCCGGCGGCTTCGCCCATGGCGCGAAGGTCGACGTGCGTTGGGTGGCCTCGGACCTGTGCGAGTCGGAGTCGGGCGCCGCCGAGCAGCTGGCCGGCGCCGACGCGGTGGTCGTGCCGGGCGGGTTCGGCGTGCGCGGCATCGAGGGCAAGATCGGCGCGATCTCCCATTGCCGCGAGCACGGGATCCCGCTGCTGGGCCTGTGCCTGGGCATGCAGTGCGCGGTGCTGGAAGCGGCGCGGCGCGGCGGCGTGCCCGATGCGTCGTCGACGGAATTCGACGAGGACACCCCGTCGCCGGTGATCGCGACGATGGAGGAGCAGCGGGCGGCGGTCTCCGGCGAGGCCGACCTCGGCGGGTCGATGCGCCTGGGCGCGTACCCGGCGACGCTGACGGCTGGTTCCGTCGTCGCGGAAGCCTATGGCGCCACTGAGATTTCCGAGCGCCACCGCCACCGCTACGAGGTCAACAACGCCTACCGCGACGCCATCGAGTCGGCCGGCCTGGTCATTTCGGGCACGTCGCCGGACGGCACGCTGGTCGAGTTCGTCGAGTACCCGCGCGAGCAGCACCCGTTCTTCGTGGCCACGCAGGCCCACCCGGAGTACAAGTCGCGGCCGACGAGCCCGCACCCGCTGTTCGCGGGGCTCATTGCCGCGGCGCTCGCGGAATCCCGGGCGTGAGGGTAGGCACGTAGTTATGACATCCTCGAATCCCGCCGCCGGTTCCCACTCCTTCGACGTCGTCGACTCCGAGATCCTCGTGGAGGCGCCGATCATCGCGCTGCGCCGTG
Organism: Corynebacterium sp. NPDC060344; assembly: GCF_042725215.1. Lineage (NCBI taxonomy): Bacteria > Bacillati > Actinomycetota > Actinomycetes > Mycobacteriales > Corynebacteriaceae > Corynebacterium > Corynebacterium sp. NPDC060344. Next base: position 200,777 of record NZ_JBHXCS010000006.1, on the reverse strand, counting down.
ATCACGTGCGCATGCCCGGTGGCCGCGTCGCCGCCCGCGAGATCGTCGAGCACTTCGGCGCGGTGGCGGTGGTGGCGCTGGCCGACGACGGCCGCATCTGCCTGCTGCGCCAGTGGCGCCAGACCGCGCAGGACCGGCTGGTCGAGCTGCCCGCCGGCATCCTCGACGTCGCCGGCGAAGACCCCCTCGTCGCGGCCCAGCGCGAGCTCGCCGAGGAGGCCGGCGTCGCCGCGCGGCGCTGGTCGCTGCTCACGGACATCTTCACCTCGCCCGGCTTCGCCGAAGAGACCGTGCGCGTCTACCTGGCCGAGGGGCTTTCCGACGCCGACCGCCCCGAACCAGAGGACGAGGAGGCCGACATGACCGAGTCGTGGGTCGACCTCTCCGAGGCCGCGGACATGGTGCTGCGCGGGGAGATCATCAACGCCATCGCCGTCGCGGGCATTCTCGCGGCGCACGTGACGGTGGCGGGGGGCCGGGATCGTCGTCACGCGGACGAACCGTTCGACATCCGGCCCACCCGGCTCGCGGCCCGACGCGCGGAAGCGCTCGGCCCGGACGCGGACTTGAAGCAGGTCCCGGAATCGGGGGGCAGATGAAGGCGGCATCGGCCAGCGACACGAGGCGGGTGTCGGAGGCGTTTTTCGATCACCTCGCCGTCGAGCGGGGGGCGTCGGCCAACACGCTCGGCGCATACCGGCGTGATCTGGCGAAGTACCTGGACTACCTGGACGGCCTCGGCCGCGATGACCTGCGGGCGGTGACGGAGGCCGACGTCGGGGCATTCGTTGCGCACCTGTCGCGCGGCGACGCCGATGCCGGTCAACCTCCGATGGCGGCGTCGTCGGTGTCGCGGGCCCTGTCGGCGGTGCGCGGCCTGCACAAGTTCGCGCTCGGGGAAGGCGACGTCGACGTCGACGTGGCCTCCGCCGTGGCGCCGCCCAAGCGCGGCAGCTCGCTGCCCAAGGCGCTGCGGGTCGAGGAGGTCACGGGCCTCATCGAGGCGATCCCCGTGGGCGAGGCCGCCGAGATCGCCGACGTCCGCGACCGGGCGCTGGTGGAGCTGCTGTATTCCACCGGCGCGCGCGTCAGCGAGGTCACCGGCCTGGACATCGACGACCTCGACCGCGAGGAGCGCCTGGTGCTGCTGCGCGGCAAGGGCGGCAAGGAGCGCATCGTGCCCGTCGGCGGCCCGGCGATCGAGGCGGTCGATGCGTGGCTGGTGCGCGGGCGGCCGGCGTGGGCGCGGGCCAATTCGGGCCCGGCGCTGATGATCAACTCGCTGGGGCGGCGCATGTCGCGGCAGTCGGCGGCGAACATCCTGGCGACGGTGGCCGAGCGGGCCGGGTTGGCCGGGAGGGTGTCGCCGCACACGCTGCGGCACAGCTTCGCCACCCATCTCCTGGAGGGCGGCGTCGACGTCCGTTCGGTCCAGGAGCTGCTGGGGCATGCGTCGGTGACCACGACGCAGATCTACACGATGGTCACCGCGGATAATCTCCGCCGCGTTTGGGCGGGTGCTCACCCGCGGGCGCGGTGAGCGCCGGTACAGTGGTCGCGAGAGGGAGTGTCCGCTCCCGGCGTTGATCGGCGTTTCCCGCCGATCGCGCCGTAGGTCAAGACGGAAGGGTTGACGGTGGCTGAGTCGGGCTTGTTCGATGCCGAGGGCATGCAGGTGGGCCTCACCGGTCGGCCCCTGCGCGAGCTGCCGGAGCCGAAGGAGCTCGAGTCCCACGGCCCGGCGACGATTCTGGCGATGTGCAACCAGAAGGGCGGCGTGGGCAAGACCACGTCGACCATCAACATGGGCGCGGCGCTGGCGGAGTGCGGGCGCAAGGTGCTGCTGGTCGACCTCGACCCGCAGGGCGCGCTGTCGGCGGGCCTGGGCATCCCGCACGAAGATCTGGATCTGACGGTCTACAACCTGATCATCGATCCGGACACCGACGTCCGCGACGCCATCCACCACACGACGGTGCCGGGCCTGGACCTGGTGCCGGCGAACATCGACCTGTCGGCGGCGGAGATCCAGCTGGTCAACGAGGTCGGTCGCGAGCAGGCGCTGGGCCGTGCGCTGCGCCCGGTGCGCCGCGACTACGACTTCATCATCGTGGACTGCCAGCCGTCGCTGGGCCTGCTCACGGTCAATGCGCTGACCATCGCGCAGGGCGTGATCATCCCCATGGAGTGCGAGTATTTCTCGCTGCGCGGCCTGGCGCTGCTCACGGACACGGTGGGCAAGGTCCGCGATCGCCTGAACTTCGATCTCGAGGTCCTGGGCATCCTGGTGACCATGTTCGACCGCCGCACGCTGCATGCCCGCGAGGTGATGGAGCGGCTCATCGAGGTCTTCGGCGACACCGTCTTCGACACCGTGATCACCCGCACCGTGCGGTTCCCCGAGACGTCCGTCGCGGGCGAGCCGATCACGCGCTGGGCCCCGAAGTCCCCGGGCGCCGACCAGTACCGCAACTTGGCGCGCGAGGTCATCGAGCGCACCGGCGGGTAGGGGACCGCTTTTGCTTGCCGACGAGCCGGTGCCCGTGCAGGGGCCCAGCCCGGCGCCCGCGCAGGAGCTCAGCCCGGCGCCCGCGCAGGAGCTCAGCCCGGCGCCGGTGCAGGAGCCGGTTCAGGAGGAGATCACCGGTTTCCGGGTGGCGCTGGCCAATTTCACGGGGCCGTTCGATCTGCTGCTGCAGCTGATCGGGTCGAAGAAGATGGACGTCACCGAGGTGGCGTTGGCGGCGGTGACCGATGAGTTCATCGCGTACACGCGCAGCCTCGACGCGGTGAATGATCTGGACGAGATCACCGAGTTCCTCGTCGTCGCCGCGACCCTGCTGGATCTGAAGACCGCCCGCCTGTTGCCGCGCGGCGACGTCGACGACGAAGAGGATCTGGCGCTGCTCGAGGCCCGCGACCTGCTCTTCGCCCGCCTGCTGCAGTACCGGGCGTACAGCCGCGTCGCCGATCTCTTCGCCGACTGGGCCCGCGTTGCGCCGCACCGGTACCCGCGCGCCACGGGTCCCGATCCGGGGTTCGAGGGGCTGCTGCCTCCCGTCGAGTTGGGCATGGACGCGCAGTCGTTTGCGGAGTTCGCGGCCGTCGTGATGCGCCCGAAGCCGCCGGAGGAGGTGGGCATCGGCCACATCCACCAGGTCGCCGTGTCCGTGCCGGAGCAGGCCGGCCGCATCCTCGATGCACTGCGGCTGGCCGGCGAGGGGACGTGGCTGACGTTTTCGCAGCTGACGTCCGAGTGCCGCGTTTCGATGGAGGTCGTCGGGCGGTTCCTCGCTCTTCTGGAGCTCTACCGCGCCAAGGCCATCGAGACCGAGCAGGAAGAGGCGCTGGAGGAGCTCACCATTTCCTGGACGGGCCTCGACGTCGACCCGGCCGTGGTGGCCGCGTCGAATTGGGAATAGCGAGCTCGAGCTTCGCCCTTGTGCACCCCTACAGCAGCATCATGATCAGCACCTGGGCGGCGACGATCTTGCCGACCATCGCCACCGGATACACCGTGGTGTAGCCGCGGGCCGCGAGGTCCGTGCCGGACGCCGTGTTCAGGTACGCGATCACCGCCGGGTTGGTGGTGATGCCGGCGGCGACGCCGATGGACTCGTCGAACGTGAGCTTGCGCCACGCCATGAGCACGGCAACGGTCGCGATGGCGCTGGCCAGCGTCACAACCAGGCCCAGCCCGATGTACAGGAAGCTCGTCGGGTCCGTCAGCGCCGACCGGAAGCCCGCGCCGGCGGTGGTGCCCACGCCGGCCATGAACAGCGCCATGCCGAACGCCTCGAGCGTCTTCGTCGAGTGGTACGGCAACTGCCACCGCACCGGGCCCGTGCGCCCCAGAGCGCCGAAGACGAGGCCCGCGATGATCGGGCCGCCGCCGAAGCCGAGCGACAGGGTTCCGCCGCCGGGCATGGGGATCGGGATCGCGCCCAGCGCGAGACCCAGCGCCAGGCCGAGCGCGAGCGGCAGCAGATCCGGGCTGGCCAGGGACTTCTCCGAGTCGCCGAGGAACGACCGGATCGACTCGATGCGGTGCTTCGGCGCGACCACCCGCACGCGGTCGGACAGCTGCAGCCGGTCATCGGCGGCGGGCACGACGTCGGCGTCGCCGCGGCGCAGGCGGGCGATGGTGAAGCCGTGGTCCTCCAGGATGCGCAGCTCACCGATGGTCCTGCCCGCCACGTCCGGATTCGACACCGCCATGCGGGTGTACTGCAGATCCGACTCGTTCGGGTCCATCTCGATGCGCTCACCGAGCTTGGCGACGGCCTTGTCCAGCTCCTCGGCCGTGCCGTTGACCATGATCGAACATCCTTCGCGCAAGACGTCATCGGGCTCCGCGAGGCGCTGATTGTGGTTGTCGCCGTCGGCGACTCGTGTGGTGATGATCTCCGCGCCGGTGAACTCCGGCACCTGCGCCACGGTCAGCTCGCGGCCCTCGCCGATGCGGATGCCGATGTAGTGGAGCTTCTCGGCCAGCACGCCCTCCGCCTTCGCATCGGCGACGTGGTCGACGCGCAGGAGCCGGGCGCCGATTGCCGCGACGATGATGATGCCCAGCACTCCGCCGGGGTAGGCCAGCGAATAGCCGACCACGGCGTCCGTGGCGACCCCCGGGTCCGCGCCCGGCGGCAGCAGGTCCGGCACGGCGGCGAGGATCGCGGCCATGCCCGGCGTCGACGACATCGAGCCGGCGAACATGCCGGCGCCGGTGATGGGATCGGCGCCCGACAACGTCACCAGCCCGAAGGCCAGCGCCGTCAAGGCGACGAGCAACACGGCGACGATGACGTTGAGCGCCAGACCCCGGCTGCGCAGCGTGCGGAAAAACGCCGGCCCCGCGGACAATCCGATGCAGTAGACGAACAACGCGAGCCCGAACTGGAACAAAAGGGGCGGCAACTGGATGTCCGGATTGGCCGTCGACAAGCCAATGGCGACGAAGAGGATCGCCGCCGACCCGAGGCTGAGCCCCGCGATGCGGATGCGCCCGATCGCGAATCCGACGGTGAGGATGACGGCCAGGGCGAGCAGTCCATTGGACGCGAGAAATGCGAGCACGATGACCACCATAGACCCGCCGGCGGATAGACTGCCGCCCATGGACCTGCCCCACATCGACCCGCTGCGAGCCGCCGTGGAAAGCGTGCTGCTCGTCGTGGATACGCCGGTGACGCCGATGGATCTCGCCCGCGCGCTCGACGTCGAGCCGGAGGCGATCCGGGAGGTGCTGGGGCAGATGCGCGACGAGTTCGAGGCCCGCGGTTCCGGATTCGATCTGCGCGAGATCGAGGGCGGGTGGCGCCTGTACACGCGGGCGGCATACGCGGATGCGGTGGAGGCGTTCCTGCTCGACGGGACGCAGACTCGGCTGTCGCGCGCGGCGATGGAGACGCTCGCCGTGGTGGCCTACCGCCAGCCCGCGACGCGCGCGCAAGTCTCGGCCGTGCGCGGCGTCAACGTCGACGGCGTCATGCGCACGCTGCTGGCCCGAGGCCTGGTCGCCGAGGCGGGGGAGGACCCGTCGACGGGCGCGCACCTGTACGTGACCACGAACCTGCTCCTGGAGCAGCTGGGCATCGATTCGCTCGAGCAGCTGCCGGATCTTGCGCCGCTGCTTCCCGACGTCGACCTCATCGACGAGCCGGATCCGCGGTAGGGCACGGTCGAGCACGGTCGGGTCCGGTAGCGCGCGCTGAAACGGGCGGCGGGGGCACCCCGGCGGTGTGATGTTGGTCGGTTGACCAACCCCAGATTAAGGCGAACAGTGAACGCCGGATATGGTCGGAGGTGACAGTGCCGGGCCGACTGGGGCGCGGCGGATGAGCGCACATCGCGCGCCGGTTCCCACGGTCACGTGCGGGGCTCGAGCGGGAAAGGACATCTCTTCCTCATGTACTTCAGGGGCATCCACATCATCACCGGCACGGGGACGTCCGTGGGCAAGACCACGGCGACCGCGGCGCTGGTCGCACAGGCCATGGCGGCGGGCGAGGAGCCGGTCGTCGTGAAGCTGGCGCAGACCGGTGAGCCCGAGGGCAAGGGCGCCCTGGAGACCATCAACCGCTTGACCGGCTGCGAGGACCTGCATGAGTTCGCGCGCTACGACGATGCGCTGCCGCCGGCGTTCGCCGCCCGGCGCGCCGGTGTCCCGGAGCTGGATCTGGAGGAGACCGCCAACAAGCTGCGCGACCTCGCCGCCGATGGCCGGCCCGTGTTCGTCGAGGGCACCGGCGGCGTGCTGGCGCGCATCTCCAATTGGGCGCTGCCGCAGCTGGCGGAGGACCTCGGTGCGAAGGTGACCATCGTGACGGCGACGTCGCCGGGCACCCTCAACTCCGTGGAACTGACGCTGGAGGCATGCCGCGCCCGCGGGCTGGAGATCACCGGCATCATCGGCGGCGCCCGCCCCGAGCAGCCCGATGCGGTGGCCGAGTGCGTCATCGAGCAGCTGCCCATCGTCACCGGTCTGCCGGTGCTGGCGTGGCTGCCGGAGGACGCCGCGGAGCTCGACCGCGATGAGTTCGTCGGCCGGGCCGCCAGCTGGTTCAGCGGGAACTTCGCGGAGTAGCCCCGCCGGGCATGCGGCGGTTGATCCACGGCAGCAGGGCGGCCACGAGGACCGCCACTGCGATGACCCCCAAGCCCACGGCCAGGAAATACATGCGTTCCGCGCCGGGGTCGGTGGGGTCGTAGTTCGTGGACAGGACTCCGGACAGCGCCGTACCCACTGCCATCGTGAGGAAATACAGCGCGGAGAATCGCGTGCGGTACTTCGCCGGTGCGAGCATGGTGGATGCGGCCATTCCAACTGGGCTGACCTGGAGTTCGCCCAGGGTGATGGTCAGGTACACGGCGACGATGACGAGCAACGGCACGGCGCCATCCGGGACTTCCGAGAAGGGCGCGATGATCAGCATCGCGCAGCCGGTCACCGCGGTGCCGACGATCATCTGGATGGGGATGCCCGGGGCGCGACGTCCCAACCGGAGGCGCAGGGCCGCCAGCGGCAGGATCAGCAGCAGCGTGAACACGGGGTTGAGCGACTGCGCCCATGCGGCCGGTGCCGTCCAGTCGCCGATGGTTCGGTCGATGCGCAGATCCGAGTAGACGGCCAGTGCGCCGAAGGCCTGATTGTGGATGGCCCAGAAAGCCACCGCCGCAATGAACAACGGAATGAACGCCAGCACGCGGGACCGCTCGGTGCGGTCGATGCCGGGGTCGAGGAGCATTTTGGCGAACAACGTCACGGTGGCCGCCATGGTGGCGGCGAGCATGACCGTCGGCAAGCGATGCAGGGGCAGCGCCCCGGACGTCGTCAGCGCGATCATTGCGGCGACGATGCCCGTCACCGTGGTGGCGACGACCACCAGGCCGCGACTGCCGATGGGGGAGGTCGGCTTTTCGACGGCCACGCGGGCATCGGCCCTCCAAGAGTCCGAAAGACGGCGTCGGTGCCAGTGGTAGTGGATGAGGCCGATAATCATGAGGACCGCCGCCGCGGCGAAGCCGACTTCAAAACCGTGGGACACCGATAGCGCGCCGGTGAGGACGGGGCCCAGTAGTCCGCCGACGTTGATGCCGAAGTAGAAGAACTGGAAGTCGTTGTCGCGGCGCGGGTCGCCCGTTGCGCGGACGCGGCCGAGCATGGTGATGGCCGAGGTCTTCAGCGCGCCCGAGCCCGCGGCGACGAGCACCATCCCGATGGCGACGCCGGCCGCGCCGGGAACGAGCGACAAGGTGAGGTGCCCTGCGACGAGGATCCACGCGCCACCGAGCAGGGTCCGTTCCGCGCCGAGGACGCGATCGCCGATCCAGCCGCCGCCGATGGTGCACAAGTAGACGAGGCTGCCGTAGGCGCCCATCAAAGCCGTCGCAGTCGTGGTGGGCAGGCCGATGCCGCCGTCGGTGACGGCGCCGTAGAGGTAGTACGCCATGATCGCCTGCATGCCGTAGAAGCTGAAGCGCTCCCATGATTCGACGCCGATGATGGCGGGCAACGCGATGCGGGCGCGCCCGGGTGGTCTGGGCATGGTCGCCGCGGCTGCTTCCGGCAGCGCTTCCGGGCCCGGTTCCGGTGTTGAAATCGCGCCACTTGAACGCTGTCCAATGCTGGTCATGGAGTTATCGTCCGGATTGGCGCGTTCGATGGCAAATCATCCCCCGTCGCTACCCCTGAACAGTGTTCGATTCTGTGGATCGGCGCTAACGTCACCTCCCATGAACCCCGCCGCCCCCGCCGGCCTCGCAGCCCCCGCCGCCCCCGCCGGCCTCGCAGCCCCGGCCGCCCCCGCTGGCCTCGCCGATTTCGACGCCGCCCACGTCTGGCATCCCTACGGCCCCATGCCCAGCCCCGTACGGGCGCTGCCGGTGGCGTCGGCGGCGGGCACCCGGTTGACGCTTGCCGACGGCCGCGAGCTCATCGACGGCATGAGCAGCTGGTGGGCGGCGTGCCACGGCCATTCCCACCCGCGGCTGGTCGCGGCGGCGCAGCGCCAGGCGGCGACGATGTCCCACGTCATGTTCGGGGGCCTCACCCACGCCCCGGCGGTCGAGCTGGCCCGCAGGCTGCTGGCCATGACCGACCCCGCCCTCGACGCGGTGTTCTTCTCCGACTCGGGCTCGGTGTCGGTGGAGGTGGCCATCAAAATGGCACTGCAGTACCAGCGCGCCATCGGCCACCCGGAGCGCACGCGGCTGATGACCTGGCGCGGCGGCTACCACGGCGACACCCGCGCCCCCATGAGCGTCTGCGACCCCGACGGCGGCATGCATTCCCTGTGGGCCGGCGCCTGGTCGCCGCAGGTTTTCGCCCCCGTCCCGCCGCCGCGCGGCTCGTCGGGGCAGGTCCGGGCCGAGTATTTGTCCGGCTTCGAATCGCTTATCGACGACTCGGTCGCCGCCATCATCGTAGAACCCGTCGTCCAGGGTGCGGGCGGCATGCGTTTCCACGACCATGAATTGATCGCCGGGCTGCGCAGGATCTGCGACCGCCATGGGCTGCTGCTCATCGCCGACGAGATCGCCACCGGCTTCGGCCGCACCGGCGATCTCTTCGCCACGGCGGCCGCCGGCGTGACCCCGGATGTGCTGTGCGTGGGCAAGGCCCTGACCGGTGGATTCCTGTCGCTGGCGGCGACGCTGACCACCAGGGAGGTCTCCGGGGCCATTTCTCGCGGCGAGGGCGGGGGATTGATGCACGGCCCGACGTTCATGGCCAACCCGCTGGCCTGCGCCATTGCGGCGGAGAATCTGGACATCATCGCCGTGGGCGCCTGGCGCGACGCCGTGCCGCGCATCGAATCCGGGCTGCGGCAGGGGCTCGAACCATTGCGCGGCCGGCCCGGCGTGGCCGACGTCCGCGTGCTTGGGGCGATCGGCGTGGTGGAGATGGACCGGCCCGTCGACATGGCCCTTGCCACGGCGGCGTGCGTCGATGCCGGGGTGTGGCTGCGGCCCTTCGGGAAGCTCGTCTACGCCATGCCCATGTACATCTGCGACGACGCAGAGGTCGCCGCCATTTGCCGCGCCATCGCGGCGATCGTGGACGCCGAGGCAAAGGGAGAGATCCAATGACCATCCTGTGCATCACCGGAACCGGCACCGACGTGGGCAAGACCATCGCCACCGCCGCCATCGCGGGGCTGGTGCGCTCCTGTGGGAGGGAGGTGGTCGTCGTCAAGCCCGCGCAGACCGGTTTTCCCGGCACCGGCGCAGTGCTGGGGCGCGGCGGGGACCTCGACGACGTCGAGAGGCTGACCGGCGTGACCGACCTGCACGGATTCGCACGCTACCCGGAGCCGATGGCGCCGCTGGCCGCCGCGCGCCGGGCCGGGATGCCGACGCTGCGGCTCGATGACGCGGCACGGCGGATCCGGGCGCTCGACGGGCCAGGGCGGACCGTGCTCGTCGAAGGCGCCGGCGGGCTGCTCGTGCGGCTGGGCGCAGATGGTGGTCCTGAGAGTGGCGCTGACGGTGGCGCTGAATATGCTGCACGAGCGGGCGAAAGAATCGGCGCGGCACGGGAGTGGGGGCTGCCCGACCTCGCCGCGGCGCTGCCCTGCGCGAAGACGGTGGTGGTGACGTCGCTGGGGCTCGGCAGCCTCAACACCGCGGAGCTCACCGTCGAGGTCGCGCGCGGGCGGGGGATGGACGTCATCGGACTCATCGGCGGATCGCTGCCGGTGCCGGGGGACGGGGAGGAGCCGGACGCGATCGTCGCCACGAATCTCGAGGACCTGCCGCACCTGACCGGTGTCCCCGTCCTCGGCTGCGTGCCCGAGGGCGCCGGGAGGCTGCGGCGGGAGGATTTCCTCGCGGCCGCGCCGGGCTGGTTCACCGAATCGGGCGAAACCGCCCTGGTGGGGTAGGCTGGCACGCGGACATCGCCGTGGGGCGCCCCGACACCATGTCCCATCCGCCACGTCGCACCGACGAGAAGGATGGGATGTTTGCTTTCTCAGCACCCCGCGACGCACGCCGGCGGCAATCCGCCGGACGCGAAATCCGCACCGCTCTACAGATTGAGGACGCCCGTGTCACCCACCGCTCGCCGAGACGGCACACCGGACAAGAACAACCGGCCCACCGCGAACAAGCAGAAGAAGGCCGGGGACTACTACGTTTCCCAGGCCCGCCCCGCCCGCCACCAGCACGTCGACCGCAAGCCCGGCGGCGGCAAGGATTCCGGCGATGGCGAGGGCGTGCGCCTGCAGAAGGTGCTGGCCCAGGCCGGCGTGGCCTCGCGCCGCATGGCCGAGCACCTCATCGACGAGGGCCGCGTGGAGGTCGACGGGAAGATCGTCACCCGCCAGGGCGTGCGCGTCGACCCCAACACCGCGGTCATCCGCGTCGACGGTTCGCGCGTGGTGGTCAACGAGGACATGCAGTACTTCGTGCTGAACAAGCCGCGCGGCGTGCAGTGCACCATGAGCGACGACCAGGGCCGCCCCTGCGTCGGCGACATCATCGGCGAGAAGGTCTCCTCCGGCCAGCGCCTGTTCCACGTCGGCCGCCTCGACGCGGCCACCGAGGGCCTGCTGCTGCTGACCAACGACGGCGAGCTGGCCAACCGCCTGATGCACCCCAGCTACAACGTGACCAAGACGTACCTGGCCACGGTCAAGGGCGAGGCGGACAACAAGCTGATCCGCAATCTCACCGAGGGCATCGAGCTTGACGACGGCCCCGCCAAGGCCGACTTCGCCCAGATCATCGACGTGTGGCAGGGCCGCTCCATCGTCCGCGTGGAGCTCCACGAGGGGCGCAAGCACATCGTGCGCCGCATGCTCAAGGAGCTGGAGTACCCGGTCGAGCGCCTGGTGCGCACGAAGATCCACACCGTCCAGCTGGGCGAGCAGACCCCGGGTGCGCTGCGCGCGCTCAACCGCTCCGAGCTGGCCTCGCTGTACAAGGCGGTGGGGCTGTAGTGGCCGGACACGACAACACCGACACCAACACCACCGCGAACACCACCGCGGATTCCACCGCGAACACCACCGCGAACGAGGACGGGCGCACCATGAACGATTCCACCGCCGCCGAGGCCCTGCTGCTGGCCATCGACGGCCCGTCGGGCACCGGCAAGTCGACGGTGTCCCGCGCCGTCGCCGAGCATCTCGGCGCGAAGTACCTGGACACCGGCGCGATGTACCGCGTGGCCACCCTGTGGGTGCTGCGCCAGAACATCGACCCGGCCGACGAGGACGCCGTCGTCGCGGCGACCGCCGATCTGCCGCTGGCCGTCAGCGACGACCCTCGCTCGACGGAGGTGCTCCTCGACGGCGAGGACGTCTCCGGCGAGATCCGCGGCGCCGAGGTCACCCGCAACGTCTCGGCCGTTTCCGCGATCCCCGCGGTGCGCGAGAACCTCGTCGACCTGCAGCGCCGCCTGGCCGCCGACGCCGGCCGCTGCGTGGTCGAGGGCCGCGACATCGGCACCGTGGTGCTGCCGGACGTCCCGGCGAAGGTCTTCATGACCGCCGCCGCCGAGGTCCGCGCCCGTCGCCGCTACGACCAGGACATCGCCGCCGGCCGCGAGGCCGACTTCGACGAGGTGCTCGCCGACGTCGTGCGCCGCGACGAGCTGGACAGCTCGCGCAAGACCTCGCCGCTGCGCCCGGCCGACGACGCCGTCGTGCTGGACACCTCCGAGATGGACGTCGAGGAGGTCATCGACCACATCCTCGACGTCGTCGAGGCCGGCTACCCCGGCTCCGTCGACGGCGACCCGCTGAACGGCGCGGACTTCGACGGCTTTACCGCCGGCAACGAGGGTCACGATGGTGTCGGCGCCGATGACGGCAACGACGCTGACGACTCAGACGCCGCCGCCACCGAATTCGTCCAGGCCACCGGCGAGGGCACGCACGAGGACCCGGAGGCCGGCCTCGACCGCGCCATCGCCGACCACGAGACCATCATCGCCGACGCCATCGCCCGCGCCGAAGCCGGCGAGCTCGGCGAAGACGACGAGGACTGGCACGACCTCGAAGAGGCGTTCTCCGTCCTCGGCGGTGCCTCCGAAGAGGATGAGGCGCTGCCGACCGTCGCCATCGTGGGCCGCCCGAACGTCGGCAAGTCCACGATGGTCAACCGGTTCATCGGCCGTCGTGAAGCAGTCGTGGAAGACTTCCCCGGAGTCACCCGCGACCGCATCAGCTACCTCGGCGACTGGGCCGGGCGCAGGTTCTGGGTGCAGGACACCGGCGGCTGGGACCCCGACGCCAAGGGCCTCAACGCGTCGATCGCGCGGCAGGCCGAGGCGGCGATGGACACCGCTGACGTGATCATCATGGTCGTCGACACCACCGTCGGCGTCACCGCCACCGACGAGATGATGGCCCGCCGCCTGCAGCGCGCCGAGCAGCCCGTCATCCTGACGGCCAACAAGTTCGAGTCCGACGCCCAGCTCGGCGACGTCGCCGAATTCTGGTCGCTGGGCCTCGGCGAGCCGCACCCGACCTCCGCGCTCCACGGCCGCGGCAACGCCGATGTCATGGACGAGGTCGTCCGGTCGTTCCCCGAGGTCCCGCGCGCCAAGGCGCAGCCGCAGGGTCCGCGCCGCGTCGCGATCGTCGGCAAGCCCAACGTGGGCAAGTCCTCCCTGCTGAACAAGATCTCCGGCGAGGACCGCGCCGTGGTCTCCGACGTCGCCGGCACCACCGTCGACCCCGTCGACTCGCTGGTGCAGCTCGATGGCGCCGTGTGGCGGTTCGTGGACACCGCCGGCATCCGCAAGAAGACCAAGCAGGCGCAGGGCCACGAGTTCTACGCCTCGCTGCGCACGCGGTCGGCGATCGACAACTCCGAGGTGGTCATCTTCCTCGTCGACTCCTCCGAGCCGATCGCCGAGCAGGACCAGCGCGTGCTGCGCATGATCCTCGACTCCGGCCGCGCGCTCGTGGTGGCCTACAACAAGTGGGACCTCATGGACGAGGATCGCCGCGACCTGCTCGAGCGGGAGATCGACCTGCAACTGTCGCACGTGCCGTGGGCGCGGCGCATCAACATTTCCGCCAAGACCGGCCGCGCGCTGCAGCGCCTGGAGCCGGCGATGCTCGAGGCGCTGGATTCGTGGGATCGCCGCATTTCCACCGGCCGCCTGAACACGTGGCTGCGCACCGTGCTCCAGGAAGTCCCGCCGCCCATGCGCGGTGGCCGCCTGCCGCGCGTGCTGTTCGCGACGCAGGCGTCGACGCGTCCGCCGGTGATCGTGCTGTTCACGACCGGTTTCCTCGAGCACGGTTACCGCCGCTTCCTGGAACGCCGCCTCCGCGAGGAGTTCGGTTTCGAGGGCTCGCCCGTGCGCATCGCCGTGCGCGTGCGCGAAAAGCGCAAGCGGAAGTAGGGTCCCGGGCGCCGATTGCGGTGGCGTTTGCGATCGCGCCGGCGATGGCGCGGGCGCTGATGCCGGCGATCGTGTTGGTGCCGGGGCAATAGCGCGGGAAGAAGGAGCGCGGGGAGCGGGCATTGGCTCGTTCCCCGCGTTTCGCGTTTCCGCTTGCTTCACGACGGCCCGCCCACACCCCTTTCTCCAGACCGACCCTCTTGCCGGCTGCCGTCGGCGCTGACCACCTCCTCGCGCGAGCGCCATTCCACCAGCGATCGCCAGTCACATGCACCCCACGGGCCCCAAATTTCTGGATCGCGTTCATTTCGTAGGAATTCGGCGGCCAAAAGGCCAGGTCGCCGGTGGGGGGCGGCCCTACGAAATGAACGCGCGCAGAAAATTTGGGGCTGGTGTGACGGCGGAGCAAAGATAGTCGGGCCTCAGCGATCGCGTGGCACCATCCGGTACGGCGCGGGCCCCGGCCATCACCCTGCACGCTCCATCCGGCACAGAGCAGCCATCACCGGTCACCGCGTAGGCGCCATCGGCCACCCCACGAGCACCATCCGCCCCAACGTTGTGGAGGTCGCCCAAAACGGGACGGTGGGGCATCGTAAAGCAGCAGGTCGGGGACGCCGCGGGTGTCCCGTTTTCCGTGATTTTCGGGTTCGGTCGCCCAAATCGGGACATCGCGGGCGTCAGGGGACCTCCGAAGCCGGCGTGGACAAGGTGGAAACCGACGCGCACAGGATGGAAACCGGATGCGGAAGCGGGAAAAGTCCGCAGACGGCCCGTAGAAGCGCTGGGCTCGAATCCAGGCCCGACCCTCGATGGAGGCGCGTTCGGCCCGCAGCGGGCGATCTGGGAAGTCGCCGATTTCGGGCGCCGGAAACGGCGACGGTCAATTGCACTTCGGCCCACGGTGCGTGCATTGTGGGGCCAAGACCGACGGGGCGCGACCGGCGCCCCGCATGACCAGGAGGCGACGAGCATGTCCGGCAACCGCCACGGCCGAGATCCCTTCGACGACGACCGCACCGAGTTCATCGGCCGCGACGAGCCAACGCGGCGCGCGTGGGATAGCCGCGATGACCAGCAGACCGAGTTTTTCGGCGGCGCAGCTGGCGGTGCGGCGGGTGCGGCGGGCGCCGGCCGTGGTGGCGCGGGCCGCGGCGGATACGACCCGGACGCCGACTTCGGCGGCGGACGAGGAGCCGGGGCCGGCGACGGCACCCGGGCCGATGGTTCCGGCCAGTACTGGGCGCCGCTGACCCCGGAGGAACGGGGCCTGGACCCGCGCGACCAGCGCGACGCCGGTGCCGCGGGCGATCCGCGTGCCGCCGGTCGCGGAGGGTACGACGCCCGCTACGACGACCGCGCCCGCCGCGACGACTACGCCGACCGCGACCCGCGCTACGACGACCGCTACGACGACCGCGACGCTCGCGATGACGGCGGCCGCAAGGGCGGTTTCGGCAAGGGCGCGACGATCGTGGCGGTGACGGCGATCATCGCGATCGTCATCTTGGTCGCGCTGATGTTCCGCTTCCTCTCCGGCGATGACGAGGGCACCGATCCCACGGGGACGACGCCGCCGCCGGAGCCGTCGACGTCGGAGACCGTGACGTCGGCAAGCGAGACCTCGGAGCCGCCGACGGAGACCTCCGACCCGGTGCGCGATGAGCTCGACCGCCTGCGAGACGAGGTCAACAGCCTCCGCGAGACCCCGCCGGTGATCCCGGGCCTCGGCGGCGGCGAGGTCGCCGAGGCGACCGTCCCCGAGGCGGTGGGCAAGTCGCCGGCGGAGGTCGAGCTTGCTTTGCGACGCGCCGGTTTCGGCGACATCACCATCCTCGACGCCAACGGGAATGCGACGAATGCGCTGTCGTCGCTGACGGCCACCGTCGCGACCATCGATCCGCCGGCGGGCACGGCCACGACGACGGATCAGGCGATCACCGTCACGCTGGAGTAGGTGGCCCGGCCGGTTCCCGGTCGCTGGGGCCGCCACCGTCCAATCCCGCCCGGCCCGATCCGCGGCAGGGGATAAAGTCGGCGGCATGAATGCTCCCGCCGCACGCGAGTCGATCGACCTCATCCGCCGTTGGTCGGGGCAGGCGCAACGGGTGCTCGATGGGCGGGGGCGGATCGCCGCGACGGCGGGCCAGGCGGCGGCGGAGCTGTCGGGGCGGACGGTGCCGGTCAAGGTCGACGGTGACGTCGCGTGGCGGGTGCTGCCCGTCGATGCCGCGGCCCTGCTTCGTGCCGGGGAGATCGTGCGCCACCGCTGGCTGACGGGCATCGGCGCGGAGGAAGCGAAGCTCGTCGACGAGCTCGCGGGCCCGGCGGCGACGGCCGTGCGGGAGACGTGGGCGGCGGAGGGCTGGCGGCGGTTTTTCTCGCGCCCCGATGCCCGCGCGAATGCGGATCGGGCGGTGTCGTATCTCGGCGATGTCGTCGATCGCGCGCGCCGCCGCGACCTGCCGGCACTGCTGCAGCGCCTCGAGGTGGAGGCGACCAGCGCGGCCCCGCAGTTGGTGCCCACGGATCTGATGTACCCGGACGTCGGGGTGATGGGCTTGCTTGCCGACGGCCTGCCGCCCGGCTTCGGCGCTCCCGAATTGGTCTCCGGCGCGGACATCGCCGCCTTGCCGGGGGCGCTGTCGGCGTTGTCCGGCGCTCTGGAGACGGAGCGCACCACCCGCGTCGCGGCGATTGCGGCGGGGGAGAGGCTGCGGGGGAAGGCCACCGATGAGCTCCTAGCGGGGCTCGGCGTGGAGGCGCTGCGCGACGTCACGCGGGACCGGCTGCGCATCGCGCCGATCGAGGACGCGGGGCTGCGGACCGTTGGGGCGGTGCTCGCGGCGGGTGCGTCGCTGGCCGACGTGCCCGGCATCGGGGCGGATTCGGCCCGAAAGCTGCTCGGCGCCGCGCAGACGCTGCGGCAGCAGACGATGGACGACCAGCCGGTGCACCTCGACCCGGCGGCGCAGACGCCCGAGGCCACGGAGGTGCTGCGCCACCTGCGCCGGTGGGAGATCGCCCGCGGCCCGTTGCGCGGCCCCGATGGTTCGGCGGCGGCCGTGGCGCTGGCCTCGCTGGCGCCGGTGATGGGCCCCGGCGTCGGCGACGCCGTCGTTTTCCCGACGTCCGGCCGGGGGATCCCGGAGTTCCGCGCGGCCGTCGCCGGGGTGCTGGGGCTGGCGGAGGCTGTGCAGGGGGCCGTCGGAAAGCTCTTTGATTCTGCGGGCGCAACCGACGGTGGCGCGCCGGCCGGGGCGTCGGGCGAGGAGCTGTGGCGGGATTTCCGGGCGCGCCCCGCCGACTACCAGGCGCTGGCGGCGCAGTTGGGGCTGCTTCCCGACGAAGGCGACCGCGTGCACGGCGACCTGCCCGAGGAGATCATCGCGGCGATACGCGGGATCGACCTGGACACGCGGCATTTGAAGGCGTCGCTGCGCGGGTACCAGGATTTCGCGGCGCGGTTCGCGCTGGTGCAGCAGAAGGTGCTCATCGGCGACGAGATGGGCCTGGGCAAGACGATCGAGGCGCTGGCGGCGCTGACGCATCTGCACGCGCACGAGCGGACGCATTTCCTGGTGGTGTGCCCGGCGGCGGTGGTGTCGAACTGGGTGCGCGAGGTCGAGTCGAAGTCGCGGCTGGAGGCGCACCGCCTGCATGGCCAGGCGCGTGACCTGGCGCTCGACGAGTGGCTGACCCGGGGTGGCGTCGCCGTGACCACGTACGGGACGCTGGGCACGGTGCGCGATCGGGTGCTGGCGTGCCCGGGGCTGGCGTGCGTGATCGTCGATGAGGCGCATTACATCAAGAACCCGGGCGCCAAGCGGTCGCAGCTGCTGGCCGGGGTCATCGAGCAGGTCGATGGCGCGATCCTGCTCACGGGCACGGCGCTGGAGAACCGGATCGACGAGTTTCGGGCGCTGGTGCGCTACCTGCGCCCCGATCTGCTCGACGGCGATGCCGAGGTGGCGCCGGCGGAGTTCCGCGAGCTCGTGGCGCCGGTGTACTTGCGGCGCAATCAGGCCGACGTGCTCGATGAGCTGCCGGAGCTCGTGGAGGTCGACGATTGGGTCGAGGCCACCGACGCCGACGATGCGGCGTATCGCGCGGCCGTGGGCGAGGGCAATTTCATGGCCATGCGCCGGGCCGCGTATGCCGCGGGCGGGGCGTCGGCGAAGATGGAGCGCCTGGTCGACATCGCGGAGGAGGCCCGCGGCAATGGCCGCCGCGTGATCGTGTTCTCCCACTTCCGCGCGGTGCTTGACGCGGTGATGGCGGCGCTCGGTGACGTCGCGGTGGGCCCGCTGACCGGGGACGTGCCGGCGGCGCGGCGCCAGGAGCTCGTCGACGAGTTTTCGGCCGCCGAGGGTGGTGCGGTGCTCGTGTCGCAGATCGTCGCCGGCGGCGTGGGTCTGAACATCCAGGCGGCGTCGGTGGTGGTCATTTGCGAGCCGCAGCTCAAGCCGACGACCGAGTGGCAGGCGATCGCCCGTGCGCACCGCATGGGCCAGCTGGAGTCCGTGCAGGTGCACAGGCTGTTGCTCGAGGACTCCGTCGACGCCCGGATCCTGGAGATCCTCGCCAGGAAAAAGCAGCTTTTCGACGACCTCGTGCGCGTATCCACCACCGCCGAGGCCGCGCCGGAGGCGTACGACGTGTCCGAGGCGGAACTCGCCCGCGAGATCATCGCGGCGGAGCGCGAGCGCTTGGCCGGAAGTGGGTCTGGGGCGGAGACCGGAGGGGAGCTTGGGGTCGAGCCTGGAGTCGTGCACGATGGGAGCGGAGCCGGGGCCGGAGGCTTGCCCGAGGGGGCCGAGGACGCGCCCCGACCTGCGGATTAGTCCGTGATGCCGACAATGTTGTAATCTGTGGCAGTTGCCGTTGCACGGCAGCGGCGGACTGTGGCGCAGCTTGGTAGCGCACCTCACTGGGGGTGAGGGGGTCGCAGGTTCAAATCCTGTCAGTCCGACCAGTTTTTCGAGTGCGGTTCGTCACATCCGTAGCCCGGTGGAGAGTACTTCTCCACCGGGTTTTCTCGTTTTCGTTACAAATTGCTGGATAATGTAATGCACAATTGTATACGTGTGCAGATTTTACGCATTAGCCGTTGCTGCATTGCGTATGCAAAGACTAATCTCGATATCGAAAGTCGCAGTTCGGTGAATTGCCGATGATATCGAGACAGTGGGAGCCGGAAACATGAAGGCACGACTAAAGGGCATCGCCGCCGCCATTGCCGCGGCGGCATTGGTGATTGCGAGTCCGGCGCCCCCGCCGGCCCATGCCCAGGGTGGTACGACGACGCTTGGTAGCGCGGCGATCGCATTGATGTTCCTCGGCGAGTTGGATTTCATCGGTGGAGCCGGGTACGTCGACATAGTCGGACGCGAATGCGATCCGGATGAAGGCCTGGCCAAGTGGAGCGTCAGTTCCCGTGGTCTGCATTCGGATACATTGCCGTTCCAGCACATGACCATGAATAGGATCGTCATTCCCAAGATGGCGGGGGAGACTGGCATTCCCGTCGGCAAGCCCGTGATCGACAATGTGCAGTGGCGCGCGAACACGTGGAACATGGAGGATGGCGCGGCGTCCGTGCATCCCGAAATCAGGCTCCAGGCAGCAGCGCAGGACTACTTCAATGCGCTGACCCCCGAGGAGCAGGAGCAGTTCCTCGCCGACTTCGCCACCGCCTATGCCGAGGCTCGTCCCGACAGCATGTCGTTTCCGCATGGCGAAGCCGCGGGCATCGTCGCCGATCAAGGTGTTCCGGCAATGGACGGATTCGGCGGAAAGAGCTGGGATCAGCGGGGCGTGCTGTTGTACGGAAAGACGTTGACCGGCGAGTTCGATTCCATCGAACCCACCGATCCTAATGTCGAGGTGCTGCGCGACGCCGATGGTCGGGTTGCCAGGTTCCTCAATGCCATGGAGATGCCCGACGGCAGCGTCGAGGTCTTCTACCAGCCGGTCCCGCAGTCGTTGCTCGACTCCGGGCAGCACAATTGGGACGGACCGGACGTGAATCCGATGATGAATGCCGGGCAGACCACCAATCTGGATCGAGTGATCTACAAGACCGTCATTCCGGCCGACGAATTCGATTCCCTGCAGGTATTGCCGGCCGGCTCTCCCGTTGATGCGGATCTGGCCGCCGATCACTTGGCCATGTACCAGGTGATGGCGCAAATGATTGGGCAGTCTTTCGACGGGCCGCTGACCACGGACATCAATGCCTCGGTTTACGGCGGTCTCGTCCTGCCGTTCGCGCAGACCCCACTGGAGGCCGTGGAAACCGATGACATTCTGTCCGGTACCGGGCAGGACGGGGCCTTCCGGTACAAGGTGACGGAATCGGAACCCGATGCAGAGGGAAATAGCAATTACTGGGTCGTCGACTACGCGGCACCTCCGGAGCAGGTGAGCTTCGACATCACCGTGCCCAAGGGCGAAGACGGGGAGATCGATGACGCCGAGGCGGTCGAAGGGTCGGGGAATTTCCTGCCCGCGCAGGTATACGTTTCCGAGTCGTGCACGCGATTCGATGGCGAACTGGATTGGACGTGCATTTCCCTCCTGGATTACGGCTGGGGGCGAGGTGCTCCGTTCGAGGGAGATCCGGATGTCCTCACCGATGGTGTGGTCCGGGGTTCGCTCGAGGTGCCGGAACTCCCGCAATCGCTCATCGATGCCGGCGCGGACCCGTACCGGGAATACCAGCGAGGGGTGTTCGGCAATCCGCAGTGCGCGGTGACGCGCGATACGGAGAACCCCGAGGATTACGGTTCGCTGGCGTCGACGGTGCTTCCGTCCGATTACAACGAACGGTTCCCGGGCCAGCAGGTGAATCTCGTGTCGCCCACGGATCCGCTGCGGGAAGACCCCTTCACTCGGGAGATCGAAATGGAGGGCGTCAACGATGGTCCGCCGTTCATCTCCGGTGACGCGTGTGACCAGGCGGCGGTGCCGTTGGTGTGCCGCGCCGATGAGACTCCGGGCGAGTCCTCGGAGACGAGCGAGCCGTCCGAGACCAGCGAGCCGTCGGAAAGCACCGATCCTTCTGAAACCAGTGAGCCCTCCGAAACAAGCGAGCCGTCGGGAACCAGCGAGCCCTCCGCGACCAGCGAGCCGTCGAAGACCAGTGAGCCGTCGGGTACCAGCGAGCCCTCGTCGGAGCCGTCGGGGTCCAGTGAGCCGTCGACATCGGAGCCGGAGGTTCCTGGTGGTGTGGTGACCACGACGACGGGGCCGGACGGCAAGACGACGGTCAAAACCACCACGACGGGCGCCGATGGCAAGCCGACCGTGAAGACGACCGTGAAGTCGACGGCGCCGGGTGGCGCCGGCCAGGCCAAACCGCCGTCGGGCGGATCGAGGCTGCCGGTGACGGGCGTCGAAATCGCCGGCCTGGTGGCTTTGGCTGGAGCTGCGATTGCCGCGGGCATGGCGTTGATCACCTGGCGTCGCCGCAATAACGGTAGGTAGTGGTTCGGCTCGATGCATTCGGTGAGTTGTTGACTGGGTGGTGACCGAACCGCTCCTCGACTCGGGGTCCGCAGAATTGTTCTGCGGACCCCGTTTTCATGTGCGGGGATAGTTCGCAATTCCGGAGATTCAATATCCCCGTTCACAAGCCCCCAATTGCTGGGGCGGAGTCCAGGGGTAGGGCGTCATGGCACATTCGGGGTAGCTTCGTTGTTTTGCGGGCGACATGAAATAAAGTTGGGGGCAAATGCCCGGACATGTTTCGGGCGAATTGATCGGCTTCCTGGAAGGGGAGTGGGACGTTGAAAACCATGAAACGATCTATTGCCGTTGTGGCGATCACGGCGATGGCAATGTTCGCGGCGCCCGTACAGGAAGCGGAGGCCCAGGACAGCCCTGCGGTGACGGAGGGCGTGTGGGCGATTCTCGCGACGATTCTGGGGTCATTGCTCGAAGTCCCCGTCGGTGGGCCGGGATACGTGGACATCGTCGGCCGCGAATGTGAACCGGGTGAGGGGCTGGCCAAGTGGAGCGTGAGCACCCGTGGTTTGGAGTCGGCCAGTGCACCCATGGAAATGATGACCACCCACCGGATCGTCATCCCGAAGGTTGCCGGTGAGACGGGCATTCCCGTCGGAAAGCCGGAGATCAGCAATGTTCAGCTCCGTGACACCGACTATCGGAACCGGGAATCCAGGTATGCCGAGAACAGGGTCGCCAACGCCTACTCGAATTATCTCGATGGGCTTTCCGACGACGACCGGCAAGCCGCGCAAGAGGAGTTTATTGCCAGGTATGCCGAGGCTCGTCCCGACAGTCTGCTCCTGCCGGGAATTCGGGGCGACTATGGGATCACGGTTCCGGAAATGGAAGGCTTCGGCGGTCAGCGATGGGAAGTCTATGGTGACGTCCTTCTCGGTCATGACCCTGAGCTCCCCGATCGGGACTACGGGACCGGCGAGGCGCTGCGCGATGCCGACGGCCGACTCGTGCGCTACCTCAATGCCACCAAGGACGAATCCGGAGTGGTGACGCTCTACTACCAGCCGGTGCCGGCGTCGGTGGAAAACACCGCGCAGCCGCGGGAGATGACGTACCTGGAGCCCGGGGTGACCACGAACCTCGACCGTGCGGTGTACGTCACGACCATCAATCCCGAACAGTTCGCGGGAGAACCGGTGCTGCCCGCGGGCCAGGAGGCCCAGGTCGATCTGGAGGGCGATGTCGTCGAGATGTACCGCCTGATGTCCGAGATCACTGGGGAGCCGTACGACGGCAGCATCGGGGTGGACCTGCAGGGAGCGCTCTATGGCGGAATGGTCCTGCCCACCGATCAGAGGTCGATCCCGGCACGGGAAGTGTCGACTGCGGGTACGACCCCCGGAGTGTGGGAGGTGCCGGAGATCGATGAGGATTCGTTGGTCTACGAGGTGTCGGAATCGCCCGCCGGCGACAACGGCGAAAGCAACTATTGGGTGGTCGACTACTACGCCCCGGCCGAGCAGGTGACGTTCGACATCACGGTGCCCAAGGGCGAGGAGGGTGATCTCGAGGGGCAGGAAGCGCCCGATGGAGCGGGCAATTTCCTCCCCGCCCAGGTGTATGCGGCCCAGTCCTGCACGCGGTGGGAAAATGACTTGAACTGGCAGTGCCAGAGTTTGCTCGATTACGAGTGGGGCGCCGGCGGCACGACGGAAAACACGACGCCGTTGGTCACCGATGGAGTCGTGCGGGGCACTCTTCAGGTGCCGGAATTGCCGCAGTCGATGCTCGATGGCGGTGTCGACTTGTCGCGCGAATATAGGCGGGGCGTGTTCGGCAATGACCGATGCATGGTGACCCGCGATACGCAGAACCCCGACGATTACGACTCGTTGACGTCGACGATTCTGCCGTCGGACTACAACGACCGGTTCCCGGGTCAGCAACAAAACGCGGTGGGCCCGCAAAACAGGATCATCGGGTCCCCGTTCCTGAATGACATTCCCATGCGCGGTTCCCTCGATGGACTCCCGTGGTCGTCCGGGGATGCGTGCGACCAAGCGGCCGTGCCGTTGGTGTGTACCGCCGATGAGACGCCGGGTGAATCGTCGGAGACGAGCGAGCCGTCGGAAACCAGCGAGCCGTCGCAAAGCACAGATCCTTCTGAAACCAGCGAGCCGTCGGGAACGAGCGAGCCTTCCGCGACCCGTGAGCCGTCGGGTACCAGCGAGCCCTCGTCGGAGCCGTCGGGGTCCAGTGAGCCGTCGACGTCGGAGCCGGAGACCCCGGGTGGTGTGGTGACCACGACGACGGGGCCGGACGGCAAGACGACGGTGCAGACTACGACGACGGGTCCGGATGGCAAGACGACGGTGAAGACCACCACGACGGGCGCTGATGGCAAGCCGACCGTGAAGACGACCGTGAAGTCGACGGCGCCGGGTGGTGCCGGCCAGTCCAAGCCACCGTCGGGTGGGTCGAGGCTGCCGGTGACCGGCGTGGAAATCGCAGGCCTGGTCGCACTTGCCGGAGCTGCGATTGCCGCGGGCATGGCGTTGATCACCTGGCGTCGCCGCAGGAACGGGAGGTAGGTGTTCGGGGTGCCCCGGCGCGTGACGGATCGGGCGTTTCGGTAAAGCTTGCAGAAATCGCTATCCTTAGCGCTATTCTTCACAACCATCCACTCGCCGCCTGCCGCGGCACCCCGCCGCACCGGCGATCCCAGGAGGTACAGATGACCCAGATTTCCACCCGCCACGAGAAGGTCGCGCGCGACTTCTCCGCCGTCGCCGACCGCGTCACCAAGTGGGACGCGCCCACCCCGGTTCCCGAGTGGGTCGCCGGCGACATCGTGGAGCACCTGCTCACGTGGTTCCCGTCGCTCCTGCAGTCGTGGGGCGGCCCCGAGCTGAAGGACATCCCTTCGCGCGGCCTGGCCGAGCGCTGGCGCCTGCGCACCGTCGAGGTGCAGGCCATCCTCGACGACCGCGAGCTCGCGGAGCGGACCATCGAGTCCGGCGGCTTCGCCGGCATGCGCCTCGACGAGGCCATCGACCGCATGTACACGGCCGACATCTTCATGCACACGTGGGACCTGGCGAAGGCCGCGGACATCGAGATCCACCCCTCCGCCTCCTACGCCGCGCAGGTCCACGAGGGCATGGCCGCGATGGAGGAGAACCTCCGCGCCTCCGGCCACTTCGGCCCGGCGGTGGAGACCGATTCCGACGACGCCGTGGAAAAGCTCATGGCCTTCGTCGGCCGCGACCCGCAGTGGTCGGCCCCCAACCTGGCGTCGGCCACCAGCTAGTTTCCGGCCGCGTCACCCCGCCGGCCGCGTCACCCAACCGGCGGCGTCACCTCTCCGGCGGTGCGCCCGCCAACAGGAGGGCCAGCTCGTCGTCGTCGCCGCGAAAAGCGTTGACGTCGACGTCAAAGCCCGCCACCCGCCCCCGATCAGTGAATTGCCACAGGTCGGGGGTTTTCCCGCGGAATGGCCGCCATGCACGGTGGTCATCACCCGGGTATCCCGCATCCCCGCCGCCGGGCCACTGCGCGAGCCACAGGCCCCCGGGCACCTGGCCCGGCCCATCGCCGAACGACGGGGCCTTCCGCAGCCGCCAGTAGGACCGCGTCGTGTACATCCCGGCGCACCGCACGCCCTCGTCCGCCAACGCCCGCGCCGCCGCGGCGACGTCCTCGGCTCCCAGGCGATGGGGCACGGTCTCGACGTCGAGCCAGACGGCCGGGACGTCGTCAAGCGAGAGGCCCCGAACCCCATCCAGCTGCTTTGCGACGACGTGCGCCTGCTCCCCGAACGTCGTGCCCTCCAGGGGATGGCGCACGTACCAATACGCGCCGACGGCCAGCCCGGACGCGCGGGTGTCGGCGACGTGCGAAGCGAAAACCGGATCGGCGTACGTGCCGTCGCAGGCGCGCACGATGGCGAAGCGGTGGCCTGCTGCGGCCGCCGCGGACAACGGCAGGCCGTCCTGCCACTCGCTGACGTCGACGCCCGTTACGGGGCCGGAGTTTGTGGCGGAGCCGATGGCGCACCTACGCCGCGGAATCCGTGTCGGGCGCGACCTGGTGGATCTGCAGGAGATTGCCGAAGCCGTCGTCGAACACGGCGCGGACCATGCCGTCGGGAAGCTCCTGCGGCTCGACCGTGAACGCGACGCCCGCCGCGGCGAGGCGCTCGTGCTCGGCCCGGACGTCGGCGACCTCGAAAGTGTTCATGGGGATGCCGTCGTCGTAGAGGGCCTTCTTATACGGGCCGACCGCGGGATGGCCGTCGGGCTCCAGGACGATCTCCGGGCCGTCCGGATCCTCGGGGGAGACGACCGTCAGCCACGACGCGCCGCCCATGGGGATGTCGTGCTTGAGGCGGAAGCCCAGGACATCGACGTAAAACTGGCGGGCGGCGTCCTGGTCGGGGACGAAAATGCTGGTGAAGACGATGCGCATGGTTACTTCACCACGATCCCGTCGGAGTCCGCGTAGACCATGTCGCCGGGCACGAAGTCGACGCCGCCGAAGCTGACCACGACGTCGCGCTCGCCCGAGCCGGTCTTGGTCGACTTGCGGGGGTTGGTGCCCAGCGCCTTGCAGCCGAACTCCATCTCGCCGATGAGCTTCGAATCGCGCACCGCGCCGTGGACGATGACGCCCGACCAGCCGTGGTCGCGGCCCAGCGCCGCGATGACGTCGCCGACCAGCGCCGTGTGCAGGGAGCCGGAGCCGTCGATGACCAGCACGCCGCCGTCGGACTCCTCCGACAGCACCGCCTTGAGCAGCGCGTTGTCCTGGAAGCAGCGCACCGTGGAAATGCGGCCGCAGAACTCGCGGGCCCCGCCGAAGTCGCGGAACTGGGTGTCGCAGCTTCGCACGTGCGAGCCGATCTCGTCGACCAGGTCGGCGGTGGGGATGAACTGGGCGTCGCCCATGGTGGCCTCCGGTTTCTCGTCAATGGTCATGAGGGTGTCTCGCCCCAACATTGCCAGACCGCGCGGATCATGGGGTGCGTTAGGCTGGATCGTCGTAAGGACCCGCACCGGCCACGGCCGCGTGCGGGCGCAAACGGCCGGACGGAGGCGCACGTGGCGGGTATGGGTTGGTTCTGGAAGGCCCTCGGCGGGAAGCAGAGCCGCGACCAGAAGCGCAGCGTGTCGCTGGTGGCGCGGTCGGCGGAGTTGGCGCCGGAGCTGAAGGACCTGTCCGACGCCGACCTCGTCGCCCGCGCCCGCGACAACCGCGATGACGCGACCGAGCTGCTGGCGTGCCTGCGCGAGGTCGCCGAGCGCGCCATCGGCCTGCGGCCCTTCGACGTCCAGCTCCAGGGTGCGCTGCGGCTGCTGGAGGGCGACGTGGTGCAGATGGCCACCGGCGAGGGCAAGACCCTGTCGGGTGCGCTGGCCGGCGCCGGTTTCGCACTGCGCGGCGAGCGCGTGCACTCGGTGACCGTCAACTCCTATCTCGCGCGGCGCGACGCGGAGTGGATGGGGCCGATCTTCGACTTCCTGGGGCTGACGTCGGCGTCGGTCCACGAGTCCGACGACGCCGCCGCGCGCCGCGACGCCTATGCCGCCGACGTCGTTTTCGTCGCGGTCAACGAGCTGGGCTTCGACGTCCTGCGCGACCGCTGCGCCATCGACGTCGCCGACCGCGTCCAGCAGCCGGCGCGGGTGGCCATCATCGACGAGGCCGATTCCGTGCTCGTAGACGAGGCCCTCGTGCCCCTGGTCCTGGCCGGTTCCGCGGAGGGCGAGGCCCCGGCCGGCGCCATCACCGACATCGTCCGCCGCCTGGTCAAGGGCGACGACTTCACGGTCGACGCGGGCCGCCGCAACGTGTTCCTCACCGACACCGGCGCGTCGCGGGTGGAGCGGCTGCTGGGCATCGATTCGCTTTACGACGAAGCCAATGTCTCCACGACCCTCGTCCAGGTCAACGTCGCCCTGCACGCCCGTGAGCTGCTGCGCCGCGACGTGGATTACATCGTGCGCGACGGGAAAGTAGCGCTGGTCGATTCGTCCCGCGGGCGCATCGCTGATCTGCAGCGCTGGCCCGATGGGTTGCAGGCGGCGGTGGAGGCCAAGGAGGGCCTCGACGTCTCCGGCGGCGGGCGGGTGCTCGATTCGCTGACCATCCAGCAGCTGGTGGGCCGGTACGAGATCACGTGCGGCATGACCGGCACGGCCGTGGCCGCGGGCGATCAGTTCCGCGAGTTCTACGGTATGCGCGTGTCCGTCGTCGAGCCCAATGAGCCCTGCGTGCGCGACGACGAGCCCGACCGGATCTACGCCACCCACGAGGACGCCTTCGCCGCCGTCGTCGACGAGGTCGTCGAGGTCAACGCCCGGCGTCGCCCGGTGCTGGTGGGCACCGGCGACGTCGCCGAATCGGAGCGGCTGGCCGAGGCGCTGGCCGAGCGGGGGATCGAGGCCGCGGTGCTCAACGCCAAGAACGACGAGGCGGAGGCCGCCGTCATCGCCGAGGCCGGCGCCCCCGGCCGCGTGACCGTGTCCACGCAGATGGCCGGCCGCGGCACCGACATTCGACTGGGCGGCAAGGACGAGGGTGACCGGGACGAGGTTGTCGAACTCGGCGGCCTGTGCGTCATCGGCGTCGCCCGCCACCGCACGGGGCGCCTCGACGGCCAGCTGCGCGGCCGTGCGGGGCGCCAGGGCGATCCGGGTTCCAGCGTGTTCTTCGTGGCGCTCGACGACGTCATGGTCGTCGAGGGCGGGGCGGGGGAGGAACTCACCGTCACTCCCGAGGCCGACGGCAGGATCCGCGATACGCGCGCCACCGCCCACGTCGACCGCGCCCAGCGCGTCACCGAGGCGACGATGCTGTCGATCCACGCGACGACGTGGAAGTACAACAAGCTCATCGGCGATCAGCGCGCGATTCTCGACGACCGCCGCGAGCGCCTGCTGACCACGGATCTGGCCTGGCGCGAGCTGGCCGAGCGCGAGCCGGAGCGCGCCGAGGAAGTCCTCGCCGGCGTGCCGGAGGACGTCGCCGCCGGCGCCGCCCGCGAGATTGCCCTGCACCACCTGGACATGGGCTGGTCGGAGCATCTGGGCGACCTCGACGACCTGCGCGAGTCGGTGCATCTGAGGGCGCTGGCCAAGGAAAGCCCCATCGACGAGTTCCACCGGGCGGCCATTTCCGCGTTCAAGGATCTGGCGGCGGAGGCCGTCGACAAGGCGGCGGCGAGCTTCCGCGAGGTGGCCATCACCGCTGACGGCGTGGACCTCGACGCCGAGGGCATGGGCCGCCCGAGCTCCACCTGGACGTACATGGTCAACGACAATCCGTTGTCCGGCGGCGATTCGGTGGTGGGTTCGGTGGCCGCGATGTTCCGCTGAGCAGCGGCGGTCGCGGTAGGCCGGGGAGTTGCCCACACCGGTGGGCGGCAACGGCTATGATTTAGAGCGTTACAGGAAATCGCACGATTATCCGGAGGATGTGCAATGACGAACAACACCGGCAAGCCTGAGGCGTCGGTCGAGACCACTTCGGTCTTCCGCGCCGACCTGCTCAAGGAGATGGAGTCCGGCGCCGGCCAGGATCCCGCGGTGCCCGGAGTCGAGGGGCTGCCCGCCGGTTCGGCGCTGCTCGTGGTGAAGCGGGGCCCGAACGCGGGTTCGCGCTTCCTGCTCGATCAGCCGGTGACCACGTCGGGCCGCCACCCCGACAGCGACATTTTCCTCGATGACGTCACGGTCTCGCGCCGTCACGCGGAGTTCCGCATGGAGGGCGACAAGTTCGAGGTCGTCGACGTGGGATCGCTCAACGGCACCTACGTCAACCGCGAGCCGAAGAACTCGGCCGACCTGTCCAATGGTGATGAGGTCCAGATCGGCAAGTTCCGCCTGGTCTTCCTCACCGCCCCGAAGTAAAAACCAGGAAGTACCAGCGTCGTGGCAGCCGTCCCAGCTTCCGCCCCCGACTCCGGAGCATCTTCCCCGCGGGCCCGTTCCGCGGGGAAGATGTCCATCGGCGCCGTGCTCGCGGAGCTCCAGCAGGAGTTCCCCGACGTCACGGTGTCGAAGATCCGTTTCCTCGAGTCCGAGGGCCTCATTTCGCCGTCCCGGAGCCAGTCCGGGTACCGGCGATTCGCCCGTGCCGACGTCGATCGTCTCCGCTACATCCTGACCGTCCAGCGCGACAATTATCTGCCGCTGAAGGTCATCAAGGAGCAGCTGGACAACATCGACGCCGGCAACGTCGCCGCGGTCGGCGAGGGGCTGGCGTCGGTGACCCCGTTGGTGACGCCGGACCAGTTCCGCGAATCCGGCGTGGTCCGGTTGTCGCGGGCGGAGCTGGCGGAGCGCGCCGGCATCGACGAGGAGTTCCTGGGCAGCCTGGTGCGCGCCCGGCTGCTGTCGCCGGATGCGATGGATTGCTTCGACGGCGATGATCTCGCGCTGGCCACCACGGCCGGCAAGCTGCGGGAGTTCGGGCTGGACGCGCGCCACATGAAGACGGTGCGCACGGCCGCGTCGCGCGAGGCCGACTTGATCGGCCAGGCCGCCGCCCCGATGGCGCGGTCGAAGGGGGACAGCGCCCGCCAGAAGGCGGAGGAGATGGCGCGCGAGATGACGGCGCTGCTGGTGACCTTCCACGGCACCCTGCTCAAGCGCCAGGTCAACGACGATCTCGGCCGCTGAGGGGCTTTACCTGCATGGATGATTTCGTAGAGGTCGAGTCGCGGGGCATTTTGGTCCACGAGCCGGAGGATCACCCGGTGCTGCTGCTGGCTTGGCCGGGCAGCGGCCGGGTGATTCCGGTGTGGATCGGTCCGGCGGAGGCCGCGTACCTCGCCGCGCGCGAGGCCGGCATGACGCAGAACCGCCCGTGCGCGCAGGACGTCATCGTGGAGATGGCGGAGTCGACGGGCAATTCGATCGAGCGCGCCGAGGTGACCGGATTCCACGAGGGCGTGTTCATCGCCGCGCTCGTGCTGTCCGACGGTGGCCGCGTGGATTGCCGGGTATCGGACGCGATCGCCGTGTGCGAGATCGCGGAGGCCCCGCTTCTGTTCGCGCGGGAGATCCTCGACTCCACGTCGGTGCCCGCGGGTGCGCTTTTCGACGACCCCGCCGACGGCGGCGACGAGGAAGAGGAGTCGGTGGAGGAGTTCGCCCGGTTCCTCGACGAGATCGATGCCGCCGACTTCATGGGGGAGTCGGGCGAAGCCGACGAGCGGGGCGGTCGGGGAGACGGCGAGCCGTCGTAAAGCAGCCTGAAACGGGCCGAGCGAGATGCTCGGCCCGTTACTCATGTGACTGGATGTGACTCGAGTGGCGGGTGTGGCACCCCCGATCACCCCCGAAGCCTGACCCTTGACTTGAGTCGGAAAAGGCCAAGTCGAGGAGAGAAGCACTCCGCTGAACTGCAGTTTTGTAATTCCAAAACTCTGAACCTGAACTTTAGGTTTAGACATGCGGCGTGTCTGCCGAAATGCTGTTGACAGTGCCCTACCCTTGGCGAAAGATGAACGACAACAGTGGAACTACCAGGGGAGAACACGAACATGGTCGACGATCGCAGCGATGATCGCCAGGACTCCGAGCACGCCGCCACCGACGCGGGCGTGCAGGAGTCGCTGTTCGACATGGGCCCGGACGAGGAAGTGGGCTACCGCGTGCCCATCGCCTGCCAGGCCGCCGGCATCACCTACCGCCAGCTCGACTACTGGGCGCGCACCGGCCTGGTCGAGCCGACGATCCGCAACGCGCACGGCTCCGGCTCGCAGCGCCTGTACTCCTTCCGCGACATTCTCGTGCTGAAGATCGTGCGCGGCCTGCTCGACACCGGCATCTCGCTGCAGAACATCCGCCTGGCCGTGGACAAGCTCCGCGACCTCGGCGTCGATGACCTGGCGACGATCACGCTGGTGTCCGACGGCCGCACCGTGTACCAGTGCCGTTCGAATGAGGAGGTCATCGACCTGCTCAACGGTGGGCAGGGCGTGTTCGGCATTGCGGTGCCGGGCATCATGAAGGAGCTCGCCGGCTCCATTGCCAGCTTCCCCTCCGAGCGCGTCGACGGCACCCCGGTCGAAGCGCCCGTCGACGAGCTCGCCGCCCGCCGCCAGCGCCGCATCGGGTAACACCGCGGCCAGCGCCGGATCGGGTAACACCGCGGCCATCGCCGCATCGGGTGAAAGCCCGCCCACTTTTGCACAACGCCCCGCATCTCCCCGCGGGGCGTTGTCGCGTTTCCGCCCAAGGTCCGATGATGCCGGTGGCCTGGGGCCGTTGCGAGCGACGGTCCGGATTTCGATGAGAACCGTGGCCCGGGGGTCCGATGACGACTGTGGCCCGGTGCCGCAGTGCTCGGAGAGCCCGAGAATTCAATTTCATCCCGTGGGCGACGAAAAAGTTGGACACGCACGGGATGGGATTGAATTTTCCGGGGCCCGATTCTTCAACTTCATCCCGTGCGTGTGCCGATTCAGGGCGCCGTACGGGATGAAGTTGAATTCATGGGGCAGTCCCCATCATGTTGCCGAGATTGCGGCGCGCTGACCTGCGCCGATCGACGGATGCGCCACAGGGCCCTCAGACGGGTTGGGCGCGATGGCGAGGTACCTGGACTGGCCTCGAAGGCTCAGGGGGCTCAGAGGCTCGGAGGGTCAGAGGCCCATCGCGCGAACCAGGGCGGCGGACAGGTTGGCGCCGGCGGAACGGATCGAACCGCCCGTGGCCGTGGCCAACTTCTCCAGCTCGGCGTAGGTGGCGTCGTCGCGGTTGGCACCGTCGCTGTTGGCGGCGTCGCCGTTCGCGTTATCGCCGTTGCCATTGCCGGTGCCGACGACGACCACGTCGACCCGCACCGGCCGGTCCGTCGTGGCGGCGGCGGTGATGCGCTCGACGGCGGCGCGGGCGTCGTCGTTGGAGGCATCGGAACCCGACGTGACCAGCACGACCCGGTTCGGCACGCCCGGCGACCAGGCCTCGGCGGCGTAGTCGACGGCCGGTCCCACCGACCGCCACAGCCACGGCTCACCGCCCGTGCCCAACTGCCCGAGAATGGCGGCGGAACGATCCTTCGCACCCGCGCCGAATTGGACGTTCGGGCGAACGGGGCTGGTCACGCCCTCCGACATGGGGGAGGAATAGTTCCACAGCGCCACTCGTCGGCCCTCGCCGTCGATTGCGCGATCGAGCAGCGGGCCCAATGCCCCGCGGACGGCGCCGAGGTCCATGCCCTCGGACGTGTCGAGCAGCAGGAGAGTGGAGCCCGCTGGCTCGGTGGCCGCGGCGTCATCGCCGGCGCCTCCGCGATCGTCGGCACCATCGCCGCGCGCGTCGCCGGAGCCGTCGCCGTCTCCGCCACCATCAGGACCACCGGCCGCATCCTCGTCGGCACCACCGGGCAACCCCGCGCCGGCGGTCGGATCGGTATCGCGTGCGGCGATCTCGGGCAGGATCTCCCCGGCCAGTCCGTCGAGCGGGGATGCCGCGCCCTCGTCGGGAGCGTCGGCGTCGACTCCGCCGTCCTCGCGGGCGAACTCGACGAACTCGGCGGCGGCACGCGCGTAGTTCTCGTCGATCGGTCCGCCGGAGGTGAAGGCGATCATCGGCGCGGACAACGACGGCGAGCCATCGGGGGAGATGAAGCTCAGGCCCTCGGCCCCTGCGTTGGCGGCGTTGTCGACCATCGCCTGCGTGGCACCGACCGCTCCGTAGCCTTCGGCCGTTCCCTTCGCCAGCTGACCGAGCAGCGCCTCGGAGGCGAGGCGGCCACCGGCGGACAGGCGCCGCTCGGAGGCGTCGAGAAGCTCCGGCGCACCCGAGTTCGGCGCAAGCCGGGCGGTGACCACCGACGACACGACGGCGTCGGGGCCGCCCGGGGTGGCGACGACGAGGTCGGCATCGGCACCCGCGATGTCCTCCCAGATCTTGCCCTCGACATCGGCGGCACGGTCCGAGGCCACCGTCAGCCCGACGGGCTCGGGGGCGAACCGCGCGGACTCGCCATCGACGCCGACGACGCCGGCCTCGCGCGCGCGATCGACGAAGTAATCATCGGCGGGTACCCACACTGCGGGAAGGACCGGCTTCACGCCGCCGCCGGCCGCACCTTCCGCGCCAGCGCCATCCGCGCCAGCACCATCGCCGCCATGCACACGGATTTGGTCGAGGACCTGCTGCGATCCGGCGACGGTGACCTGCGGGCGGACGCAATAATCGCGGACGACGGGGTTGGTGTCGCCCCACTTCGCGGCCTGCTCGCGCACCGCGCCGGCGACGGCGGGATCGGCGCCGACCACGAGCGTCAGGTCGCCCTTGGTGCAGTTGCCGCCGGCCTCGGCCTCGCCGCGTTCGGTGGCCCGCAGTGCGAACCAGGCGATGATCATCGCGCCGACGAGAATCGCCACCAGCAGCAGGATCAGCGGCGCCTTGGCCACGCGGTAGTTCGGCTTGCCGTCGGAATGCCTGCCCACGGATGCTCAGCTCCTCATGGATGGGTGACTGCTGTCGAGCGTTCGCAGCCCACTTTAACCCTGAAAGGACCTCGCCAAACGGAGCAACTCCGCGCGAATCGGCGCGGCTTCGTCGGCCAGGGCCCGTTGCCTGGCGACGTACTCCGCCTTGCCCTCCGCCGTTTCTATGCGCACCGGCTCGAAACCATGGTCGGCGAGGTCGTACGGCGAGGCTTCCATGTCCAGCCGCCGCACGTCGCGGGCGAGTTCGAACGCGTCGAGCCACAGCTCACCGGGCACGAGCGGCCCGAGCTTGGTCGCCCATTTGTACAGGTCCATGTTCGCGTGGAGGCAGCCGGCCTGCTCGCAAGCGGGCTGCGTGGCGCGGGTCGGGCGGTTGTCGTTGAGCGGCACGGCGTCGGGCGTGAAGAACCGGTAGGCGTCGTAGTGCGTGCATCGGACGCGATGCGTGACGACGACCTCGTCCGTCCCCCTTTGCCCCAACCTCAGGGGCACGGCGTGTCGGGTCTCGTCGGCCCGGTAGACCATCGCCCATTCGTGGAGGCCGAAGCAGTCGAAGTGGGCGTCGTTGGCCAGCGTGCCGGCCAGCAGGTCGGCGATGTAGGAGATGGCCTCGCCGCGGCGGCCGGCGTGGGCGGCGCGGTCGAGGCGGGCGACGCCATCGGCTCCGACGAAGAAGTCGCGCAGGTGGGAGACGTGCTCGGCGGCGCGGGGATCATAGGCGCCGGCCAATGCCACGCCGAGGCCCGGCGACCACCGGCGCAGCGTGCCGGGGCGGACGGGGTAGTACTCGAAGAGGAAGTCCCACACCGGGTGCTTGAGGCCGCGCGAGCGGCGGTCGAGGTGATCGGCGCACAGCTCGTCGGCGCGGCGGGCGTGGTCCTCGGCGCGGGCCAGCCACTCGTCGAGGGGCAGGATCGTCTCGCCGGCGGACTTCTCCCGGTGGTCGCTGTCCGTCATGCGCCGTGGGCGCCGCCGGACTTCGGCGGGTTATTCGCGGGCACGGTCTTCATTGGCGCATTCTTCGGAGGCTGGGCCTTCGGCGGCTGGGTCTTGGTCGGCTGGGCCTTTGCGGGCGCCTTCGCCCCGGCCTTCGCCGCGGCGCGCACGGCGGCGGTCTTGACCTGCGCGGCCTTCGCCGCGGTGCCCTGCGCGGTGGACTTCGCCGGCCGGCCGGCGATGGCCTCGTTGGTCTCGTGCGTCCAGTCGCGGACGACGCCGATGTGCTCCTCGATGAGGTCCTCCAGCGCCACGATGCCCACGGCCACGCCATCGTCGACGGCCATGGCCATGTGCGCCGACCGGCGGCGCATCTCGCGCATGGTCCGGTCGAGCGCCCCGTCTGCGTCGACGGCGGCGAGCTCGCGGATCTCCTCGTCGGGGATGGGCGTCTCCGGGCCCGACGCCGCGTCCAGCATGCGGTCGAGGACGTCCTTGACGTGGACGTAGCCGCGGTAGCCGCCGTCGGCCGCGGCGACGGGGAAGCGGGAGAATCCCGTCTCCGTCACGGCCCGCTCCAGGTCACCGACCGTCGGCGACTCGGGCACCGTGCGGATCTTCGCCGGGATGATGAGCACCTCGCGGATCGACCGGTTCTCCGACGACAGGGCGCGGTTGAGGCGGGAGTGCTCTTCGTCGTCAAGCAAACCCTCTTGCCGCGACTCCGCGATCATCGTCGCCAGCTCGTCGGTGTTGACCGTCGAATCGAGCTCGTCCTTCTGCGTGATGCCGAACCACGCCAGCGTGTGGCGCGCGACCCAGTTGAAGAACAGCAGCAGCGGCTTGGTCAACCGGTAAAACGCCAGGTGCGCCGGGGTCAGCCACATGGCCATGGTCTCCGGGCCGGCCAGCGCGATGTTCTTGGGCACCATCTCGCCGAGCAGGATGTGCAGGATGGACACGAACAGCAGCGCGATGGCGAAACTGATCGGGTGCAGCAGCGACTCCGGCACGCCGACGGCGGCGAAGGGCTCCTCCAGGAGGTGCGCGATCGCCGGCTCGGACACCTTGCCCAGCAGCAGCGAGCAGATGGTGATGCCCAACTGCGCCGCGGCGAGCATCATGGACAGGTGCTCGGTGGCGCCCAGCACCGTCTTCGCCCGCTTCTTGCCCTGGGCGATCAACGCCTCCAGGCGATCGCGGCGCGCGGCGATGAGCGCGAACTCCGCCCCGACGAAAAAGGCGTTGAACGCCAGCAGCAGGACGGTGAGGGAAATGCCGAACCAGTCGCTCATCGGTCGAACATCTCCTTCGCGCGCTCATTGGTGATGGGGATCAGCAGGGCCCGGTCGACGCGGCGGCCGTCCATCGCGAGGATGCGGGCGTACCAGCGGCCGGGCAGGCCCGACTCGAACTCGTCCATGAGGTCGCGGTCGGTCTCCGGCAGCAGCACGACGTCGCCCTCGGCCGGGATGCGGCCGAGCGCCAGCATGATCACGCCGCCGAGCGTCTCGTGGTCGCCGTCGGGCGCGTAGTAGCCGACCTTGTGCGGCAGGTCGTCGACGCGCAGCAGGCCGGAGCAGTCCCAGCCCTCCGTGACGCGGCGGACCTCCTGCTCGGCCTCGGCGTCGTCGTATTCGTCGTAGACCTCGCCGAGGATCTCCTCGACGACGTCCTCGATGGTGACGATGCCCGCCGTCCCGCCGTATTCGTCGGCGACCAGCGCGATCTGCGAGCCGGCCGAGCGCACGGCCTCGAGCACCGCGTCGCCGTCGAGCGACTGCGGCAGCACCGGCACCTGCCGGGCCAGCGCGGACACCGGCGTGGTCGTGCGACGGGCGGCGGGCACGGTGAAGGCGTCCTTGACGTGGACGACGCCGATGGTCGCGTCGAGGTCGCCGTCGGTGACGGGGAAGCGCGAGCGCCCCGATTCCAGGGCGGTGGCCAGCAGATCCTGGACCGTATCGTCGGCGTCGAGGGACACGATGGTCGACCGGGGCGTCATCAGGTCCTCGGCGGTGGTCTCGCCGAACTTCAGCGAGCTCTGCAGCATCTGCGCCTTCGACTTGTCCAGGACGCCGTGCTGGGCGGAGTTCTTCACCAGCGCCCCCAGCTCCTGCGGGGAGCGGGCCGACGCCAGCTCGTCGGCGGGTTCGATGCCCAGTTTGCGCACCATCCAGTTGGCGGTGAGGTTCATGGACTGGATGAACAGGTAGAACACCCAGTTGAACCACATCACGGGCCGGGCGGTGACGCGCGCGACGCCGAGCGGCTCGGTGATGGCGACGTTCTTGGGCACCAGCTCGCCGTAGATCATCGACAGCCCGGTGGCCACGATCAGCGCCAGGACCAGCGCCGTCGGGCCGGTCGCCGACTCGGAAAGCCCGACCCATTTCAGCATCGGGGTGAAGTAGCGCGCCAGCACGGGCTCGGCCAGGAAGCCGGTGGCCAGCGTGGTCAGCGTGATGCCCAACTGCGCGCCGGACAGGTGGAAGGACAGGCGGTTGTGGGCCTTGCGCACCGATTGCGCGGGGCCGTCGCCGCGCTTGGCCACGTCATTGTCGATCGCGGAGCGCTCCAGCCCGGTCACCGCGAATTCGAAGGCGACGAACAGGCCGGTGCCCGCCGTCAGCGCGATGAAGCCGAGCACCGCGACGATGTTGAGGAATATGTCCATGATTAGGGACAGATCCTACTCCGCGGCGGGCCCGGCGGCCCGCTGGCCCGGCGCTACTTTTTGCCGCGCTTCTTCTTCGGCCGGTGCGGGCGCGACGCCGCGGGCTTTCCCCGCCGCGGCGCACCGCTTCCGCCTTTCGCTTGACGACGGCCCGCGCCCCGCCCCGAGCCGCGCGCACCACCGGAGCGGCGGGCGTCCCCGGAGGCGGCGTCGTCGCGCCCCGCACGTGCGGGGCCGGGGGGCTTGCGGGCGCCGGTCCACTTCTTCAGCGCCGCCGAACCGGGAGAGACGTCCATGACGTCGGGGTTGACGCCGGCGGCGCGCAGCATGTCGGCGACGGCGTCGGCCTGCCGGTCGCGGACGATGGTGACCACGGTGCCGGTGGCCCCGGCGCGCGCGGTGCGGCCCGAGCGGTGCACGTACGTCGCCGCCTCCGGGGGCGGGTCGACGTGGACGACCAGGTCGAGGGAGTCGACGTCGATGCCGCGGGCGGCGACGTCGGTGGCCACCAGCACGGGCACCTCGCCGGAGGCGAAGTCGGCCAGCGCCTTGCGGCGGGCGGTCTGCCCGCGGTCGCCGTGCAGCGCCTCGACGCGGATGCCCTGGCCGGCCAGATACCCGGCCATGCCGGTCACCCGGTGCTTGGTGTTGCCGAAGAGCACCACGCGGCCGTCGCGGGCGGCGATCCACGCGGTGACCGCATCGGCGGCGTCGTTGTCCGGCACCCGGAAGACCAGGTGCTTCATCGTGTCCACCGACACCACGGCCTCGGAGACCTCGTGGCGGGCGGGGGCCCGGCCGGCCATGAGATTCTCGGCGGTCTCGTCGAGCGTCGCCGAGAACAACATGCGGGTGGCCTGCGCCGGAGTGGCCCGGACCAGGCCGAGGACGTCGGGCAAAAAGCCCATCGCCGCGAGCTCGTCGGCCTCGTCGATGACGGCGGCCGAGACGTCGTCAAGCGACAGCAGTCCCTGGCGCCGCAGATCGTGCGCGCGGCCCGGGGTGACCACCGCGACGTCGACTGGCGCGACGAGCGTGAGCTTCTGGCGGTTGATGTTCTCGCCGCCGACGAAGGCCCGCACGCGCAGGCCCGCCGCGGCCCCGAGATCGGCGAGGACGTCGGCGATCTGGTCGGCCAGCTCGCGCGTCGGCGCGATGACCAGGCCACGCGGGCGGCCCGGCTTCGACGCCGAACCCGTCAGCGCCTGGACCAGGGGGATGCCGAAGGCCAGCGTCTTGCCGGAACCCGTCGGCGCGCGGCCCATGATGTCGCGGCCGGCCAGCGCATCGCGCAGGACGGCGGTCTGGATCGGCGTCGGCTCGGTGACGCGCATCGACCGCAGCGTGCGGACGATCGCGTCGGACACGCCGAGCGAGGCGAAATCGGGCGCCGCGGTATTGGTCGCCACGGGATTGGACGCCGCGGAGTCGGATGCCGCGGCGCCGGTGCCGGAGGGGGAGATTACGCCTCCACCTCGGAACGATCGCCGGACCACAGGGTGTGGAACGACCCGTCCTTGTCCGTGCGGCGGTAGGTGTGCGCGCCGAAGAAATCGCGCTGGCCCTGGATCAGGGCGGCCGGCAGGCGCTCGGCGCGCAGGGCGTCGTAGTACGCCAGCGACGACGAGAACACCGGGGCGGGCAGGCCCATGCGGGTGGCGGTGACCACCACGTCGCGCCACGCGTCGAGGCACTCGGAGACCTGATCGCGGAAGTACGGGTCGACCAGCAGCGCCGGCAGCTCCGGATCGCGGTCGTACGCCTCCTTGATGCGGTTGAGGAAGCGGGCGCGGATGATGCAGCCACCGCGCCAGATGGTGGCCAGCGCGCCGCGGTCGATGTCCCAGCCGTACTCGGCCGCGCCGGCGTTGATCTCGTCGAAGCCCTGCGAGTAGGCCACGATCTTCGAGGCGTAGAGGGCGCGGCGGACCTTCTCCACGAACTCGTCGCGGTCCTCGGGGCGGCCGGTGACCTCGCCGGAGGGCAGGTCGCGGGCGGCGGCGCGCTGGTCCAGCGACGACGACAGGGCGCGGGCGAAGACGGCCTCGCCGATGCCGGTGACCGGGATGCCCAGGTCGAGGGCGGCCTTGACGGTCCAGCGTCCGGTGCCCTTCTGGCCGGCGGCGTCGACGATGACGTCGACCAGCGGCTTGCCGGTCTCGGCGTCGACCTGCGAGAGCACCTCGGCGGTGATCTCGACCAGGTAGGAGTCCAGGTCGCCGGTGTTCCACTCGCGGAAGATCTCGGCGATTTCGGCCGGGGTCAGGCCCGCGGCGTCGCGCAGCAGCTGGTACGCCTCGCCGATGACCTGCATGTCGGCGTACTCGATGCCGTTGTGGACCATCTTGACGAAGTGCCCCGCGCCATCGGTGGAGATGTGGGTGCAGCACGGCACGCCGTCGACGTGCGCCGACACGGACTCGAGCAGCGGGCCAAGGGACTCGTAGGACTCGGCGGGGCCGCCCGGCATGATCGACGGGCCGTTGAGGGCGCCCTCCTCGCCGCCGGAGATGCCGGCGCCGACGTAGTGCAGGCCGCGGGCGCGGATGGCCTTCTCGCGGCGGATGGTGTCGGTGTACAGCGAGTTGCCGCCGTCGATGATGATGTCGCCTTCCTCCATCGCATCGGCGAGCTGGTCGATCACCGCGTCGGTGGCGGGGCCGGCCTGCACCATGATCAGGGCGCGGCGCGGGCGCTCCAGCGAGGCGACGAAATCCTTGATGGTCTCCGAGGGCACGAAGGCGCCTTCGTCGCCGTGGTCGGCGATCAGGGCGCGGGTCTTCTCGGGGCTTCGGTTGTAGACCGCGACGGTGTGGCCGTTGCGGGCGAAGTTGCGGGCGATGTTGGAGCCCATGACGGCCAGGCCGACGACGCCGATCTGTGCAAGCTGCTTCTCGTTGTCCATGCCCGACAGTTTAAGCGCAACGCCCCCGCGGCAAAGCGGTCCGGGCGGATGTTGCCGATAGTTGCACCGGATTGCGCTGGCCGCCGGTAGCCTCGGAGCAACATTCACGGCGCAGGAAAGAGGTACCGACCATGCCCATGTCCCCCGAGAAGTTCGGCGTGTACGGCAGGCTGCTCAAGGCCGCCGGCGAGCGGGTGCTCACCGACGACGAGATCGCGGAGCTGAACGAGCTGACCGACGGCGACATCGAGGCCGCCGGCCTCGACGCGTACCTGGGCACCAGCTACGTGGCCGTCGGCCCTCGGCTGATGAGCATGCGCCTTGAGATCGGCCCTCAGCACCTCCAGCCGTGGGGCGTGGCCAACGGTGGGGTCTACTCGACCGTCGGCGAGTCCTGCGGATCCATCGCGGGGTTCATCGCGGCGGGCGCCGACCGCCCCGTCGTGGGCGTGAACAACTCGACGGACTTCTACCGCTCCGCCGTCGCCGGCGATGTGCTCATCTCCACGGCGAGCCCGGTGCACCTCGGCCGGACCTCCCAGGTGTGGGAGATCCGGCACACCCGCGAGTCCGACGGCAAGCTGCTGTCGCGCACGAATCTGCGGTTGGCGGTGCTGCCCGGAGGACAGAATCCGGGGGAGTGACGGGCGACGCTAGAACGTCGTCAAGCCCCTGGACCTGAACACGTCCCGGACCTGCTCCAGTGACTCCGGCGTGGGCGGCCGGACGTCGGCGAGCTCGTAGGTCATGCCCAGATTCGCCCACTTGTCCGCGCCCATGTTGTGGAAGGGCAGGACCTCGACGCGCTCGACGCAATCCGCCCAGCGCGCGACGATGTCGGCCGTCGCCGCGACGTTGTCCGGATCGTCGGTGAGGCCGGGCACCAGCACGAAGCGGACCCACATCATCTTGCCGTGGGCGACCAGGCGCTCGCCGAACTCCAGCGTCGGCCGGAGCTTCTGGCTGGTGACCTTCTCGTAGGTGTCGGCCAGCCCCGACTTCACGTCGAGGAGGAACAGGTCGACGAGGTCGAGGTCGTCGTCGGACAGGCGATGGCCGAGGTTGCCCGACGTGTCGACGGCCGTGTGGATTC
This sequence comes from Corynebacterium sp. NPDC060344, assembly GCF_042725215.1. Lineage (NCBI taxonomy): Bacteria > Bacillati > Actinomycetota > Actinomycetes > Mycobacteriales > Corynebacteriaceae > Corynebacterium > Corynebacterium sp. NPDC060344. The sequence goes on along the minus strand of NZ_JBHXCS010000006.1, from coordinate 159,363 downwards.
CCGCCTCCTTCGCCGCCGCCAGCACGCGCTTGGTGAACGCCAACTGGAACAGCGGCTCGCCGCCGGAGATGGTCAGGCCGCCACCGGAGGCTCGGAAGATCGTGCGGTAGCGCTTCACGCGCTTGATCACGTCCTCGACACGCTCCAGCGTGCCCTCCCGCAACTCCATCGTGTCCGGGTTGTGGCAGTACTTGCAGCGCAGGGGGCAGCCCGACATGAACAGCGTCATGCGGGTGCCGGGGCCGTCGACGGAGGTGACCAGCTCCCAGGAATGGACGAGGCCGATGTCACCGGTGCGGCGGGCGCTGAACAGGGCGCGGCGATTGTGCTCGGCGACGTCCGCGACGCCGAGGTCGCCGGCATGGTCTCCGGTGGGCACACCGGCAAGATCACCGGCCAGATCGCCGGTGCCGGGCACGCCGCCGAGGCCCCGGGCGGCGCCGCGCACGCGCGGTCCGTCGGAGCGGTCGACGGTGACTTCGCGGTTGAGTCCGTCCGCCACGTACGCCTACGCGCTTTCGTGGAAGGTGCGCTCCAGGACGTCGCGCTGCTGCTCGGAGGTGAGCTTGACGAAGTTCACCGCGTAGCCCGACACGCGCACCGTCAAGTTCGGGTACTTGTCCGGGTTGGCCATCGCGTCCTCGAGCGTGGACTTGTCCAGCACGTTGATGTTGGCGTGGTACAGCCCGGAGCCGGCGTTGTTGGCGGTGCGCTGCGACTTCATGTCGGCGAGGCGCTCGTCGAAGGTCTTGGAGGACATGGGGTGGGTCTCCTTCTGGTTGGTTCTGCTACTGCTCGTCGATGATGAAGCCGGCGTCGAGGATGCCGACCAGGTTGCCGACCTGCTCGTCCTTCGTGCGGCCCAGGCCCGACGGGGTGATGGTGTTGGTCAGCGAAATGCCGTCGAGCGCGTCCTCGTAGTCGAGCTTGCCCACCGACAGCATGGAGGCGACCATGCCGTGGGTGTCCATGCCGTTTTCGGGGTTGGCGCCCGGGGCGAAGGGGGTGCCGGCGCGGTGGCCGGACGGGAAATTGCCGGTCGCGCGGCCGTAGACCACGTTGGACGTGATGGTCAGCACCGACTGGGTCGGGATCGCGTCGCGGTAGAGCGGGATCTCCTTGATCTTCGCCATGACGGTGTGCACGATCGTCGCGGCGATGTCGTCGGCGGCATCGTCGTCGTTGCCGTAGACGGGGAAGTCGCCTTCGGTGACGTAGTCGACGATCAGCCCGGTGTCATCCCGCACGGGCGTGACCTTCGCGTACTTGATGGCCGCCAGCGAGTCCGCCACGATCGACAGGCCCGCGATGCCGCAGCCCATGGAGCGGATGATGTCGGAGTCGTGCAGCGCCATCTCGATGGACTCGTAGGCGTACTTGTCGTGGCACCAGTGGATGATGTTGAGCGCCTCGACGTAGGTGCCGATCACCCAGTCCAGCATGCCCTCGTACTTCTCCCAGACCTCGTCGAAGTCCAGCGGCCCGTCGCCGGTGATCGGCTCGTAGCCGTCGACCACCTGAGTGCCGGTGACTTCGTCGCGTCCGCCGTTGAGCGCGTAGAGCAGGGCCTTCGCGGCATTGACGCGCGCGCCGAAGAACTGCATCTGCTTGCCGACGGTCATGGGGGAAACACAGCAGGCGATCGCCGCGTCATCGCCCCAACGATCGCGGATCTGCGCGTCGGACTCGTATTGGATGGACGAGGTTTCGATGGAGATGGCCGAGCAGAATTCCTTGTACCCGGCGGGCAGCGCGGGATCCCAGAACACGGTGATGTTCGGCTCCGGCGCCGGGCCGAGGTTGCGCAGGGTCTGGAGCAGGCGGAACGCCGTCTTGGTCACCATGTGGCGGCCATCGTCGGAGAACCCGGCGTCGGACCAGGTGGCCCAGTAGGGATCGCCCGAGAAGATCTGGTCGTAGTCGATGGTGCGCAGGAAGCGGACGATGCGCAGCTTGATCACCAGCGCGTCCATGATCTCCTGCGCATCGGTCTCGTCGATGCGGCCGGCGGCCAGGTCGCGCTCGAAGTAGGGGTCGAAGAACGCGGACAGGCGGCCGATGGACATCGCGGCGCCGTCCTGCGACTTCACCGACGCCAGGTAGCCGAAGTACGTCCACTGCACGGCTTCCTTGGCCGTGGCGGCGGGCCCGGAGATGTCGAAGCCGTAGGACTGCGCCATCGCCTTGAGCTTCTTCAGCGCCTTGATCTGCTCGGCGTGCTCCTCGCGGTAGCGCGCCCAGTGCTCGGAGAACCCCTGGGCGGCGACGGAGGTCTTCGCCGCCTCCTTCTCCGCGATGAGGTGGTCGACGCCGTAGAGCGCGACGCGGCGGTAGTCGCCGATGATGCGGCCGCGGCCGTAGGCGTCGGGCAGGCCGGTGATGATGTGCGACTTGCGCGCCGCGCGGATGCGCGAGGTGTAGATGTCGAAGACGGCCTCGTTGTGCGTCTTGCGGTACTTCGTGAAGATCTCCTTGACCGAGGGGTCGACCTCCTTGCCGGCCTCCTTGATCGCGGTCTCCACCATGCGCCAGCCGCCGTTGGGCATCATCGCGCGCTTGAGCGGAACGTCGGTCTGCAGGCCGACGATGACGTCGTCATCGTCCGAAATGTGGCCCGGCGCGAACGCGTCGACGTCGGCGGGCGTGGTCACGTCGACGTCGAAGACGCGCTTCTCGCGCTCCACGGACAGGTAGTTCTTCTCCAGGTGATCCCACACCCGCAGCGTCTTGTCGGTGGGGCCGGACAGGAACGACGCGTCACCGTCGTAAGGCGCGTAGTTGTTCTGGATGAAGTCGCGGACGTCGATGGCCTCCCGCCACCGGTCGCCGGTGAAACCCTCCCACGGATCGATCGCCGATCCATCGTCCTGCGTGCGTGCGTTGGGCGCGGCAATGGTCACCCGTGCCACCTTTCCGGGCCCCGGTCCGGGGCCGCCTCTCGTCGGATGTCTTCTGACGGGCAGATCGCCCCGCTCAACATCCGCCCCAGGTGAGAGGCGATCGGCCGGATCGAACCGGCCCGCGTGGTGGGCGGGACCGGGGCGACTGGCCTTCGAGGCGTTGATCCGCACTACGTCACTCACCATACGCCCGTCCATGCCCGAACGCAGGTTGCGGGGATGCCTGATCGGTCACGTTCGGGGAAAACGGGCATGTGGGTTCCGGAGGCCGCCGCGGCGATTTCCTTCAGCTGGCCCGACGGCGCCCACGATCCGCCCCGATCGCTCACGCCAGCAGCTGGTCCCGCGCCAAATCCCGGTACAGGGCGGAGGCTTCCATCAGCTCCGCGTGGGTGCCGGTGGCGCGTACCCGGCCGTCGTCGAGGACGACGATGCGGTCCGCGCCGGCGACGGTGGCCAGACGATGGGCCACGATGATCACGGAACGCCGGCGCGACGCCGTGTCGATCGCCGCCTGCAGCGCCCGCTCGTTGCGGGAATCGAGGGAGGCCGTCGGCTCGTCGAGAAGCAGGATCGGCCGATCCGCCAGCAGCGCCCGGGCGATGGCCAGGCGCTGGCGCTCGCCGCCGGACAGGCCGATGCCGCGATCGCCGACCGTCGCGTCGAGGCCGTCGGCGTGGGAGCCGATGCGCTCGAGGAGATTGACCGAGGCCAGCGCGTCGCGGCAGGCATCATCGGAAACGTCGGCGAGGCCCAGCGTCAGATTCGAGCGGATGGTGCCGGCGAGGGCGGGCACCGACTGCTCGACGTAGGCGATGTGGCGGCGCAGCTCGGTGCGATCGAGGTCGCGGACATCGGCGCCGCCGACGCGGACGACGCCGCGGTCGGGATCGTGGAGGCGCTCGATGAGCGCGAGGACCGTCGACTTGCCGGCTCCCGACGGGCCCACCAGCGCGGTGGTGCGGCCTGCGTCGGCGGCGAAGGTCACGCCATCGAGCACTGGCCCGGCTGAGGCGGAGTCGTCGTCATGGGCGAACTCGACGCCGTCGAACTCGACGGCGGGCGCGGACCCGGACAGGTCGGGGCGGGCGCCGGCGGCGGGGGAGTCGGCCGCGTCCTCGGTGGCTTCGCCCATGACCTCCTCGATGCGGGCCAGGGCACCGAGGGCCTCGGCCACGGACGTGATGGCGCCGAAGAGCTGGCCGATGGGCATCATCAGCATGAACAGGAACATGAGGAAGGCCACGAGGTTAGCCACCGACAGTTCGCCGGCCGCGACGCGCGCGCCGCCGAGGCCGAGCACGACCAGGAAGGCGACCTGGACGGCCAGGCCGCTCATCGGCCACAGGATCGCCTCCAGCCGCACCGAGCGCAGCGAGGCCCGCCACGCGCGGTCGGCATCGGCCTTCAACGCCGTGGCCTCCGCGTCCGTCGCCCCGGCCGCGCGAACCGTGACGATGGCCGACAGCGCGCGCTCCACTCCGGAGGACATGGCGCCGGTCGACTCGCGCACGCGGCGCGACAGCTCCTGGATCTTCCCCGACGCCCCGACGACGGTGACCACCGCCGCGGCCAGCACGCCCAGGGCGACGGCGAAGAGCAGCGGATCCAGCCAGATCATGGCCGCCGCCGAACCGACGATGACCAGCACCCCGCCGAGGGCGTCGATGATCCCGCCGGTCAGCGCCGAGCGCACCGAGTCGGTGTCCGCGCCGACGCGCGAGACCAGGTCGCCGGTGCGGTGGCGGCCGTAGGCGGCGACCGGCAGACGCAGCAGGCGGTCGAGCAGGGCGTGGCGCAGCGATCGCACCATCGTCTCCGCCGTGCGGCCGAGCAGGTACTGCTGCACCGCCCCGACCACCGAGGACAGCAGCACCACGCCGATGAGCCCGGCGATGAACGGACCCAGGGCGGAGCCGGCGCCGACGGCCTCGATGACGCCATTGACCAGCAGCGGCTGGACCAGCGATGCCACGGCGCCGACAATCGACAGCACGACCACCGCGACGAGCGCGGCGCGGGACTCGCGCACATGGTCACGGAGAATGGCGAAACCCCGCCTCAACGTGAGGCGGGGAGTGCCAATGGAGTCGCTCATGGACGCCTATCGTACATATCGGGCGCTACTTGTCGCCGCGCTCGATCTCGCTGATGCCCTTCTTGTCGCGGATGCCGGTGTCGTCGCCGGTCAGCTCGATGAGGCGGTCGATGGCGGTGCGCGCGTACATCTGCTGGCGGGTGGACACCAGCTGGTAGCGGTCGCGGGTGAGCACGTTGAGGCCCCAGCTGATCACGGAGACCAGGCGGTTGCGGAAACCGACCAGGAACATCAGGTGCACGGCCAGCCACAGGACCCAGCCCAGGAAGCCGGTGACCTCGACCTTGCCCATCTTCACCACGGCGGCGAAGCGGGAGACGGTGGCCATGGAGCCCTTGTCGAAGTACTCGAACGGCGCACGCTCGGGCTGCTCGTCGACGGTGCCGCCCTCGGTCTCGGAGGTGATCAGGCCGGCGGCGTACTCGCCGCCCTGGATGGCCACCTGCGCGACGCCCGGCAGGCCGTCGAGGGCCATCATGTCGCCGACGACGAAGACGTTCTTGTGCTCGCCGACGGACAGGTCCGGGTTGACCGGCACGCGGCCGGCGCGGTCGACCTCGATGCCGCACTGGTCGGCGATCATCTTGCCCAGCGGGGACGCGGACACGCCGGCGGACCAGATCTTGCAGTAGGACGGGATGGTCTCCACGGAGCCGTCCTCGGCGTTCTTGTACGTCACGCCGTGCTCGTTGACGTCGGTGACCATGGCGTTGAGCTTGACGCTCACGCCGAGCTTCTCCAGCTGCTTCTGGGCGTTGCGGCCCAGGCGCTTGCCGAACGGCGGCAGCACCTGCGGTGCGCCGTCGAGCAGGATGACTCGCGCGGCGTGCGGGTTGTAGCTGCGGTAGGACGACTTGAGCGTGCGGTTGGACAGCTCGGCGAGCTGGCCGGCCAGCTCCACGCCGGTCGGGCCGGCGCCGACGACGACGAAGGTGAGCAGGCGCTCGCGCTCGGCGGGGTCGTTGGCCAGCTCGGCGTGCTCGAAGGACGCGATGATGCGCGACCGGATCTCCAGGGCATCGTCGATGGTCTTCATGCCCGGGGCGTACTTGGCGAAGTGATCGTTGCCGAAGTAGCCCTGGCCCGCGCCGGCAGCGACGAGCAGGTAGTCGTAGTCCCACGCCTGGACGCGGTCGCCCAGCTTCGAGGTCACGGTCTGCGCGTCGACGTCGATGTCGGTGACCTCGCCCTTGACCACGCGGATGTTCTGGTCGCCGTCGAAGATCTGGCGCGTCGGCGGCGCGATCTCGCCGGACGACAGGATGCCGGTGGCCACCTGGTACAGCAGCGGCTGGAACAGGTGGTGGTTCGTACGGTCGATGAGGGTGACGTCGACGTTTTCGTCCTTGAGCTTCCGGGCGGCGAAGAGGCCACCGAAACCCGAACCGACGATGACGACGTGCGGTCGTCCCGTACGAGGACGGTAGGGCGTCTCGGTCATGAAAAAACTCCTCGAAATTCGTACATCGGTTGGGGGTACCGGGCCATGATAGTGGTTGCGGTGCGCCGCCGCCTATTTGGCGGCGTCCACCGGTAGCCTGGCCCGCATGGCCGAAAACGAGGGGAGGAACGCAGCGATGCCCGTCGAGCGTTTCTCCGTCGACCCCGAGCGCTGGCCCGGGGTTGCCCGGGTGCCGGATGGCCCGCTGCTGTCCAAGCGCGCCGACCTGGCGCGGAAGTCCTTCGGGCGCGCCTGCAACCGCTTCGGGGTGGAGATCGACGGCCCGGGGTCGGCGACGATCGGCATCCGCGATCCGGAGGCCATGTTCCGCCGCATCGCGGAGGCCGATTGGGTCGGTTTCGGCGAGTCGTATTTGGCGGGCGAGTGGGAGTCGGACACGTTGCCCCGGACCCTTGCGGCGCTTTTCGACGCCGGCCTGGACGTCGGTGCGGAGGGCCGCGTCGGCAGGGGCCTGCGCAAGCTCTCCGGTGGCCGGCCCACGCCGCGCGCGACGGGCCCGGGCGGGGAGCTGCCGGCGTCGCTGATCGAGCTGTTCGCGGGCCCGTCGCTGACTGGTGGTTCGGCGCTGTTCGCGTCGGGCGCCCGGACGACGTCGCTGGAGGAGTTCCCCAATCAGGCGTCGGGCGCGGGCCGCGGCGGCGTGCCGGGCACGTGGAGCGTCGACGTCACGCGCGTGGCCGATCCGGAGGGCGTCATCCGCGCCGATTTGCCGGAGGCGCAGGCGCGGCGGGTGGAGCGCATGCTCGATTTGGCGCGCGTCCGTGCCGGGGATCGCGTGCTCGAGTGGCCCTCGTCGGGCGGTGAGCTGGCGTTGCGCGCCGCCGATCGCGGCGCCTCGGCCGACGTGCTGGCCATTTCGGACGATCACGCCGAGGTCGTCGGAAAGCGTGCCGACGACGCGGGGCTGTCCGGCCCCGTCCGCATCCTGCGGGCCGACCGGGTGATCCCGTCGCCGCGGGACTTCGACGGGGACTACGAGGCGATCTTCAACGTCGAGCGGTTGGAGACCTTCGGCCCCGACGGCATCCGCCGGTGGCTGCGCGGCGCCGAACGCGTCCTGGCCGACCGCGGCACCATCGTCGTGCAGATGTGCGTGGCCACGGAGCGTTTCGACGACGCCGCCGGCTCCGCCCTGGACCTCGTGCGGTCCTACGTCTGGCCGGCGCTGCATTACCCGTCCATGGACGAGCTGCGGCGCATCGTCGACCGGGACACCGGGCTGCGGATCGTCTCCGAGACGCACCTGCCCGGCCACCACGAGCGCACGCTGGCACTGTGGCGGGAACTGTTCGCAGTCCACTCGCGCGAGGCAGCCGGGCTCGGCTACGACCGCGTCTACCGCAGGCTGTGGGACCTCCACCTGGCGGTGCAGCAGGCGCTGGTCGCGTCCGGCCGCACCGACCTGGCGCAGATCGAGCTGATGGGCAGGCCCCGCAAGCGGCGCTAGAGGCTGGTCAGGTCGATGTGACGGGTCTCCCGCATGATCAGGATGGCCACCAGCGACAGCACCGACGCCAGCGTCAGGTAGATGCCCACGGCGGAGACGCCGAAGGCCGCGACCAGGGCCGTGGCTATGAACGGCGCAACGGCCGCACCGAGGATCGACGACACGTTGTAGGAGATGCCCGACCCCGTGTAGCGCACGTTGGTGGGGAACAGCTCCGGCAGGACCGCCGACATCGGGCCGAAGACCAGGCCCATGAGGAACATGCCGATGGTCAGGAACACCAGCACCGAGTTCTTCGTCGCCGTCGCCGGGTCGAGGAACAGGCTGAAGGTCAGGCCGAAGATGATCAGGCCGACCGACACGACGGTGAGCAGGCGGCGGCGGCCGAAGGCGTCGCCGAGCTTGCCGGACAGCGGCACCGCGACGATGAACGCGAAGATCGAGATCAGCTGCAGGGCCAGGAACTCCGTGTAGGGGATGCCCAGGCCCAGGCCCAGATCGCGGCGGCCGATGCCGTAGGACAGCACCCACGTGGTGACCAGGTAGAACAGCGTGTAGCACGAGATCATGATCGCGGTGCCCAGGATCATCGGGCGCCACGACGTGCGGAACGCCTCCTTCGCCGGCGACTGCACCTTCTGGCCGCGGGCGACCGCGTGCTGGAACACCGGGGTCTCCTCGAGCTTCAGGCGCATCCACAGGCCCAGGATCACCATGACGGCGCTGAGCAGGAACGGCAGGCGCCAGCCCCACTCCATGAACGGGCCCTGCGTATCGCCGTTGGTGTGGCCGAGCACCGTGACGATGATCAGGAACAGGCCATTGGCGAACAGGAAGCCCAGCGGGGCGCCGAGCTGGGGCCACATCGCGGCCCAGCCGCGCTTGCCCTCTTCGGCGGTCTCGGTGGCCAGCAGCGCGGCGCCGGACCACTCGCCGCCCAGGCCCAGGCCCTGGCAGAAGCGCATGACGGCCAGCAGCGCCGGGGCGACGATGCCCGCCTGCGCGTACGTCGGCAGCAGGCCGATGAGGAAGGTGGCGATGCCCATCGTCAGCAGCGAGGCGACCAGCGTCGCCTTGCGGCCGATGACGTCGCCGAAGTGGCCGAACAGCAGCGAGCCCAGCGGGCGCGCCACGAAAGCCAGGCCGAACGTCGCGAACGAGCTGAGCAGGCCGATCGTCGGATCTTCGGCGGCGGGGAAGAAGAGGAAGGGGAACACCGCCACCGCGGCGGTGGCGTAGATGTAGAAATCGTAGAACTCGATCGTCGTGCCGACGAGGGAGGAGAAGATGATCCGGCGCTTCTGCTTCGGATCGGTGACGCCCGCGACCGCGTGGGTGTCGGAGGCTGCGGAAGCTCCAGTGGCTGCAGCTGCTCCGGTGGCGGTCGTGGTGACGGGGGCGTCGGCGGCGTGGTCGCCGTGGTTCATGTGCGGTTGTCCTAGATATGTGGGCGCGGCCGATCCGTGTGGGATCTGCGTGCGCGACGTCGCGGCGGCTCCGGTGCGGCGGGGTGTGCCGTATGCGGTGCGGCCGGATTGCTCGGGTTCGCCGACCCGGTAACAGTAGTGCGGCGAAGATGGGGGAGACAAGCGCGGCGAACAAGTTTCGTCGTAAAGCGGACCGTGCCCGGGAAACCGGGATAACCTCGGCACATGGACACCACCGCGGAGAAAAGCACGCAGCAACCGCTCATCGTCGTCGGCGCGGGCCTGGCCGGCCTCGTCGCGGCGTACGAGGCGCAGCGCACCGGCCGGAAGGTCATCATCGTCGACCAGGAGAACGAGGCCAACATCGGCGGCCAGGCGTTCTGGTCGCTGGGCGGCATTTTCCTCATCGACTCGCCGGAGCAGCGGCGCCTGAAGGTGAAGGATTCCCGCGAGCTGGCCAAGTCCGATTGGTTCGGCTCCGCCGGCTTCGACCGTGCCGAGGACCACTGGCCGGGGAAGTGGGCCGAGGCCTACCTCGACTTCGCCGCCGGCGAGAAGCGCAGCTACCTGCGCAATCTCGGCGTGAAGTTCGTGCCGGTCGTGGGCTGGGCCGAGCGAGGCGACGGGTCCGCCGACGGCCACGGCAACTCCGTGCCGCGCTTCCACCTGACCTGGGGCACCGGCCCGGAGATCGTCCGCGTCTTCGCCGAGCCGCTCAGGGCCGCCGCCAACGAGGGCCGCGTGGAGTTCCACCACCGCCACCGCGTCGACGAGATCATCATGGAGGACGGTCGGGCCGTGGGCGTGCGCGGCCGCATCCTCGTGCCGTGCGACGACCTCGAGCGCGGCGTCGCCTCCCCGCGGGAGGAGGCCGGCGAGACCTTCGAGATTCGCGGCGGCGCCGTGCTCATCTCGACCGGCGGCGTCGGCGGCAACCTCGAGGCGGTGCGCCGCTGCTGGCCCGAGGACCGCCTCGGCGCGATGCCCGACGACATGGTGGTCGGCGTGCCCGCCCACGTCGACGGCCGCGGCATCGACATCGCGGGGGAGGCCGGCGCCCACCTGATCAACCGCGACCGCATGTGGCACTACACCGAGGGCATGGCCAATTGGGATCCGATCTGGCCCGATCACGGCATCCGCATCATCCCCGGCCCGTCGTCGCTGTGGTTCGACGCGGAGGGCAATCGCCTGCCGGCGCCGCTGATCCCGGGCGCGGACACCGTGGCGACGATGAAGCACATCCTGTCCACCGGCCACGGCTATTCGTGGTTCGTGCTCAACGGGTCGATCGTGGCCAAGGAGTTCCTGTTCTCCGGGTCGGAGCAGAATCCGGACCTGACGGACAAGGAGGTGAAGAAGCTCGTGGGCAAGGTCACCTTGGGCATCCCCGAGCCGGTGCGCAAGTTCATGGACAACGGCGAGGATTGGGTCATCGCCGACACTCTCGAGGAGCTCGTCGCGGGCATGAACCGCGTGGCGGGCGTTCCGGAGGCGGAGGTCGGGGAGGGCGCCGATCAAGCTTTTTCGCTTGACGACGACCCGGCGCCCGCACCGTCCGCCCCCGAGCCCGGGTCCGGTGACGTGCCGGTCCTCGACGTCGAGCACCTGCGCCAGCAGATCGAGGCGCGCGACCGGCAGACGGCCAATGCGTTCTCGAAGGACTACCAGGTCAATTACGTGCACGTGGCGCGGAAGTTCCTCGGCGACAAAATCGTGCGGTCCGTGCCGCCGAAGCCGATCCTTGATCCGGGCGAGGGCCCGCTGATCGCCGTGCGCCTGCGGATGCTCACGCGCAAGACGCTCGGCGGCATCGAGACCGACCTCGACGGCCGCGTGCTGCGCCCCGACGGCGAGGCGATCGAGGGGCTGTTCGCCGCCGGCGAAGCTTCCGGATTCGGCGGTGGCGGCATGCACGGCAACAACGCGCTGGAGGGCACGTTCCTCGGCGGCTGCATCTTCAGCGGTTTGCGCGCCGGCCGCGGCATGGCCGGCGTCGCCGAGCCGCTGGGATAGACCGCCGAGGGCCGAGTCGGTGGGATAGTCCGTGGCCCGTGGCCGCGTGGCAGTGGGCGGGCCGCTGGACACCGGAGGGATGGCCGCGCGGCACCGCAGCCCCGCGGCCGCTTCCAGAAAGACGCCGAGTGGGCAGAAAGAGCTGGTCAGCAACATCTTTCTGCCCACCCGACGTCTATTTGGGGTGGAGGCGGGAGCTGAGCGCTGTGATCCCCGCAGATACCTACGTTTCGGCCAGATACTCACGTTCAAACGTAGGTTTCTGGCCGGAACGTGCGTATCTGGCGGGGCAGTCCAGTGAAGTCGGGGTTCGGCAGCGGGATCTTGGGCGAAGTCGGGGTTCGGCAGCGGGATTTCGGGTGAAGTCGGGGTGTGGCGGCGGGATCTCGGGTGAAGTCGGGGTGTGGCGTCGGCGGTGAACGACGGCGACATATTCAACAATGCCCCGATCTGACCGGGCTTCACGAGCCAGATCGGGGCGCAATTGAAGATGTGGGCCCCCGAGTAGACCCAATCGCGCTACGGGGCGCTGGGCGTATCCGTGTCGCCGGCGCCGCGCAGCGGGGATCCGCTGACGTGGAACTGATGGCCGGACATGGTCCCGGACAGCAGCGGCATGGCCTCGGCGATGGCGGAGCGCACGGATTCCAGCTGCAGCGATGCCTGGTGCGCCTCCGCCGACACCCACAGTTCCGAGACGAACACGGTATCGGGGGCGTCATCGGCGGCGCCGACCTCATAGGAGAGACAGCCGGTGTCGGCGAGGTCGGGATTGGGCCTGGTCAAGATGGCGATGAGCTCATCGCGCTTTCCGGGCTTCGCGCCCAGCAGTCCGACGTTGGCGAAGGTCATGGGAGTCTCCTTGGTGGGGCCAGGGGGAGTGGTGCCGACCGGCGGCAGTCCAGACCAGCATCAGTCCAGGCCGAGCGAGAACGCCGCCTCGAGGTCGTGGCGGGAGTAGGCGCGGAACGCGAGCTGGGTTTCGGTGCGGATGACGCCGTCGACCTTCGAGATGCCGCCGGGGATGATCGCGGCGAGCTTCTCGTGGTCGGCCACGCGGACCATCGCGATGAGGTCCCAGTCGCCGGTGATGGAGTACACCTCGGTGACGCCGTCGATGTTGACGATGGCCTCCGCCGCCTCGGGGATCCGGTCGGCCTCGACGTCGATGTGGACGATGGCGGTGGTCAGCGACATGTGTGCTCCTCGTGCATGGTTCGTCGTGCGTGGTTGCGTGTGGGGCCGGATGTGCGTCGATTCCGTGTGCCGCCGCCCGGCCCCGTCCCCGCCGATGATACGCGGGTGGCTATGCTGACCGGCGTGAAAAAGGTGGACGGGGACGGCCGCGACTCGGCCTCGATTCGGGATAGTGCGCCGGGCATCGAGACGGCCCCGGTTCCGGACAGTGCACCGGGCATCGCGACGGCTGCAGTCCCGGACACAGCACCGGGCTTTGCGACGGGCCTGCGCCACGGCATCCCCATCGCCCTCGGATATTTCACCGTGTCCATCGCCCTGGGGCTCGCGGCGGCGGCCATCGGCTTCCCGACGCTCGGCCTGGCCGTCATGTCCGCGACCAACCTGTCGTCGTCCGGCCAGTTCGCGGGCGTCGCGGTGGTCGCCGGCGGCACGGTTCTGGAGCTGGCGCTGACGACGCTGCTGGTCAACCTGCGGTATCTGCTCATGAGCATGTCGTTGTCGCAGCGCCTCGACCCGTCCACGTCGACGCTCGGCCGCCTGGTGGTGGCCTACGGCGTCACCGACGAGATCTTCGCCGTCGAGCTCGGCCACCGGGTCGTCCGCGCGCGGTACGCGGCGGGCCTCATGGCGTTGCCGATCGTCGGCTGGACGTCCGGCACCGTCGCCGGCGCGGTCGCGGGCGAGGTGCTGCCGGCCTCTGCCGCGGGCCCGATGGGCGTGCTGCTCTACGCCATGTTCACCGCGACCGTCGTCCCGGCGCTGAAGCGTTCGCGCCCCATCGCCATCGTGGCGGGCATCGCGGCCGTGGTCAGCGCGCTGATCTACTACGTTCCGGCGACGGCGGGCATGCAGGCGGGCTGGCGGATCATCGTCGCCACGGTGATCGCCTCGGCCGCGGGGGCGTGGCTGTTCCCGCAGGGCATCTCGCGTGACGACGGCCCCTCGTCCGCCCCTACCCACGGGCACCCCGGGGGACACCAGCGCGACAAAACCCGCGACGCGACCCGCGACGAGACCCGCGACGAGACCCGCGACGCGGAGGTGCGGCGATGATCGCGCCGTGGTTGGCGGTGGCCGTCATGTTCGCGGTGACCTACGCCCTCCGGGCGGTGCCGCTGCTGCTCGTGCGCGGTGAGCTGCACAATCGGCGGCTGCGCACGTTCCTCGAGTTCACGCCGTATGCGGTGCTCACGGCGATGACGCTGCCCGCGGTCATCCACGCCACCGAATTCTGGTGGTCGGGGGCGGCGGGCCTCGCCGCGGCGGTAGTGCTGGCGTGGCGGGGGATGTCGCTGATGCCCGTGGCCATCGGGGCGGCGGCGACCGTGTGGATCGTCGAGATGGCCTCCGCGATCGCCTGATCCCCGGGCGCGCGCCTGCATGATCCGGCATTCGCGGGTACAAACGGTGACATGGCTAACACTGCGTTCAAGGGAAACCCCGTCCACCTGTCCGGCAACCTGCCCGCCGATGGCGAGAAGGCCCCCGCCTTCACCCTCGTGGGCACCGACCTCGCGGACGTCAACTCCGCTGACCTGGTCGGCAAGCGCCTCGTGCTCAACATCTTCCCGTCGGTCGACACCGGCGTCTGCGCCGCCTCCGTGCGCCGCTTCAACGAGCTCGCCGCCGACCTCGGCGAGACCGTCGTGGTCAACGTCTCCCGCGACCTTCCGTTCGCTCTCGACCGTTTCTGCGGCGCGGAGGGCATCGAGAACGTCTCGGCCGCCTCCGATTTCCGCCACGGTTTCGGCGAGGCCTACGGCGTGGTCCAGCAGGACGGCCCGCTGGAGGGTCTGCTGGCGCGCGCGGTCGTCGTCCTCGATTCCGACGGCACGGTCGTCTACACCCAGCTCGTCGACGAGATCACCGAGGAGCCGGACTACGACTCGGCGCTGGCCGCCCTGAAGTAGGCCCCTCCCGCTCCACCGCAGCCCGTCCACCGCGTTTACCGTGGTGGGCGGGTTTTCGCGTGCCCGATGCAGGGGGTGTGGGCGGGCCGTCGCAAAGCAATCGGTTGAGATTCGGCGATGAAACCGCCGTGGCGTTACTTAATGGAAACCGAGACTGGTTAAGGTCACCTGTGACGGAGAATACGAACCAGCGTCGCCCGCGACCCGGGGGCGCATGACGAAAGGAGGTGCGGATGTCCGCGAACATGGTTGGATTCGCCCTGCTGCTGCTGGCGATGATGCTGTTCATCGGCAAGGTGATGCGAATCCGGATCAAGGTGACGCAGAAGCTGTTCCTGCCCGCATCGATCATGGGCGGTTTCCTCGCCCTGCTGCTAGGCCCCGAAGTCCTGGGCCGGCTCGGCGGTGCCATCGGCGGCGACGTCGGCGCATTCATGGACAAGGGCGGCGTCTTCGGCGAGCAGGTGCTCGACGTGTGGTCGACGCTGCCGGGCCTGTTGATTTCGGTGGTCTTCGCCACGCTGTTCCTGGGTCAGAAGCTGCCCGGGCCGAAGTCCGTGTACAACCTTGCCGGGCCGCAGCTGGCCGTCGGCGTGGCGTTCGCATCGGGCCAGTACGTCGTCGGCCTGCTGCTGGCGGTCGCCGTGCTGGTGCCGCTGTTCGGCATGACGCCCATGGCCGGCGCGCTGATCGAAATCGGCTTCGAGGGCGGCCACGGCACCGCCGCCGGCATGATCCCCGTGTTCGAGGACCTCGGCTGGTCCGAGGGCGCCGACCTGGCCATCGCGGTGGCCACCGTCGGCCTGGTCGGCGGCATCGTCATCGGCGTCGGCGTGATCAACTGGGCCATCCGCACGGGCCGCACCGAGGTCGTCACCGAGGTCAAGGACCGCTCCATCGCGGAGCAGCGCGGCCTGTTCCGCAAGGACGAGCAGTACACGGCAGGCAACCTGACGTCGCGCCCGTCGTCGATCGAGCCGCTGTCGCTGCACGTCGCGTTCGTGGCCATCGCCATCCTCATCGGCGTGATCCTGCTGGAGGGCATCCAGTGGATCGAGCAGATGCTGTGGGCCGACACCGTGGAGCTGCTGGCGTACGTGCCGCTGTTCCCGCTGGCCATGATCGGCGGCATCATCCTGCAGCTGGGCCTGAACAAGATCGGCTACGGCCACCTCATCGACTCGGGCATCATGCTGCGCATCCAGGGTCTGGCGCTGGACCTGCTCATCGTGGCGGCCCTGGCGACGATTTCGCTGCAGGCCATCGCGGACAACATGGTTCCGTTCCTGCTGCTGTGCGTGGCGGGCATCGTGATCAACGTGTTCCTGCTGCTGTGGATGGTCCCGCGCACGATCCCGTCGTTCTGGTTGGAGCGTGGCATCGGCGACTTCGGCCAGTCGATGGGCGTGACGGCCACTGGCCTGATCCTCATGCGCATCGTCGACCCGGAGGGCAAGTCCCCGGCGTTCGAGGCCTTCGGCTACAAGCAGCTGGTGTTCGAGCCGTTCTTCGGAGGTGGCCTGATCACGGCGCTGTCGGTGCCGATCATCTTCCAGTTCGGCCCGTATCCGCTGCTCGCGGCGATGTCGGTGCTGTTCGTGGCGTCCCTGGCCTGGGGCCTGCTGTACTGGGGCAAGAAGAAGGGCGACCCGCACGTGGACCAGCTGCTCAAGCAGAAGGAAGAGTCGTCCGACGGCGCTCCCGACCCCGTGTAGCCGGGCAGCTCCCGCTTCGGCAGGGGGTTGCTTGACGACGAACCGGCCCGCACATCATCCGATGTGCGGGCCGGTTTTTCCGTGCCGGTGGAGGGGCCGCCGCCCGGCCTACTTGGCCGTGGCCTCGCGGACCTCGCCGACCAGCTCCTCGAGGACGTCCTCGAAGGCGATGATGCCGGCGTAGGAGTGGTCGTCCCCGGCGATGGTGGCCCCGGCCGACGTGCCGGCCGCCTTGTTGGTACCGCCGGCTGCACCGGCTGCACCGGCCTTGCCCGGCTCGACCGGGCCGAGGACCTCGGCCTGCTCGACCAGCGCGAAGTGCGTCTGGTCGCGCTGCATGGCGCGCATGACCACCTGCAGCTTCTCGTCGGAGCGGATGCGCGAGGGCTCGCGGATGAGCATCTCGGGCATCGGCTCGTCACGGACCTCGGCGGGCAGGCGAATGGCGTCCTTGACGTGGACGTAGCCCACGCACGCGCCGCCGTCCAGCACCGGGTAGCGGGAGAAGCCCGTGTCGGCGCACAGCGCCTCCAGCTCCGCCGGGGTGACCTCGCGCGACACCGTGACCAGCGTGTCGGGGGAGAGCATCACGTCGGATGCGGTGAGCCGCTCGAAGGTGAGGGCGCCCTGGAGGAGGGAGATCTCGTCGTCGTCAAGCAAGCCCTGCCGCCCGGACTCCGCGACGAAGTCCTGGACCTGTGCGGAGGTGAAGGCCGAGTCGACCTCGTCCTTCGGCGTGGCCTTGAACATCTTGCGGACCAAGAAGTTGGCGGTGGTGTTCATCAGCGCGATGAAGGGGCGCATGACCAGCACGAACACATGCAGGGGCAGCGCGATGATGGACGCGGTGGCCGGCGGCTTGGCGATGGCGATGTTCTTGGGCACCATCTCGCCGAGGACCATGTGCAGGAACGTCACGATCAGCAGCGCGATGACCAGGGCGATCGGGTGGACCAGGCCCTCGGGCACGCCCCACTCGCGGAACGGTCCCTCCATCAGGTGCGCGATGGCCGGCTCGCCGACCGAGCCGATGATCAGCGAACACGCGGTGATGCCCAGCTGCGTGGCGGCGAGCTGGACGGAGACGTCCTCGATGCCGCGCAGGGCGTACTTGGCGCCGGGCCTGCCGGCCAGGGCCATCGGCTCGACCTGGTCGCGGCGGGCCGAGACCATGGCGAATTCCGCGGCGACGAAGAAGGCGTTGAGGGCCAGCATGGCCACGAGGATGGCGATTGCCATGGAGGTGCTCATCGGTCGTCATCCTTTCGTTCGTCGGCGCGGGCTTCGGCGGCGGCGACGGCCTCCTGCGCCATGGCCACGCTCACGCGGACGCGGCCGATGCGGCGGCGGGCCATCTTCTGCACCCGCAGCTCGACGTCGGCTTCGGTGGGCAGGTCATCGTCGTCGCGGTGGACGTGGTCGAGGGCCTTGAGGTGCACGACGTCGCCGACGTGCGGCATGCGGTCGAGCTTTTCGGTGATCAGGCCGCCGATGGTGTCGGACTCCTCGCCCTCCGGCACGTCGAGGTCGAGCAGGTCGCCGAGCTCGTCGGGGCGCATCAGGCCGGAGACGAGGACGGTCGAGTCGTCGACGCGGTGGTGGTCGCGGGACTCCTCGTCCTGCTCGTCGTCGATTTCGCCGACGATCTCCTCCACGAGGTCCTCGAGGGTGACGATGCCCGCGGTGCCGCCATATTCATCGACGACGACCGCGAACTGGGTCGGCGTCTCGCGCAATTCGCGCATGAGGGGATCGAGGGTCATCGACTCCGACACCACGTGGACCGGTTCGGCCAGGCCGGCCGCCGGGGTGGTGGCACGCTCGCCGTAGGGGACGGTCAGCAGCCGGTTGTAGTGGATGACGCCGGTGATGTCGTCGACGTTGTCGGTGAAGACGGGGAAGCGGGCGTGGCCGGTTTCGGCCACGGCGTCGAGTGCCTCGGCCACCGTCTCCTCTTCGATGAAGCGCACGCGGGGGCGCGGCGTCATGACGTCGGCGGCGGTGCGGTCGCCGAACTCGATGGAGCGGGCGACCAGCTCGGCCGTCGATCCGACGAGGGTGCCTTCGTCGCCGGAGCGCGACACCACGGCCAGGAGCTCCTCGGCGGTGCGGGCGGAGGCGAGCTCC
Organism: Corynebacterium sp. NPDC060344; assembly: GCF_042725215.1. Lineage (NCBI taxonomy): Bacteria > Bacillati > Actinomycetota > Actinomycetes > Mycobacteriales > Corynebacteriaceae > Corynebacterium > Corynebacterium sp. NPDC060344. The sequence goes on along the minus strand of NZ_JBHXCS010000006.1, from coordinate 141,061 downwards.
TCCTCGGGGGTGAACCCGAGCCACTTCAGCACGCGGTTGGCGGAGCCGTTGAGGATCCACACCAGCCAGCCGAACAGGAACATGAACACGTTCTGCGGGCGCACGACCAGGTCGGCGACGCGCATCGGCTGGGCGATGGCCCAGTTCTTGGGCACGAGTTCGCCGAACACCATCTGCGTGAACGTCACCAGGATGAAGGCGCCGGTCGTCGAGATCGCCGTGACCACGCCGTCGCCGAGGCCGGTCAGGCCCAGGCCTTCGCGCAGGAGCACGCCGACGGACGGGCCGGTGAGGAAGCCGGCGACGAGGCTGGTGACGGTGATGCCCAGCTGCGCGCCGGACAGGTTCGTCGAGGTTCGGGTCAGGGCCTTGTCCACGATCGCGGCCGTCTTGTCGCCGCTCTTGATCCGCCGCCGCAGGTCATTGCGGTTGACGGTGAGGTAGGAGAACTCGACGGCCACGAACAGCGCGTTGCCCAGGATGAGCAGCAGCAGGACGACCAGGAGGGTCAGTGCTGACCAGATCATCGGCGCTCACCCCCTGCGGCGCCGATCGGGGATTCCGTCGCGGGGACGGAATCGGGACTTCGGGAGGGCTCGGCCGCGGCGGAGTCGTCGTTGGACTCCGCGGGGGCCACCTGGGTTTCGGGATGCTCGAATGGCATGGGCCGATTTTATAGGTTTGCATCGTGGGTGCACACCATCGGGGGCGGGCGTTTCGCCGTGGGCGAACGCGGCGCAGTGGGCGAACGCAGCGCCGCCTGCTTTGCGACGGGCCGGCGCGGCAACCCGTTTATTGCACCGGCACGCGGATAGTGCCCGACATGTAGCGCACGGCATGGCCGGAGATTCTAATCCGTTCGTCATCGGCGGCGAGGTGGAGCGTGCCACCGCGGGCGGATGCCTGGTGGGCGGTGAGCCGGTCGCGGCGCAGGCGACCGAACCAGTACGGGCCGAGCACGCAGTGCGCGGATCCGGTCACGGGGTCCTCGTCGATGCCGATGCCGGGGGCGAAATAGCGCGTGACCACGTCGTGGCCGGCGTCCGGCCCGTTCGTGTCCCCGGTGGCGTCGGCGGTGACGATGATTCCGTGCGGCGCGATCCGGACGATCGCCGCAAAGTCGGGGGACAGGGGGCGGATGAGATCGGGGGAGTCCACGACGACGAGCAGCATGGTCCGCCCCGACCCCATGTCGATGATCGATGCGGCATCGATGCCCAGCGCCTCGGCGATCGACGTGCGCAGGCGCCCGGCCATGACCACGGGGTCGGCGGTCATGGTCCCGCCCTTCGATGCGTCGCCGGGCATCTCCACGTCGTTCTTCGCCGCCGCGGACAATGCGGGGGAGTCGGCGTCGATCGGCGCGGGCACGTCGGCGGGGAAGTCCAGGGTGAACAGGTCTCCGCCGCCGTCATGCCCGCGTGTGCGGGTCACGCTGAGCCACCCGGACATCGTCCAGAAATCGAGGCGATCGGGGGAGGCGTTCGCATCGTCGTCAAGCGAATCGTCTCCGTCGCACGCACCGAAGTCCTGGCAGCCGGCGTCGGCGGAGGCGAACAGGTGCGCCGCAGACGCCAACGTGGCGTGGCCGCACAGCTCGATCTCGACGGTCGGCGTGAACCAGCGCAGGTGGTGGGAGGGGGAGTTCGACGGCGGCGCCGGCGCATCGGCGGGGATGCGGCCGACGAGGAACGCCGTCTCCGACAGATTGTTCTCCGCGGCGATGGCCTGCAGCGTCGCGTCCGACGGCCACTCCGACAGGTGCACCACCGCGGCCGGATTGCCGCCGAAAACACGGTCGGTGAACGCGTCGATCTGCGCGATCTCCAACTCCAGGAGGCGGGGCGCGACATCGTTCCGATCCTTCATGGCACGAGGCTAGCAGCGGACGCGGATCGGAGGATTTTCGCTGCCGCGGGAACCGACGCGCCGCCGCATACGACTACTGATCATGACTTTGACTGAATCTCCAAGGGGCGGACGAAATGCAGGGGAGGGCCGCGCCGCCGGTACGTCCGGGGCGCGTTCGGACGCTCCCGCCGACGCCGGCACCGGCACCAGCAACGGCGCCGGCGTGCGACGGATGCTGCTGCGGCTGCACTTCTTCGCGGGCATCGTGTGCGCCCCGCTGATCATGATCGCCGCCGTGACGGGCCTGGCCTACGCGTTTGCGCCGACGGCGGAAACCCTCGTCTATCGCTCCGCCATGACGGCGACGGGCGAAGGGGAGACCAAGCCGGTCAGCGAGATCGTCGGCATCGCCCAGCGCGAGCACCCCGATTTGGCGCTGGCGGGCGTGCGCCTCGACGACGGCCCCGACGCCACGGTCCGCGTGCTTTTCGACGACCCCGCGCTGCCCGAGTCCACCCTGCGCGCCGTCTTCGTCGACCCCCGTTCCGGCGAGGTCACCGGCGACATGACCCAGTACGGCAGCTCCGCGGCATTGCCGCTGCGGCAGTGGATTTCGGAGGGCCACCGCACCGCCTGGCTCGGCCAGCCCGGCCGCGTCTACTCCGAACTCGCCGCGTCGTGGCTCGGTGTGCTCGCCGTCGGCGGCGTCATCCTGTGGTGGCAGCGCAACCGCGCGCGCCGCACGGCCGGGGCGACCGTCGCCTCCATGCTGCGGGTTCGCGGTGCCGCGGGCCGGGCGCGGTCGATGCGGCTGCACGGGGCGGTCGGCACGGCCGTCGTCGCGGGCATGGTGTTTCTCACTTTCACCGGCCTGACCTGGTCGTTGGTCGCCGGCGAGAACATCGGTCAGGTGCGCACGGCGCTCAACTGGGGCACGCCAAAGGTGTCCACGGAGCTCGGCGCGGCGATCATGGACCCCGCGACGGAGGTCGATCGCGTCGCCGCGACCGTCGACGGCGAGCTCGAGCGCCCGGTCACCCTCACCCCTCCGGCGGAGGCCGGGCAGGCCTGGTCGGGCGTCGAGAACAGGGCCGCCTTCCGCCTTGCCAACGATGCGGTGGCCGTCAACGGCCAGTCCGGCGAGGTCGTCGACCGATTGCTTTTCGACGACTGGCCCTTCGCCGCACAGGCCACCTCCTGGCTGATCCAGCTGCACATGGGCACGCTGTTCGGCATCGCCAACCAGATCGTGCTCGGTGCGATCGCCATCGCGATCATCGCCATGATCGTGTTCGGCTACCGCATGTGGTGGCAGCGGCGGCCCTCGGGGGACTCGGGGGCGCGGCTGGCCGCACCGCCGGTCCGGCCCCGTGGCGTCGCCCTCGACTGGCGCCTGGCCGCATTGGTCGTCGGCCTGGTCGCTTACGCCGTGCTCGCGCCGTTGTTCGGCATCACGTGCCTCGCGTTCATCCTCGGCAGCATGGCCTGGGACCGGTGGAGAAGCTGGGCGGCGAACCGGACGTCGTAAAGCACGGGCGATGGGCGACCGGCCAAGCCGGGCCGGGAAGCGGGGCTAGTTTCGCAGTAGAATCCATGTATGGACGCGAACAAGGATGCACAGGCGGATCCGCAGCTGGACATGGAGTACAGGAGCTTCGTCAAGAGCCTGCACGGCCAGTCCGTGGCGGCGATCCTCGAACTCGAACGTTGGTGGCGGCCCGACGCGTATCGCCTGGTCGCACATGGTGGATTCGAGGGGGAGGGGCGCGACTCGCAGGAGGTCGCCGCCGCGCTGGAAAAGCACTGGCGGCAGGTCGTCGAGCCGAGCGTGCAGTTCCTGGTGTTCGGCCACCCGGATCCGGACGTGCGCCTGGCCGCCGACGTGCTGGTGCAGCGGACGTGGTCGGTGATCATGATCATGACTGCGCCGCGGGGGAAGGGGCCGATGGGCGCCGATGAGATCAGCGTCGCCGTGCACCTGTTCCACGATGGCGTGGCGCGGCTGCGGCGCGCGGTCTATCACGCACCGTTCAAGACGGAGCGGCCCGAGCCGGAGTTCGAGGGCCATGTGGTGGGCAATCGCGAACCGTTGCCGGGGAGGTTCCTGGAAATCATCCGTGAGCTGCAGAAATCCGGCAGCATCACCGTCGATGAGAAGGCCGGTGGGGCGGGCCTGGCCGAGGCAGTGCGCCGGCTGTCGGCCGTGTTTTTCCTGCCGCCCGAACAGCGCGCCGCGATGCTCGCCGAAAACGAGATCGACGATCCCGCCGCCGGCACCGCCGACGCGGATGCCGAGGACGGGGAGTTCCGGTTCGGCTTCAATGCCTGACCGCTCAACGTCTGACCGTTCAGCGCCTGAGCGCTTACCGACTGACCTGGATGGCCGGAGCCTTCAGTCGGCTGCGAGGGCGGGCATCACTCGGTGAAGTACGTGTCCTTGAGCGCGGGGTAGTAGTCGGCGTCCCAGTCCATGTCCACGGCGCGCCCGTCGAGGACGGCTTCGAAACGGTCGAGGTAGTAATGCCAACCCGGGCCGATGTCCGCGGCCGACGCGGGGTCGTCGAGGGGCTGTGTGAAGCGGGGGATGGTCGACGGTTCATCCGACGCATCGACGTTGCCTTCGCACAGTCGGACTTCGAGGCGCCAACCGCCGGCGGGCGCCGGCGTTTCGACGATGAGCGACGACGGTTCGTCGCATTCGACGATGGTGACGTTCTGCGGCGGTCCGTCGCCCTCGGCCGACATGACCAGATCGATCGTCCCGGAGGCGGGATCGCCCGACCACGGTCCGATCCATCCGGCGGTGCGGGCGGGATCGGTGAGCGTGCGCCACACGTCGTCGATGGGATGGCCGAGCTCGCGGCGGAAGCTCAGGATGGTCGAGTCGTTGCAGCGGATGACTTCACCGGCGGGGGTCGATGCGTTCATGGGTGAAGTATGCCAGCGGGGAGCGGCTCATGTCCGTAATGTCATAATGTATATTATCGGACATCCGGCGAGAGGGGCCCTGCCAGCGGTGATTGCGCTGGGCCTGAACCTCCGTCATTCTCCGCGTTCGTGCGCTCCTCGGTACATTGCAGCGCGGCGGGACTAGCGGGCGCGCTGTGCGTCGCCCTCGTCGTCGGCGACGTTGGCCGCCGGTCCGTACGGGATGCCGGCGTTTTCCGCCGCGGTGCGCACGGCGATCTCCTCGCGCAGCCGCTTGGTCTGCCACACGGTCAGCGCCATCAATGCCATGCCGATGGCGACGAGGATCCACATCTGCTGCCATGCGACGAAGAGAACGAAGACGACGAGCAACGCCATGCGCACCCGGCGCGCCAGGAGCATCTTCTCGTACATGGTGTCTCTCTTTCGTCGTCGTGGATTCGTGGCTTCGTGTTGTCGCGGTGCCTTCGCGGGCCGCATATCGGGCTCCGTGGCCGTGAAGCGCCGATTCCGCCCCATCGGGCCGTTCCGGGACTATACCGGAGGTACCCCGCAAAACGTCACTGTGACGTAATGTCGGACGTTTCTGGACGTTTCGGGCAGGTGCTACTCGGCCTCGGCCTTGCGCAACACGATGCGCAGGTTCAGCTCGCCGTTCTCATCAACCGACGCGGCGACGAAGTCCGGCGTGCGCACGTTGTAGTCCAGGCGGTTGAACACGAGCGTTCCGGACATGAGCACGTGCTCGCCGTTGCGCATCACCTTCAGCGGCACGGTGACGTCGTTGGTCACGCCGCGGATGGTCAGGCGGCCCGGAACCTCGACGTCGACGGGCGAGCCATCGTCGGGAACCATCGACAGGTCGGTGTCCCCGGCGACCTCGAACGCGGCCTCCGGGTACTGGTCGGCGGTGAAGATGGTGTCGCGCACGTTGTTGTCGCGCTTCATGTCGTCGGACGTCAGCGTGGCCATGTCCACGACGATGCGGCCGGACCGCAGCGTGTCATCGGCGATTTCGAAGGTGCCGGTGACTTCGCGCGTCGACCCCGACGTCGTGCGGTTGCTGCCGGGCAGCAGCTCGTTGAACGTGTAGCCCACCGAGGTGCTCGAGCCGGCGCCGGACCGGGCGACCTCCCACGTGCCATTGCGGTCCGTGGTGGCCGGCGCGATGTTGGCGGTGTCCACGCCGCCGGTGCGCACGCCCTCGGACGTGATCACGCGGTACACGACGGGTCCGACGATGACGATCGCCAACGCGACCACCGCCACCGCGACGAGCGTCACGATCGACTTCTTCATGCCCGAGTTCATGCCCGCCATGGTATCCCCTCGACCTCCCGCGGGCCCCATCGGCCCGGTCAGCGGAAATGCTCCAATTCGCGGGCCTTTACCACCAGTTCCCGGCACATCGCCGCGATGTCCCCGGCGTCGGCGCCCTCCCCGACGGCCGTTTCGACGTCTTCGGCGGCGCAGCGGAGCTCGAAAAGCCCGTCGCGCAGCGTCGACAAGCGCTCGTCGGACATCCCGGTCCCCTGCTCCCCCGCACCCGCAGCCGCACCGCCGGCCCCCGCGCCGGCCCGCCGGTGCTCGTAGGCCCGCTGGCGGCATGCCTGGTCGCAGTACTTGCGGCGGCGGCCGCGCGGCGACAGGGCGATCTCCCTGCCGCACCATTCGCAATGGGCTGGGTCGTTGAGGCTCACGCCCGGATTATGGCACGGCCCGTGCCCAGGCGTTATAATCGAGGGTCAGCGTTTCACGTCCCCGATCATTGGAAGTAGGGTCGCCACACCATGGCAGATCGAGTTCTTCGCGGCAGCCGCATGGGCGCCGTCTCCTACGAGACCGACCGCGACCACGACCTCGCGCCCCGCCGCATGGTCCGTTACCAGACCGAAGACGGCGTCTTCGAGGTCCCGTTCGCCGACGACGCCGAGATCCCCGGCGAGTGGCTGTGCAAGAACGGCCAGGTGGGCAAGCTCATCGAGGGCGAGGGCACCGAGGCCAAGCCGGTCAAGCCGCCGCGCACCCACTGGGACATGCTCCGCGAGCGCCGCTCCATCGAGGAGCTCGACGTGCTGCTCGACGAGCGCGTCGACCTGCTTCGCAAGCGCCGCCGCAACGCCGCGCGCCTGCTCAAGCAGCAGCAGGAAGCCGAGGCCGCGGAGGCCGAGGGCAAGTAGCTTTACGACGGATTGACCCGGAAGACCATGTGGCCTTCCGGGTCGATTTTTCGTTGTGCGAGCTTTAGAGCCGAACTGTCTCGACTCGCCAGCGGACTGCAGCACGTTCATGGGACGCTCGACGCGTCAGCCGGAAACCAGCCTCGTCAGGTGTCTCACCGCGACATCGATGGCGTCCGAATCGTTGTCGACGATGTGGAACTCATCGGCTATCCACGTGGCGCCTTCAAAGTCGCGGAAACGGTGCAGCCGCCATCGGCGTGCGTCGGGTTCGTCACGGTCAGCCTCGACTCGCCGACGATGCACGTCGTGGCTGACCTCAAGCGAGACGGGCAGCAGATCGACCATCGACGTCAATCCGCTGCTGATTTCCGTCCAGTATCGCTGGTCCGCGATCGTCTGAGGAACGATGATGATGGAATTCGGAACTTCAGCCGAGATCGCGAGTATGAGCTCAACCGTGACTCGGCGCCACGCCGCCCACTCTTGAAAGTCACGCCGCGGCGCCACACCCTGCAGGGAAGCTCGCAGCGTCGAGCCCACGTCCTCGGGGTCGACGATCACCGAATTCGGAAGCGCATCCGCGATCTTCCGTGCAACCGTCGTCTTGCCGGCGCCAAACGCGCCGTTGATCCACATCACTTTAGTATTTGATGACGTCACTTGAGCCCCATGTTTCGATCGTGATGCACTTGCCGAGTAATGTACCGGGGCACTCGTCCTAGCGGACATGGGTGTTATGTCCCCTGCGGTTGCGAACGGCTTCCGAGTGACCAGGACCGCCCGGCCACTGTCCCCTTCACGGCAAACCCACCCCGAATCGCGAAAATAGCCCGTTATAACGGGTGGGTTAGTGCTTTCGAGGTGGGTTAGCGGGTGGGCGGCGCGGGGCGAGCACCGAACTCCGCGCGGGCTCGGCGCGGACCGGCACCGGACCCGGTCGGGCTAGGACCGGCCCTTGAGCGAGTGCTTGGCCAGTCGGCTGACCTCGGACGCGACGTCGCGGATCTGGCCGGCGCGATAGCCCAGGCCCCACTTGGTCACGGCCGTGAGCGAATCGGTGACGAAGCTGCCCGACAGCTTCGATTCGCCGTACACGCGCTCGGTGAAGGTGATGGGCACCTCGCGGACGTCGAAGCCTGCCTGAACGGTCTTCCAGCCGATCTCGGTCTGGAAGAGGTAGGCCTCCTTGCCGATGCCATCGAGGTCCAGCGTCTCCAGCACCTCACGGCGGAACGCCCGGTACCCGGCGGTGATGTCGCGCACCCCCGCACCCAGCAGGGCGGAAATGTACAGGTTGCCGCCGCGCGACAGGATCTTGCGCGACGCCGGCCAGTTCACCGTCGAACCGCCCGGCACGTAGCGCGAACCGATGACCAGGTCCGCGCCGTCGTCGACGGCGTCGAGAAGCAAATGCAGCTGCTCGGGGGCGTGCGAACCATCGGCGTCCATCTCGCACAGGACCGCGTAGTCGCGTTCGAGGCCCCACGCGAAACCGGCGCGGTAGGCGCCCCACAGGCCGCCCTTGCCCTCGCGGTGCAGGACGTGGATCTGCTCGGGGGCCTCGGCGGCCAGCTCGTCGGCGACGTCGCCGGTGCCGTCCGGGGAGGAATCGTCGACGACGAGGATGTGCACGTCCGGCTGCGCCTCGCGCAGCCGCCCGACGACGAGGGGCAGGTTCTCGCGCTCGTTGAACGTCGGGATGATGACGAGGGTGCTGTCACTCGGCTTGGCCACTATCGCTCCTTATGGGAATCCTGCTGGTGCTCGGCCTCCCGCGCCGCTGCGGCCGCGCCCATGGCACGGCGCACGGCTGCGATCAGCGCGAACGCGGCGAGGGCGACGATGGCCCACTCCACCGCTCCACCATACCGGGCGGCCGGGGTGAGATGATCGCGCAGAGGCAGGTCGGCGGTGAGCACGCGCTGCTCGAAGATCTCCGTCTCCTGGTGCACGCCGCCGTCCGGGCCGACGATGGCGCTGACGCCACTGGTCGCGGCGACGACGACGGCCCGGTCGAACTCGATGGCGCGCATCCGGCTCATGGCCAGCTGCTGGTAGGTCATGTCGGTGTAGCCGAAGGTGGCGTTGTTCGTCGGCGTGGCTAGAATCGTTGCGCCGTTGTTCACCGCGTCGCGGAACGCCGGGTCGAAGACGACTTCGTAGCAAGTGGCGATGCCCATGGCGATGCCCGAGGCGATCCCCGCCGGCCCTGCTCCCCCGACCTCGATGACGCCGTCGCCGGTGCCGGCGGTCATGTCGCCGGCGCGGTCGACCAGCGGCGTGATGTGCCGCAGCAGATCGCGGAACGGCATGGTCTCGCCGAAGGGCTGCAGGTAGATCTTCTCGTGGCGCTGCCCGTCGACGGGCCCGGTCTCCGGGTCCCACAGGACCATGGTGTTTTGCACGCCGTCGTCGTAGGTGAACGTGCCCACGATGATCGGGGCGCCGATGTCGCGCGCGGCGGCGTCGATGATCCGGGCGGCCTCGGGATCGGTGAACGGGCTGACGTCGGACGAGTTTTCCGGCCACACGACCACGTCGGGCCGCGGCTCGTCGCCCTCGCGCACACGGTCGGCGAGCTCGCGCGTGGCGTCGGCGTGGTTTTCCAGCACCGCCCGCCGCTGGGCGTTGAACTCCATGCCCATGCGCGGCACGTTGCCCTGCACGGCGGCAATGCGCACGGTGTCCCGGTCCTCCCCCGTCGACGGCTGCGCCACCAGGCCGATGACCACGGGCACGAGGATCAGCGTCACGCCGGTGGCCCATTGCTTGACGACGAACGACGCGATCCCCGCAGAGGCCACCACCGCCAGGAATCCGACGAGGGCCACTCCACCGAGGACGGCGGCGTCGTCAAGCGGGCCACCCAGCTGGCCCCAGCCGACGCGCAACCACGGGAAGCCGCCGAACGGCCAGCGCGCGAGCAGCGCCTCGCCGGCCAGGAGGGCTGCGGCGGCGCCGATGGCCCGGATGGGCCAGGCCGCCGCAGAGCCGAGGATGAAGCGGGCCAGCGCGACGCCGGGGATCTGCATGAGGCCGAGCGTCACCGACAGCGCCCCATACGGCATGGCGCCGACGAATTCGGAGATCCACGGCAGCGCGATCAGAGCGGTCGTCGCGCCGGAGATGACGGACATGGCGACCGTCACGCGCCAGGAGGGGCGGCCGAGGAGGGCGACCAGGAGCATGGACACGCCGAGCCAGGCGAGCCACCACAGGCCCAGCGGCTGAAACGACCAGGCGACGAACGCGGCGCCGAGGGCCGCGGCGGCGAGTCGGAGGGCGATCAGGCCGCGGCCGGAAATGCGGGTCATCCCCTGCGCTCCGGGCCGTTGCCGTTGTTGTCGGGGCCGTTGTTGGTGCCGGTGCCGCCGTCGTTGCCGTCATCGAGGCCGGACAGATCGTCGGGGACGTCGAAGGTGATGTGCTCGCCGGTGCCCGGGTCGAGGGGGCGGGGCGAGGAGGCATCGTCCGCTGTAAAGCGGGAACCGGAGGGACCGGGCCAATTGGAAGGGTCCTGCGGCGAGGTCGGATTGTCGTGATCGATGACCTGCGAACCATCGTCGTACTTCACCCCGTACTGCTGGACCACGAACATGCTCTTCGAGCCCGTGCGCTGGAACCACGAGCGCAGCGACGCCCCGCCGGCGGTGCGGATGAGCCACTTCGTCGGCGGGAGGATCAGCAGCAGGCCGACGATCGTGGTGACGAAACCCGGGATGGCCAGCAGCAGGCAACCGACCATGAGCATCGCCGAATCCACCATCAGCGTGCCGGCCGAGGCCAGGGCCTTGCGGGCCTCCTTCTCGGCGTCGGCGGGATCGGAGATGTGCTCGTGGCCGGTGGCCTCGGAGCCCATGGCACCGAAACCCATCGGACCCATCGCGCCCGCGCCGCCCATCGACTGCTGCGCCGAGATCGCGTCGTCCATGGCGCGCTGCGTCAGGCGGCGCATCTCCCACGCCGCGGCGACCACGCCGACCAGGAACAACCCGCCGAGCGCGAGCAGCGCCCAGCCGACCCCGATCCACGCGGCGACCGCGACGAACGCGGCGATTTCGACGATGAGATACAGCAGAAAGAGGGCCCGTGACATGCGGGCCAGCCTACCGGCGCACGCCCCCGCCCGGCGCATCGTTCGCCGGGTGTTCGCGTTCGGCGTAAACTCGGCGCGACCAGGACGGATGTGTCCTGGATCACCATGCGCCGCGCAGGTTCGCCCTGGGTCGGTCCCGGGGTCGTCCACGGCCGGCGCCACGCGAAAGGAACCACCATGGTCGCCGCATTCACCCCCTACATCCACTTCCACGGCAATGCCGCCGAGGCCATGAACGCCTACGGCACGATCTTCGGGGCCTCCCCCGACATCATGACGTTCGGCCAGAGCGGGCACCCCGACGAGGCCATCGCCGATCAGGTCATGCACTCGTCCCTGTTCGTCGGCCCGGGCCTGCACCTGATGGCCTCGGACACCCCCGACGAGATGGGCGACGGTTTCAAGGGCAACGGCAACATCGACATCGCGGTGTCCTCCGATGGCACCGACGCTGCCGACGATCCGAAGCTCTCGGGCTGGTGGGACGCCCTCGCCGACGGCGCGACCATTCTCCAGCCGCTGGAGGAAGCGCCGTGGGGCGGCAAGTTCGGCATGCTCATCGACCGCTTCGGCGTCCGCTGGATGTTCAACATCACCGCCATGCGCGGATAGACGGCGGCTGGTCGGCCTCACGCCGAGGGGCGGACGGCCGGAACTGACGGCGTCGGCGGCGTTCGGCCCCCTCCAACCGTGCCCCAATTTGCCGGGCGAACCCGGAAAACCCTGACCGAGGGGAGACACGATTGGAGGAGACGGAGCGCCGCCGACGCGCGGGCAGCTGATGCCGGCGGCTACCTGTCTTCGAGGTCGCCTTCCGTTTCCAGGAACGTCCGGCGCAGCAGCTCCAGCCGCTCGTCGTTGGGGCTCTCCCACATTTCGCGGTCGGCGGCCTCGAGCAGCCGCTCCGAAATGTCGTGCAGCGCCCACGGGTTGGATTTGTCGAAGAACTCCCGGTTTTCCGGGTTGGCCACGTACTCGTCGGTGAGCGTCTCGTACATCCAGTCGTCCATGACGCCGGTGGTGGCGTCGTAGCCGAACAGGTAATCCACCGTCGCGGCCATTTCGAAGGCGCCTTTGTAGCCGTGGGCGCGCATCGCCGACATCCAGCGGGGGTTGACCACGCGGGCGCGGAAGACGCGGCGGGTCTCCTCGTGCAGCGTGCGGGTGCGCACCGCATCCGGCCTGGTCGAATCGCCGATGTAGGCCTCCGGATCCTTGCCGGTCAGCGCGCGCACCGTGGCGACCATGCCGCCGTGGAACTGGAAGTAGTCGTCCGAATCGGCGATGTCGTGCTCGCGGGTGTCGGCGTTCTTCGCGGCGACCTGGATGCGGCGGTACGCGGTGCGCATCTCGTCGGCGGCCGGCGCACCATCGACGCCGCGGCCGTACGCGTAGCCGCCCCAGGTGGTGTACACGGCGGCGAGGTCCTCGTCGTCGCGCCACGATCCCGAGTCGATGAGCTGCAGCAGCCCCGCGCCATACGTGCCCGGCTTCGAGCCGAAGATCCGCCGCGGCCGCAGCTCGGCCGTGTCGGCAGCGTCGGCTGCTTCGTCGGCAGCGCCGCCTTCCGCCTCCTGCGCGGCATCGGCCAGCGCGTGCGCCCGGACGTAGTTCACGTCCTCCGGCTCGTCGAGGCCGGCGGCGAGGGCGATGGCGTCGTCAAGCAAGTCGATGACGTGCGGGAATGCATCGCGGAAGAATCCCGAGATGCGCACGGTGACGTCGATGCGCGGGCGTCCCAGCTCGGCGGCGGGGATGACCTCGAGGCCGGTGATGCGCCGCGACGCCTCGTCCCACACGGGCCGCACGCCGATGAGCGCGAGCACCTCGGCGATGTCGTCGCCCGACGTGCGCATCGCCGACGTGCCCCACACCGACAGTCCGACGGACTTGGGGAACTCGCCGCCGTGGTCGGCGCGGAACCGCTCGATGACGCCATCGGCCAGCCGCTCGCCGGTCTCCCACGCCAGCCGCGACGGGATCGCCTTCGGGTCGACCGAGTAGAAATTGCGCCCGGTCGGCAGCACGTTGACCAGGCCGCGCAGCGGCGAACCGGACGGGCCCGCCGGAATGAAGCCGCCGCCCAGGGCATGCAGGATCCGCGGGATCTCGCCGCTGGTCTGCGCCAGGCGCGGCAGGATCTCGTCGCGGGTGAACTCCAGAAGCTTGACGACGGTCCCCGCCGCCGAGGAATCCAGCCCATTGGCGCCGATGACGTCGTCGGCAAGGTGGCCGAGGTCGACGGACGGGTCCTCGATGAGGGCGGTGACCAGGGATGCGGCAATGCCGTCGATGCGGTCGACGTCGGCGCGGTCGTCGGAGCCGTCCTCGGCCAGGCCCAGCGACTCGCGCAGGCCCGGCAGCGTGAACTCGCCGCCCCACAGCTGGCGGGCGCGCAGCATCGTGGCCACCGTGCCGGAGAGGTCCTCCCCCGACGGCGCGCGGCCGAGGATGTGCAGGCCACCGCGGATGGCGGCGTCCTTGATCTCGCACAGCCAGCCGTCGACGTGCATGAGCATGTCGTCGAAGACGTCCTCGTCGGGCCGCTCCTCCCAGCCGAGGTCGCGGTCCATTTGCGCCGCCGAGATCAGCGTCCAGATCTCCTGGCGGATGGCCGGCAGCTTCGCCGGGTCCATGGCGGAGATGTTCTGGTGCTCGTCGAGCAGCTGCTCCAGGCGCGTGATGTCGCCGTAGGACTCGGCGCGGGCCATCGGCGGGATCATGTGGTCGACCAGCGTGGCATGGGCGCGGCGCTTGGCCTGGGTGCCCTCGCCGGGGTCGTTGACCAGGAAGGGGTAGATCAGCGGCAGTTCGCCGATGGCCTGGTCGGGGCCGCATTCGGCGGACAGGCCGACGGTCTTGCCGGGCAGCCACTCCATGTTGCCGTGCTTGCCCATGTGGACCACGGCGTCGGCGCCGAAGCCACCGGCCTCGGCGGCGCGGGACAGCCAGTGGTAGCAGGCCAGGTAGTGGTGGGTCGGCGGCAGATCGGGGTCGTGGTAGATGCCCACCGGGTTGTCGCCGAAACCGCGGGGCGGCTGCACCATGACCACGACCTTGCCGAAGCGCAGGCCCGCGATGTAGATCTCCCGCGACGTCGGGTGGACGTACAGCGAGCCGGGCGCCTCGCCCCAGTGGTCGACCATGGACTCGCGCAGCTCGAGGGGCAGTGTCTCGAAATGCTCCAGGTACGTGGCGGCGGGCAGGCGCAGCTCGTTGGCCTCCATGACCTCCTCGGTCAGCCAATCCGGGTCCTGGCCGCCGGCGTCGATGATGGCGTGCATGAACTCGTCGGCCGCCGCGGTGCGGGCCTCCGCGTCACCGTCGCGCTCGGCGGCGGCGTAGCCCCGGAATCCCGGGATCGCGGCAACATCGCCGAGGTCGTAGCCGGCCTCGTGCAGCGCGTGGAGGACCTTCAGCGTCGAGGCTGGGGTGTCCAGGCCGACGGCGTTGCCGATCCGCGCGTGCTTGGTGGGGTACGCCGACAGCATGACCGCGACCTTCTTGTCGCCGTTGGCCAGGTGGCGCAGCCGCGCGTGGCGCACGGCGATGCCGGCCAGGCGGGCGCAGCGCTCGTAGTCGGGCACGTAGGCGATGAGGTCGTCGGCGTCGATCTCCTTGAAGGAAAACGGCACCGAGATCAGGCGGCCGTCGAATTCCGGCACGGCGACCTGGGTGGCCACGTCGAGCGGGGTGAGCCCCTCGTCGTTGTTCTCCCATGCCTCGCGCGGCGAGGTCAGCGCCAGCCCCTGGATGATGGGGATGTCCAGCTCCGCCAGCGCGGCGACGTCCCACGTGCCGTCGTCGCCGCCGGCCTGCGCCAGCGCCGGTCGGTTGCCGCCGGCGGCGAGCACGGTGGTGATCAGCGCGTCGCAGGAGCCCAGCTCCGCGAGCAGGTCGTCGCCGGCGGTGCGCAGCGACGCCGCGTAGATCGGCTTTGCGACGGCCCCCCGACCCTCGATTTCACCGCACAGCGCCGAGACGTAGGCGGTGTTGCCCGCCAGATGCTGGGCGCGGTAGTAGATCACGCCGATGACCGGCTTGGTGGCATCGGTGGTCCCGTCATCGGCAGTGAATTCGGGATTGGCCGCGCCGCGCTGGTCGTCAGCGTCGGTGGCGGGGCCCCAATCCCGCTCGAGGTGGCCCCACGCCGGCAGCCGCTCCGGCTCGGCGAAGCCCAGGCCCGTGAACAGCAGCGTGTCCGACAGGAAGTTGTGCAGCTGCCCCAGGTTTCCCGCGCCGCCCTCGGCCAAATAAGCGTGCGCGGTGGTGGCGACGTTGGCCGGCACCGTCGAGTACTCGGTCAGCTCCGCGTCGGGGGCCTGCTCGCCGGAGACCAGCACCGTCGGAATGCCCGACGCGATGACCCGGTCGATGCCCTCTTCCCACGCCCTGCGCCCGCCGAGGAGGCGGATGACCGCGATATCGGTGCCGTCGAGGAGTGCCGGCAGGTCGTCGTCAAGCAACCGGGCGGGATTGGCCCACCGGAACTCGACCCCCTCCCCCTTCGCCGCGGCGGCCCGGGCGGACAGAAGATCGGTGTCGGACGTGGAGAGCAGCAGAATCATCGCGGCTGCGCCTTTCCCGGGGATCATCGCGCCCCGTGGCCAAGCTTTCCCGAACGTGGGGGTCTGACTTTCACAGTGGCGCGACCGCCCGGAATTTCACCGGATTCCCCACACCCGAGTCGGGTGGTTGAACGTTTCGCGGGTAGCCTACCCCGCCCGCCGGATCAGGGGTGCCGGGGCACCCCGAACCGGCTCGGCCCGGCTCGGTACCGGCTCTGCCCCGGGATCAGCCCAGCCCGAAGCCCTGCAGCTGCGGCAGGCCCGGGATCGTGGCCTGCTGCGGCAATGCGGGCAGAGCCTGTGCCGGGGCCGCGGGGGCGGCGGGAGCACCGGGCGCGGCGGGCGCTTCCGGAGTGCCGGGAGCCCCGGGAGCCGACGGCGAGCCCGGCAGCTCCGGCATGCCCGGCATGCCCGGGACTTCGGGAAGCTGCGGGGTCAGGGATCCGGGCACGCCCGGGATCGGCGAACCGGGGTGCGCCGGGGCCAGGCGCTCCCACAGGAAGTCCACGACCTGGACCACGTTGGCCAGCAGCGCCGGGCCGTGGCCGACGGCGATCTGGCCCGGGATCATCGGCGTCTGGTCCTCGACGTAGGTCAGCGGCGCGCCCTTGGCCTGCCAGGTGTCGCGCAGCTCGCGGACCTGGCCGATCGGGATGACGTCGTCGCCGACGGAGCTGTAGAGCATCGTGGGCACCGCCGGCGTGCCCTTGCCCAGCTTCTGCCGCTCGAGCTCGGCGGTGATCTCCGGGAAGCGGGCCAGCACCTCCTTGAGCGAGGACCCGTCGACGGTCAGCGTCCGGGTGTCGGTGAAACCGGAGTTGAGGATCGTGCCCACGACGCAGGCCTCGTTGTTCGCGTCGAGCCACTGGCGGCCGCGGTCGTTGAGGATGTCGTTGTAGATCTCGTCGCGAAGCTCCGGGTCCTTGCTGAGCACGCCGTTGGCCGCGTAGGCCAGCACGCCCATGAGCAGGCCGCCGTCGACGGAGTCGAGCACGGCGTTGAGGTCCGACGGCGGCGCACCGGCCGCGGCGGCGACGATGTTGAGCTCCGGGGCGTAGGTCATCTCGTGCTCTGCGGCCCAACCCGCCGCCGAGCCTCCCTGCGAGTAGCCGTAGATGGCGGTCGGCGCGTCGGTGGCATCGCCGAGCTCGCGGGCGGCCACGCCGGCGTCGAGCAGCGACTGGCCGGAGGCGATGTTGTCCACGTACTGCGACGTGCCGTCGTCGAGGCTGCGGTGGTGGTCGATCATGATCACCGAGGCGCCGCGGTCGACGTGGTCCTTCATGAAGATCGCCTCGTAGGACAGCGACGCGTCCGGCGGGGTGCCGAAGAACCCGATGCCGGCGGCCGGGGCCTGCGACGGATCGCACTTGACGCCCATCCCCTGCGTGCCCGGCGCGATGAGCACCACCGGGCGCGGGCCCGGCCCGGTCCACGGCGTGCGCGGGGTGACGCGGATGGCGGAGTCGACGGTCGCCCGGCCCTGCGAGTCGGTGGAGCGGTAACTGAACCGTTGGGCGTCGGCGTTCCAGGCGTCGTTGCCGCCGGCGATCTCGAAGGGGCCCTGGTCGACGAGGGCGCCGGCGCCCGCGGCGCGCGCCGGGATCTCCGGGAACGGGCCCAGCGCGTGCGCGGCGGGAGCGGCGGCGAGGACGAGGGCGGCGGACGTGCCGAGTGCGAGGACCGTGCGGCGAAGGCGGATCATGAGCGACTCCTGGTCGGTTGTGCGTGTGCGGGGAGGGCGTCACCCGCCGTGCGGGAGAAGCATTGTGACGGAGGTTACAGTTTCGTAAGTTCCCGATGTTCGTTTCCGGCAAAAATGGTGTGCGCGATTCACGCCGGGTGCGCCGGGACGTCGCAAAGCAGTCCCTTCGCGGTCCCGGCCCCGACGTATGATCGGGGCATGGACACCCCCGCCAACCAGCCCGAATCCCCCCGCCCCGACCGCGACCGCCCGGACGGGTGCCCGGGCGCCCGGCGCGTGCACGTCGCCGCGGACGGCGCGATCGGCCGCCTGCGATTCCCGGGTGGTTCCCTGCCCGCGCCGGGCTTTACCGTGCTCGCCGACCTCGCCGACAACTTCGGCGATGGCGACATCCACTTCACCTCCCGCGGCAACGTGCAGATCCGCGGCATCCGCGACGTGTCCGGCTTCGCCGATGCCGCCGAGGAAGCCGGCATGCTCCCCCACCCGGCGCACGACCGCGTGCGCAACATCCTGCAGTCCCCCATGTCCGGCCGCGTCGGCGGGCTCGACGACGTCTCCGAGATGGTGCACGCCTTCGACGACGCCCTGTGCGCCGACGAGTCGCTGGCGGCGCTTCCGGGGCGCACTCTTTTCGCGCTTGACGACGGCCGCGGGGACGTCCTCGGAGAATCCCCCGACCTCGGCCTGGTCGCGCTCGGCGGGGGCGAATTCGAGCTCGTCGTCGCCGGGGCGCCGTGCGGTGTGTCCGTGCCTCGCGGGCGCGCGGTGCCGCTGCTGCTGTCGGCGACGCGGGCGTGGGCCGAGGTGCGCGGCGAGGCGTGGCGCGTGGCGGAATCGGGCCTGGCCGGGGCCGTGATCGAGATGGCCGCCGAGGCGATGGGCGTGGAGATCGGCGAGGCCTCCGACGCCGAGTCCTTCGCCTTCGCCCATCCCGGCACCGAGCAGATCGGGTGGATCGACCAGCCCGATGGCCTGGTGAGCCTGTCGGCGGGCCTGCGCTTCGGCATCCTGCCCGCTCGGCTGGCCCGCGCCATCGCACAGACTCGAGTCCCGGTCCACGTGACGCCCTGGTACTCGCTGGTCCTGCACGACCTCGACGAGGAGATCGCCGAGCAGGTCGTGCGCGTCCTGGCGCCCAACGGGCTGATCTTCGACCGCAAGTCCACGTGGCTCAACGTCTCGGCGTGCACCGGCCGGCCCGGCTGCCCGAAGTCGCTGGCCGACACCCGCGGCGACGCCGCCCACGCCATCGCCCAGGCCCGGCTGCCCGAGGGGCGCGTGCACTTCTCCGGCTGCGAGCGTCGCTGCGGCAAGCCCAAGGGCGGCTACGTCGACTACCTGGCCACCGGCGACGGCGAGTACGAGGTGACGGCGGTCGATTAGGGGCCCAGCCTGCTCGGGTGCGAGGGCCGCCTGCGTGCTGCGGCCTGCTCGGGTGCGCCTGATCGGTGTTCGGGTTCGGCCGTGGCTTAACCTGTTCCCATGACAGGCTTCGACTACGTGACCGACGGCTCGGCGATCTACCGGGAGTCGTTTTCCATCATCCGCGCAGAGTCCGACCTGGGGCGTTTCTCGCCCGAGGAGGAAGTCGTCGCCGTGCGCATGATCCACGCCGCCGGCCAGACGGATTTGGCCGGTGACATCGTCTTCTCCCCCGGTGCCGTTGCCGCCGCCCGTTCGGCGCTGGAGGCGGGCAAGCCGATTTTCACCGACGTCACCATGATCGCCTCGGGCATCACGCGCAAGCGGCTGCCCGCGGACAACCAGGTGATTTGCACGCTCAACGACGAGCGCACGCGGGCGCTGGCCGCGGAACTGGGCACCACCCGCACCGCGGCGGCCGTCGACCTGTGGGGCGAGCAGCTCGAGGGCGCGGTCGTCGCCATCGGCAACGCCCCGACCGCCCTGTACCACCTGCTCGATCGCCTGCGCGCCGGCGAGTTGCCCATGCCCGCGGCGATCCTGGCCATCCCCGTCGGATTCGTCGGCGCGGCCGAGTCGAAGCAGGCGACCATCGACGTCGCACCGCAGATCCCGGGCCTGGAGTACATCACCGTCACCGGTCGCCGCGGCGGGTCGGCCATCACGTGCGCGGCCCTCAACGCGCTGGCCACGAAGCGGGAGATCCTGCCGTGAGCCGGCCCGGGAACCAGCGCACCGTCGAACCCGGCCACCTCTACGGCGTGGGCCTGGGCCCCGGCGATCCGGGCTTGATCACGCGCCGTGGCGCGGAGATCATCGCGGCCGCCGACGTCGTCGCCTTCCACGCGGGCCCGCATGGGCGCTCGACGGCCCGGCGCATCGCCTCGGAGCTTCTCGACGCCCGCCCGCACCCTGCCACCGAGGAACTCCTCGTCTACCCCGTCACCCGCGGCGGCGGCGACGATGGCGGCTACGCCGAGGCGATGGGCGCCTTCTACGCCGAGGCGACGCAGCGGCTGGCCGGGCACCTGTCCGCCGGGCGTTCGGTGGCGGTGCTCTCGCTGGGCGATCCCATGCTCTACAGCTCCTACCAGCACCTTCATCGCGCGCTGGAGCCTGATTTCCCGGCCCACGTCGTCCCGGGCGTGCCCAGCGTCACCGCCGCGTCGTGCGAGTTGGCGCATCCGCTGGCCGAGGGCACCGACATCCTGTCGATCCTGCCCGCCACCGCCGGCCGCGACCGGTTGGCGGCGGCGGCGCGGGCGGCGGATTGCCTGGTGATCATGAAGCTCGGCGGCCACGTCGACGAGGTCCGCGACATCCTCCGCGAGACCGGGATGCTCGACCGCGCCCGCGTCGTCGCCCGCGCCACGATGGGCGACGGCTGGACCGCCGCCCTCGCCGACGTCGACCCCGCGGACGTGCCCTACTTCGCGGTGGTGGTCGTCGGAACTTTGCTTGCCGACGGCCCCGACACCGGCGTCCGCGTCGCCTCCCGCATCGGTGCAGGTGCGGGCGCCATCGCCGAAGCTTCGGCCGGCTCCTCCCCTGCTTCCACCCTGGCCTCCGTCGACGTGGATGCGGGCCGCGGCACCGGCATGGGCGAGGTCGTCGTCATTGGCCTGGGCCCCGGCCCCGACCGGTGGCTGACGCCGGAGGCGGCCGCCGAACTCGATCGCGCCACCGACGTCGTCGGCTACTCCACCTACGTCGCCCGCGTGCCCGAGCACCCGGGGCGGACCAAGCACATGTCCGACAACCGCGTCGAGGGCGAGCGCGCCGCGATGGCGCTGGACCTGGCCAAGAACGGCGCCCGAGTGGCCGTCGTCAGCTCCGGCGACGCAGGGGTGTTCGCCATGGCCGCCGCCGTGCTGGAAACCGCCGACGACGACAACTGGCGCGACGTGCCCGTGCGCATCGTGCCCGGCATGACCGCCGCCCAGGCGGTAGCGAGCCGCGTCGGCGCCCCGCTGGGCCATGATTTCGCCATGTTGTCGCTGTCGGATCGCCTGAAGCCGTGGGCGACCGTCGAAAAGCGACTGCGTGCCGTACTCGGCGCGGACATGGCCTTTGCGGTGTACAACCCGGCGTCGAAGTCGCGGCGCGCCCAGGTCGTGGCGCTGCGCGACCTCGTCGCCGAGTACCGCGAGCCGCAGACGCCCGTCATCGTCGCGCGTGCGGTGGGTGCGCCGGAGGAGAAGGTCACCGTCACCACCGTCGCCGAGCTCGACCCGGAGGTCGTGGACATGCGCACCATGCTCATCGTCGGTGCGTCGTCCACCAAGGCTTACGACGGCGTGGATGGCGTCCGCGTGTACACCGCCCGCCACTACGGCGGAGGCGGGTTCGCCGGGACCGGGGCGCTCGGCGGGGACAGGTAGCCGACGGTAGCGTCGGGCCCATGACGTACTGGCTCTTCGACATCGACGGCACCCTCGTCGACTCGACCCCCGCAGTCGAGCGTTCGTGGCGGACGTGGGCGACCGAGAACGGCTTCGACGGCGACGAGATCCTCGCGGTCAGCCACGGGCGGCGCACCGAGGACACCCTGGCCGATTTGCTCGCCCCCGACCTCGTCCGGCCCGCCTACCTGCGCATGTCCGAGCTCGAGATGGGCGACCTCGACTCCGTCGTCGCCCTGCCCGGTGCCGCGGAATTGCTCGCATCGCTGCCCCGCGACCGATGGGCGGCCGTGACGTCCGGGGCGCGGGAGTTGATGAGCGCCCGCCTCACCGCCGCCGGCCTGCCCGTGCCCGACGTGATGGTCACCGCCGAGGACGTCGAGGCCGGCAAACCCGACCCCGCGGGCTATCTGCTCGCGGCGGAGCAACTCGGCGCCGAACCGTCGGATTGCCTGGTCATCGAGGACGCTCCCGCCGGCCTCGAAGCCGGAACGCGCGCAGGGTGCAGGGTCATCGCCGTGGCCACGTCGCACGCACCGGAGCAGCTGGCCGGCTACGACGTCATCCCCGATCTGACTCACCTGCGCCCGGAGCTTTTCTAGGCGCCGAGGGCTGCGCTCCGCGGTGTTGGGCGGCGCATGCGGCGCCGGGCGGTCCGAAAGGCGCGGGGCGGCGTCAGAAAGTGCACATTTTCGGCGGCCCGAAAATCGCGACCTGGGGTTTTGCAAAGCGGTGGTAGTACTTTGCGACGCTTTGGCCAGCTCTTGGCGGACCCGCCGCCGCCCCCTGCCAGCTGCGTAGTGCCAAATGGTCAACGCTCCCGAGTAGCAGGTTTGACCACCTGCGGTTTTCGGGTGGTCGATGTGGGAGCGTTGACCATACGACACTAAGGCCAATCCGGACCGCCGGCGATGGAGGCCGACGGCGTCTGGCGGCTCCGGGCGGTGTGGAACCGCGCGGGACGGTCCGGTGTGTGTGGCGCCGGGCGGTCCGAAAGGCGCGGGCGGCGTCGGAAAGTGCACATTTTCGGCGCCCCAAAAATCGCGACCTGGGGTTTTGCAAAGCGGTGGTAGTACTTCGCGACGCCTGGTTCGACGCGGACGACAATGTAGCGCAAATGCAGCCCCGCAAATTCGGCGTCGCAGGTGACTTGGGCTGCGGAGCGACCTTCGCGCAGCAGACGGCGCCGCGGCCGCGGCGGCTCGGCCCCGCAGCTGCTCTCGGCCGTGGCGCGACCGCCGCGGAGCTACACCCGCCCGCGCGTGACCGCGGTGAACGCCCGGTCGACGGAGTCGGCGACGTAGGCGATGCCCTTGCCGGGCAGCTCCGGGCGCTGGACCATGATCACCGGATTGCGCAGGTCGCGGGCCGCCTCGATCTTGGCGTAGGTCTGGGCGCCGCCGGAATTCTTGGTCACCAGGCAGTCCACGGCGTAGTCGCGCATGAGCTTGCGCTCGCCGGCGACGTCGAAGGGGCCGCGGTTGAGCAGCACCTTGCGGTTGCGCGGCAGCGGTCCCGTCGGCTGCTCGACGCAGCGGATCAGGTACCGCCCCTGGTCATCGGCGGCAAACGCCGACAACTGCTGGCGGCCGATGGTCAAGAACGGCGCGGCGAACCGGGTGCGCGCAAGCTCCGCGGCCGCGGCCATGTCGGGCACCTCCAGCCAGGCGTCGCCACGCTCCTTCTCCCACGGTGGCCGGTGCAGGGCGACCAGCGGCAGGCCGGTGGCGCGGGCGGCTTCGGCGGCCGACGCGCTGATGCGTTCGGCAAAGGGGTGGGTGGCGTCGATGATGACTTCGGTGGCGTCGGCAAGCAACCACTTGGTCAGACCCGCGGGCCCGCCGAAACCCCCGATGCGCACGTGGCCGACGGGCAGCTTCGGCTCGGCCACCCGCCCGGCCAGCGACGACGTGACGTGCCAGCCGGCGTCGACGAGGCGCGCGGCCAGTGCCCGGGCTTCGCCGGTGCCGCCGAGGATCAGTGCGCGCACGTCAGGGTCCTCCCCTCGTCGTCGCGGGGGCGGCCGTCGGAGTAAAGGTAGCTGTCCGGGAAGCCCTCGGCGCCGAGCACGCGCCCGACGACGATGACCGCCGTCCGCGTCACGCCCGCGCCCTTGACCTGCGCCGCGATGTCGCCGAGCGTGCCGCGCAGGATGGTCTCCTCCGGCCGCGAGGCGAACGCCACCACGGCCACGGGGCAGTCGGCGCCGTAGTTCGGCTCGAGCTCGGCGACGACGCGGTCGATGTCGTGGGCGGCCAGGTGGATGCACAGCGTCGCGCCGGTGCGCCCGAAGTTGTCCAGGGTCTCGCCCTCCGGCATCGCCGACGCGCGGCCGGAGACGCGGGTGAGGATCACCGACTGCCCCACCGTCGGCACCGTCAACTCGTGGCCCAGCGCCGCGGCGACGGCGGAAAACGACGCCACGCCGGGCACGATCTCGTAGTCGATGCCCGCCGCCGTCAGCCGTCGCGCCTGCTCGGCCAGCGCCGACCACACGGACGGGTCGCCGGATTGCAGGCGGGCGACGTCCTTGCCCTCGGCGTGGGCCCGGGCGATCACCTCGACGATGTCCTCCAGCGGCATCCGCGCGGTGTTGATCACCTCGGCGTCGGCGGGGCAGTTTTCCAGCACCTCCGGCGGCACGATCGACCCGGCGTAGAGGCACACCGGGCAGGACCTGATCAGGCGGTCGGCGCGCAGCGTCAGCAGATCGGCCGCGCCCGGCCCCGCCCCGATGAAGTACACGGTCACTGGTGCTGCTCCCCTTCCGCGCCCGTCCGGGCGGATTCTGCTTCTGCTTGGGCTTCTGGTCGGCCTTCGGCCTTGCTTTGCGACGGCCCATCCACAACCCATTGGACCACCGGCAACGCCGGCCGCCACGCCGTGAACGACCCAACCTTACCGGCGCGCTCGACGCCGATCCGGTGGACCTCGCCGCCGAAGCGCGCCCGCGCGGCCCACAGCACCGCCTCCGATTCGAGGGTGACGGTGTTGGCCACCAGCCGCCCGCCCGGCGCGAGCGCGGCGACGCAGGCGTCGATCATGCCCTCGGCGGTGAGGCCGCCGCCGATGAAGATGGCGTCGGGGGCTTGGGTGGGGGCGGGAGCCTGGGCAGTGTCGTCGTCAAGCGAGCCCAGGACCTGCGGCGCAGAGCCGTGGACGACCCGCACCCCGCCGGACAAGGCGGCGGCGTTGTCGCGGATGCGCCCGGCGCGGGCGGCGTCGCGCTCGATGCAGATCGCGCGGCCGCCGTGGCGGGCCCATTCGATGGCGATGGAGCCGGTGCCGCCGCCGACGTCCCACAACAGCGCGCCGGGGCGCGGGCCGAGCGCGGCGACGGTGAGCTCGCGGATGGGGCTTTTGGTCAGCTGGCCGTCGGTGTCGAAGGCGGTGTCCAGAAGCCAGCCGCGGGCTGGCCCGGCCGGTTCGACGGCGAGGATGGTCAGGTTGCCGGCCGGCTGCGGGGGCTTTGCGACGGTCCCCCGTGCGACGCTTTCCGGGCAGGGGCCGGTCTCGCCGCCGCCGACGTTGGTCAGCGCGGTGAGGATGGTGTCCGGGCGGTCGGACAGCGCATCGGCGACGAGGGCGACGGAGCCGGCGTCGCGGCACAGGACGAGGAACGGGCGGCCGGCGTCGGCGAGGGGAACGACTGCGCCGGCCCCATCGGCTCCGGCGGGGCCGGTGACCAGCGAGACCACCGGCGTGCGGTCGAGCGCCCAACCCAGGCGCGCGCATGCCAGGGACGCCGACGATGGCGCCGGGAAGACCTCGATCGCATCGGCGCCGAGCTCGCGCACCAGCGTCGTGCCGATGCCGTGGAACATCGGGTCGCCGCTGGCCAGGATGACGTCGGTGGCCGGGTCGAGATCGCCGAGGACCTCGCCCCAGCGGCGCCAATATCTTTCCGGCCAGGTGACGCGCTCGGCGGTGATGGCGGGTGCTGTGTTGGCGGGTGCGGTGGACGGGGTGTGGGCCGGGACGTCGAGAAGCTCCAGCTGCCGGGGCGCGCCGATGATGCGGCGCGCGTCGGCGAGCACCGCCAGCGCGCGCATGGTCTGCCCGCCGAGCCCGTCGCAGCCGATGCCGACCACGCGGAATCGGTGGCGGTGGCGGTGGCCGACGCTCATCGCGGCATCTTCCTCCAGATGGACCGCGGCGTGAACCGGGTGGCGCGGGCGAGGAAGCCCAGGCGCGCGGGGATCCACACGTCGAGCTTGCGGCCGTCAAGCGCGGTGACCGACGCTTCGGCGACCTGGGCGGGCGTCGACGACATCGGGGCCGGCGACATGCCCTCGGTCATGCGGCCGACGACGAAACCGGGCCGCGCGATGGTCAACTGCACCGGCCCGCCGTGGATGCGGTCCTGCATCCCCTGCAGGAAACCGTCCAGACCGGCCTTCGCCGAGCCGTAGACGTAGTTGGCGCGGCGGACGCGGGCGCCGGCGATGGAGGAAAACGCGAGGATGCGCCCGGCCACGCCATCGCGCACCGGGAGTTCGCCGGACTGCGCCGCGGCGGTCATCCGGGCGACGAGCTCCGTGGCGATGGCCGCATGGGCCGTGAAGTCGGTGTGGATGATGCGGGCGGCCTCGGCGCCCGACGCCTCGCACGCGGCCTGGTCGCCGAGGATGCCGAAGGCGATGACGGCGGTTTCCACCGGATCATTCGCCCACGCCTCGTCCAGGACCCTGCGGTGCGACTCGAGGTCGTCGGCGTCGAAGTAGAGCCGGTGGACGGCCACGGCGCCGGCGTCGGTGAGGCGCTTGGCGATGCCATCGAGCGCATCGACGCGCCGGGCCGCCAGCGTCACCGTGTTGTGGTTGGCCAGGCGCGCGGCGACCTCGCCGCCGATATCGCTGGTGCCGCCCAGGATGAGCACGTGCCCCATCGCTACTTCTCCCCCGCCACCAGCTCGTGCGGGCCCCGATTGAGCGACTCGCAGCCGTCTTCGGTGACCACGACGATGTCCTCGAGCCGCATGCCGAAGTCGCCCTCGAAGTACAGCCCCGGCTCGACGGAAAACGCCATGCCCGGCTCGAGCACGAGGTCGTTGCCCTCCATGATGAACGGCTCCTCGTGCAGGCTCAGGCCGATGCCGTGGCCGGTGCGGTGGATGAAGGCCTCGCCATGGCCCTTGGCAGCGATGGCGTCGCGGGCGGCGGCGTCGATGGATGCGGCGGTCACGCCCGGGCGAACCGCCGCGACGGCCGCCTCCTGGGCGGCGCGCAGGATCTCCCACGCCGCGGCCGCGCGCTCCGGCGCCTGCCCGATGACGTAGGTGCGGGTGCAATCGGAGTGGTAGCCCACTCCCCAGGTGCCGCCGATGTCGACGACCACGACGTCACCGTCGTCAAGCGTCCTGTCCGAGAAGTCGTGGTGGGGATTGGCGCCGTTGGGCCCGGACCCGACGATGATGAAGTCGACCGCCGTATGGCCCTCCTCGAGGATCGCGTCATTGAGCTCCGCGGCGACGTCGGCCTCGGTCCGCCCGGCGCGCAGCATGCCCGGCACGCGGGCGTGGACCCGGTCGATGGCCGCGGCGGCGTCGCGCAGCTCATCGACCTCCGCGGCATCCTTGCGCATGAACAGCTCGCGCAGCGTCTCGCCGGCCAGCACCGCGCGGGCGCCGGTGTGCTCGAGGATCGGCAGCAGATGATCGGCGGTCAGCGACGCGCCGACGCCGAGGACCGGCTGGCCGTCCTTCGCATCCAGCGCGAGCCGGTCGGCGACGATGCGGTGCGGATTCTCTCCGTCGGTCCACAGCACCACCTCGACGTCGAGGTCCGGCACCGCCGAGGCCGGCAGATCGCCACGCTCGACGGCGGGCAGGACGAGCACGGGGCGGGAGGCGGCGCCGCCGTCCGCCTCCTCGCCCGCTCGCCCTGCGGCGGGCACGACCAGCGCGGTGAGCCGCTCGTGCGAGCTGACCTTCGACCCGATGAGGTACTCCAAGTCGGGGCCCGTGCCGAAGACCAGCCCGCCGATGCCGCGCTCGGCGGCCAACCCGGCGGCGCGGTCGAGCCGCGACGCGTACACCTGGGAAGCAAAGAGTGATTCCGTCATATCGACCACGATAACCCCCGACGAAGGTATTTTGACCCCATGAACTACCGCCCGGACCCGTTGACCAGGATCATCGCCAAAGCAGGCCGAGGCATCATGTCGTTGCCGCTGCCGTTGCTGCGTCTGGTGGCGCGGCCGCCGCGCAATGGGCGGGGGTATCTGCTCGACGCCGACGTGGCCATGTCGCTGGCGCTGCTGAAGATCATCGGCTCCGGCAAGGGCATCGGCGAGCTGCCCGCCGCCGAGGCACGCGAGGAGATCGACCGCGAGGCGTTCCTCGCCGCGGGGCCGCGTCCGAAGGTCCGCACGCGCGACGAGAAGATCGCCGGGGTCCCGGTGCGCAGGTACTTCGGTTTTCCGCTTGCCGACGCCACCGCTCCCGCCGTCATCTATCTCCATGGCGGAGGGTGGGCGCTGGGATCGCTGGATTCCCACGACGCCCCGTGCCTGCGCCTGGCGGAGGTCGCCGGCGTCGACGTCATCTCCGTCGACTACCGCCTGGCTCCCGAGCATCCCTTCCCCGCGGGCCTCGACGACGTGATGGCCGTGTACGGGGAGTTGGTCGGTGGTGGCGCTGATGGGGGCGATGGAGCTGGCGGTGGTGGTGATGGTGCCGGTGGAGGTGGCGGCCGCCGGGTGGCCGTTATCGGCGACTCGGCCGGCGCGAACTTCGCCGCCGTCGTGTGCCTGGAGGCCAAGCGGCTGGGGCTGCCGCAGCCGGCGCTGCAGGGGCTGCTCGCCCCGGTGACGGACATGACCGCGTGGATCGGCGATCGCGAGGGATGGTCGGACAGTGGCCGCGAGTTCGCCGAAGGGTACTTTCTCACCTCCGCCGACATGTCCGCCTACGCCGACCTGTACATCGGCGATGGCGCGCCGGGCTCGGCCTCGCCGGAAGTGGCCGCCGACCCGCGCGTATCTCCCCTTTTCGCCGAGGATCTGTCCGGCCTCGCCCCGGCGTTCATGGCGCTGGGCGGCTTCGATCCGCTCCGCGACGAGGGCGAGGCCTACGCCGCCCGCCTCGCCGACGCCGGCGTCCCCGTGACCGTGAAGATGCACCGGGGCATGGTCCACCCCTTCATCAACTCCCCCGGCCTGTGGCGCACCTCGCGCCGGGCCATCGACGAACTCGCCGGCGCCGTGCGCCTGGCCCTGGAGGTCCGCCAGTGATCAACGAACCGAACGCCAACTCCCACGACACCACCCACGGCTCCGCCCACGACGGCTCCGCCCAGGACACCACCCTGAACGACCCCCGCCCGCTGGCCGTGGTCACCGGCGCCGCCTCCGGCATCGGCCGCGGGCTGGCCATCTCCCTGGCCGGCGACGGCTACCGCGTGGCCATGGCCGACCGCAACGCCGCGGGCCTGGCCGACACCGCCGAGGCCGCACACCGCGCCGCCGGGCCGGGACAATCCCCCATCGTCGACTCCACCGAACTGGACATCGCCGAATTCGAGGAGGTGAAGGGGTGGGCGGACGGTGTCGTCGTCAAGCATGGCGCACCCCGGGACGTGTACAACGCCGCCGGGATCTCCGTGTGGGGCGACCCGACGACGCTGCCGCACGCGAAGTGGCGCGGGGTCATCGACATCAACCTCATGGGCACCATCCACATGGTCGAGGCATTCACCCCCGCCATGGCCGAGGCTGGGCGCGGGCGGCTGGTGTGCGTGTCCTCGGCCGCCGGCATCCTGGGGCTGCCGTGGCACGGCGCCTACTCCGCGTCGAAGGCCGGCGTGCTCGGGCTGTGCGAGGTGCTGCGTTTCGACCTCGCGCCCAAGGGGATCTCCGTCCACGCCGTCGCGCCGGGCGCCGTGGACACGCCGCTGGTGCGCACCATCGACATCGACGGCATCGACCGCAACGCCAAGCGCGTGGCCAACGCGACGAAGCTGTTCCAGTCGCACGCGATCTCGCCGGCGAAGGCCGCCGCGATCATCCGCTATGAGGTCGACGCGGGCACGTACCTCATCGCCACCAGCCACGACGTGCCCGTCGGCCGGTGGGCGCAGGTGAACATGCCGTGGGCCTACCGCGGCGTGATGAAGGTCCTGAACCGCGGCCTCCGCTGGGCCGCCGAGGGTGCCGAGGTGGAGCGGGCGGACGAGCGGGCGGACGAGCGGGGCGCGGAGTTCGCGGAATAGCCAGCGGGAGTGCGCGCCCCTACCGCTTCTCGTCCGCGGGCGTGCCCAGGACGTGGAGTGCGGTGGCCAGGCCGTCGTAATGCGTGACCAGCTGCACCAGCGCCACGCACTCGCGGTCGGACAGGTGGCGGGCCAGCTCGGCCCATGCGGCATCATCGACGTCCCGCTTTGCGACGAGCTGATCCGCAACCCCCAACATCGCCCCCCGGCGTCCGCCGAACCCGTGATCGCGGCGATCGACGGCGGCGATTTCCGCGTCGGTCAAGCCCGCACGCTTGCCGATGACCCTGTGATGGTCCCGCTCATAGTCCGCGCCGCGGCCGTGCGCGACGCGCAGGATGACCAGCTCGGTGTCCTGGCGGGACAGCTCGCCGAACGGCATCATCGTCGCGGAGTAGATCAGCCACCCGCGGAACAGGCGCTTCGCGCGGCCGATGGTGGCGAACACGCCCAGTCGCTTGCGGCCCGTGGCGCGGGCGCCGATGGCCTCGATCATGCCGTTGACCAGGCCGAGTTGCTTGCGGGTGCCCGGGCCGGGGCGGCCGCTGGGCAGCGGCGGGCTCGCCGGGCGGTCCAAAGAATTATCGTCCATGAAACCAGGTTAGGCGGGCGATGGATGTTGCGCAGGGGAGCTGCGCAGGAAATCGCCGCGTTCTCCGACTCGGCCCGCCCGTCGCGCTCCCGGGTCATCCCCATCCGCCCCATGCGTCACTCCCCTCGGGTTTCGCCGCCACCCTCACCGTGGCCCAATTCCATCCGCCCCATGCGTCACTCTGGCACCGCGCAGTGGTGATCGCCGGTGCCGCCGGTCGGAGTTATTTGCGTAGCGCAGCCACACGCCGAGTGAACGCCGGTAAAAGCCCAGGACGGAAGATCGTGTGGCTGCATTCTGCAACTAACTCCATCGATCGGCCCGTGAGGTCCTTGCGTACTCGACCGAGACGTCAGGTCCTGGTGTGTCCGCTCGGTGGCCGACCCCTTAACCCACCACGAATGTCTTAACCCACCCGCTGTAACAGGTGGGTTAAGACATTCAGGGTGGGTTAGCGAGTGCCCGTTAGTGGCCGAGGGCGACGACGCCGCGGCGAATGGCCTGCACCGCCTGCGTCGCATTGTCCCGGATCTCCGAGGAGTACCCCGTCTGCCGGACCTGCGACAACAGATCGACCACCTGGCGGCACCAGCGCACGAAGTCACCCGGCGTCAGCTCCGCGCCGGCCTCCTTCGCCGCCGACAGGCAGTATCCCAGTGGCGCACCGGCGGTCCACTGGTGGATCGCGGTGGCGAAGGCCAGGTCGGGCATGCGGGTCATCGGCAGGCGGTGGCGCTTCTCGTCGGAGGCCAACTCCTGCCAGATCCGGTACGTGTCCGAAATGGCGGTGGCCAGCGGCTCGGTGGGGACCTCATCGGAACCCTGGGTTGCCTTGCGGTTCTCGAACACCAGCGTCGACACCGCGCCCGCGAGCTCGGCGGGGTCCAGCCCATCCCAGATCCCGCGCCGCAAACACTGCGCGGCCAGCAGATCCGACCCGTTGTGGATCCGCGCCAGGCGCTCGCCCTCCTCGGAGACGTAGGGCTCGCCGCCATCGGCCGAATCCGCCGACTCCGTCTCCGGCCACTCCACGTAGTCCATCTCGCCGAGCAGCTCCAGCACGCGGTCGAAGGTCCGCGCCAACGTATCGGACGCGGCGGACACGCGGCGCTCGAGGGTTGTGACGGTGGACTGGGCTCGTCGCAAAGCATCTGCATCCCGGGCCACCGACTCCACCGCGGGATCGCCGTGCAGGGGGTGATCGCGCAGCTCGCGGCGCAGGCGCTTGAGCTCCGGCGAGGTCACGGCGGTGCGGCGGCGCAGGCGCTTCGGCCCGCGGATGTTGTGGCGGTCGATCTCGGAACGGATGATGTTGACCGCCCGCTTGGGGTGGCGCGCGGCGTCGCCGGGGACCTTGACGCGGCCGAGCACCTCCGGGGCGCTGGGGAACGCGTCGGCCTCGATGCGGCCGGTGAAGCCGCCGACGCCGACGACGGTCGGGCGCGGGTTGTGCGGCGAATTGTCTTCGCGCACGACCACCGCCAGCTGGGCCTTCTTGCCCATCGGCACGGCGATGACCTCGCCGCGGCGCAGCCGCCGCAGCACGGTGACGGTCTCGGTGTGGCGGTCCTCGATGTTGCGGCGCTTGGCGGCCTTCTCCTCGGCGGAGATCGTCGAGCGCAGCTCCAGGTACGCGAGCAGCCCCTCGACGTCGTCGCCGGAGTCGCCCATGTCGGCCTTGAGCTGCGCCACGCGCGCCCGGGCCCGGTCGAGTTCGGCGACATCCCCCACGACGTCGCCGTCGGCCTGGAACTGGGCGAAGGACTTTTCCATCATCTTCCGCGCCTCGGCGTGGCCGAGGGTGCGCAGCAGGTTGATGGACATGTTGTAGCCGGGCGTGAACGTGGACACCAGCGGGTACGTGCGCGTCGACGCCAGCCCCGCGACCCACTTCGGGTCCATCGCCGGGGCCCACTGCACGACGGCGTTGCCCTGCGTGTCGATGCCGCGCCGCCCCGCACGCCCCGTCATCTGCGTGTATTGCCCGGGCGTGAGGTCGACGTGCGCCTCGCCGTTGTACTTGACCAGCTTCTCCAGCACGACGGTGCGCGCGGGCATGTTGATGCCCAGGGCCAGCGTCTCGGTCGCGAACACGACCTTGACCAGGCCACGGTTGAAGAGCTTTTCGACGATATGGCGGAACGCCGGCAGCATCCCCGCATGGTGGGCGGCGAATCCGCGGACCACCGTGCGGCGCCAGCGCCGGAAGCCGAGCACTTCGAGGTCCTCGGGCGGGATGTCGGAGACGCCGGCGTCGATGATGGCGGCGATTTCCTCCTGCTCGGCCATGTCGGTGAGCTCCATCCGCGATGCGCCGAGCTGCTGCAGCGCGCCTTCGCAGCCGGCGCGGGAGAAGATGAAGACGATCGCGGGCAGCATCGTGCGCGAACCGAGGAGCTTGACGACGTCCCCCCGCCGCGGAGGCCGCCACTTCTGCGTTTCCTCCCGCTGCTTCCACTGGTGGCGGGCGAATTTGCCGCCGCCGAGGTAGTCGTCGCCGCCGGAGTCGTCGGAGCCCCGGCGGCCGCGTGCGCCCCCGCCGCCGCGGAATCCGCGATCACCGCGGCCGCCGCCACCGTGACCCCCATGTCCCCCGCGGCCGCCGCGGCCGTCGTCGTGGCCGGATTCGGCGCGGGCGGCGGCGTCGAGCAGATCGCGGTTGACCTCGGTGCCGCCGGCTTCGAACAGCGGGTACAGGCGCTGGCCGACGAGCATGTGCTGGCTCAGCGGCACCGGCCGGTGGTCGGTGACCACGACTTCGGTGTGGCCGCGCACGGTGGACAGCCAGTCGCCGAACTCCTCGGAGTTGGACACCGTCGCCGACAGGCCGATGAGCTTGACCGACTCGTCGAGGTTGAGGATGACCTCCTCCCACACCGGCCCGCGCTCGCGGTCGGCGAGGTAGTGGATCTCGTCCATGACCACGTGGCTGAGGCGGTTGAGCGTCGGCGACTGCGCGTAGAGCATGTTGCGCAGCACTTCGGTGGTCATGACCACGACGTCGGCGTCGCCGTTGCGCGACACGTCGCCTGTGAGCAGGCCGACCTTCTCCTCCCCGTAGACGTCGACGAGGTCGTGGTACTTCTGATTGCTCAGCGCCTTGATGGGCGTGGTGTAGAAGCACTTGCCGCCGTCGGCGAAGGCCGCGCGGATGGCGAATTCACCGACGACGGTCTTGCCGGCGCCGGTGGGCGCGCACACCAGAACTCCGCGCCCGGCTTCGATGGCGCGGCAGGCGCGGAGCTGGAAATCATCGGGGGCGAAGCCCAGGTCGGCGATGAAGTCGTCCAGGAGGGTCATGTCCTCCAGGTTCTCACAGCGGCGTCCCCAGCGCCGCCGCGATGGCGAGTACCTGCGGCAAAGCGTCGCTGCGGGCCGCGGTGACCTGGAAGGCGACTTCGGGCGATTCCTTGCCGGTCACGTCATCGGCCTTCTTGGTCTCCAGCGGCACGGAGATCCGCGGCACGCCGGCCAGCGAGAACGACGCCAGATCGGTCGTCGACGTCACCAGCGCGTCGACGCCGGCGGCACGCAGCTCGGCGTCGATGTCGGCGACGATCTTCTTCACGCGCTCCAGTTCCCGCTCGCCCTCCTTGCGGCCGGCGTCGTCGATGCCGACGGCACGGCGCAGCGTGCCATCGCCGTAGGGTGCGGTGTCGGGGTGATCGGCGTAGTACTTTGCGACGTCGCCCACCGTCTTCGCCATCCCCACCGAACCCCGCAGGTGCGCCTCGAGCGAGGGGCCGAAGCCGCCCAGCAGGATTTGCTCCGAGTTGGCGCCGTCGAGTTCGGCGTTGAGGTCGGCGATCTTCTCCGGGGCCTCGACGATGTCGATGTTCGCCTTCTTCGCCCGGTCCTTCAGGGACTCGGGGATCTCGCCCAGGACCATGATCTTTTTCGGCGTGTTCTGTTCCGGCGCGTGTTCCGCGCCGGTCGCATGCGCCTGCCAGCACGTCGCGTCATGGGCCAGCTGCACGTCGCGGATGCTGCGGCCCAGGAAGCCCACTGAGTCGACGCGGTCGTCGATGGGCACGATGCCGGAGATCGAGCACCCGTCGTGGGGCGCCTTGAGTCCCACGACGCCCGCGGCGCCGGCCGGTGCGAGCACCGATCCGGACGTCTCGGTGCCGACCGTGACGTCGGCGTAGTCCAGTGCGATCGCCGTGGCCGAGCCCGTCGAGGATCCCAGCGGGTCGACGGTCAGCGGCCCCTGCGGGCTGAGCACTTGGCCACCCCGGCCGGAAAACCCGTTGGGCCCGCCGGAAGTGAGGAAGTTGGCGAACTCCGACAAGTTGGTACGGCCGGCGATGATCGCGCCGCCGTCGCGGAGATGCTGGACGGCATCGGCATCCGAGCCGGCGGTGGCGTCGGCAAGTGCCCAGCTGCCGGAGTCGTTGACCAGGCCCTCGACCGCGATGTTGCCCTTGACCAGGACGATGGCGCCGTGCATCGGGTTGTTCGGATCCGCCGCGCCGGCCATGTCGGCGGCCTCGATGGCGCGCGGGTCCAGATCCATGACGGCCCGGAAGTAAGAATTCCCCTTGGCGTAGTCGGCGCCGATGGGCCCATCGGCGCCACCTTGCCCCTTCATCCGCCACACGTAGTAGGCGAGCATGTCGGTGGCGGTGTATCCGTGCTCGACGCGCATGCGGTGGCGGTCGGTCATGTCCGCGCCGGCGAAGCGCTCCTTCATCTCGCTCAGGCGGTCCCCGCCCACGCGATCGATGAGGCGGTCGAACGCGGCCATGTCGATGTCGGTCTGGCGGGGGAAGGAGTTGGTGTCGTCGTCAAGCGTGAGAACCTCGCCTTCCTGCCGCTGCAACCCGCCGGCCTGCTGCAGGACCCGCACAGCACCGCCGATGACGCCGGCGACGAGCGCGACGACGATGAGCAGGGTCGGAATCACCTTGCCCCATGGTCGGTCGCCGCGTATCCGGGTCAGGGCGTAGAGCCCCATGAGAACGGCGGCGGCGATGACGGTGACCACAATGGCGGTCGATGCGAAGGATGCGCCGTACGCATCCCAGATAAGTGATAATCCCACGTTTGCATTCAAGCATCGCCTATTAGGAGCCGCCTGTGAGAATCATGCGAAAACGCGGCAGCCATGGAGGCTGCCGCGTTTGCGGGGGTGGCGGTTAGTCTCAGCGTCGCCAATAGGTGAAGTACCAGGAGTTCCCCTGCTTGTGGCAGAGAAGCGACACGCCGTATCCAAGATTTGAGAATGCGGCCTTGCCTGCCATGCAGCCGACCACATTGCTGAATGCCCGCGAGCGTGCGGTCGGGCCCTTCAGTGGCACTGCGTGAGTTGAGGAGATCGAGGGGGACGGAGCGCTTTCGATCGCGGTGGGTGCAGCTGATGCTGCCTGACCCATTGCCGCGGAGGCTGTGAGCAGTGTTGCGATTGTTGCGGATGTGGCGAAAATTCGAACTTTTCTCATGTGGTCCTTTCAGGTTGCTGTGACCTGGATGACCGTACCTGCACCGCCGTGATAGGTAAAGGAGTTTTAGGCAACTTGCCTAGCGTATGTAAAGTTGCATTGAGCGTGTATCGACATGTCAGCTATTCCACTGATTTTCATCGTGCGAATCCCATGGCCTCGCGGGTTCTGATTCCTGCAGAGTGGTACGGACGCCTGCTTCGTCGGTCCGCCCCACGAGCGTGAGATTTGCCCAATGCGTCGACGGGGAGATTTGGAACTTGTCAGCGCCAGAATCAGTACTTGTCGGATACTCGCGTCAAACTGTCATGCATATCGTTTCAAGATCTACCGCGACGCAATAGCTGTTCCCGAGGCAGCCCCAAATATTGGGGAGTCCGAATCAGTCACATTTCAAGGTGGGAAGCAAGCGGCTCACGCGGAAGTTGGATGTGAAACTAGTCCGTGTCGACGCGAATGATTGCGAAGCCTCCCATGCATACAAGGATCCGGCGTGATTGCGGTTCCACAACCACGCCGATCCCGCTGCGAACTTGCTCACATAACTCCCTTGAATGGCATTAACTGCCTGAGGGGCCATACAACTAGAGCACGTCGTCGAAATCCGATCCGGTGCGCGTGGACAAATCCGGCGTCACATCGGGTGCAGGCGGGGCCGGAGGCGCGGGACGCGAGTTGCGCGTCGGGCGCGTGCGGGGGGCCTGCGATGCGGTGACCGGGGCGGTGCCGCCGATGGGGGTGGTGCCCGTCACCGGAGAGGTGCCGGCGATCGGTGCCGCTCCCCCGACTGCGCCGGTCGCCGACACCGGCGCCGGGGCGTCGATGCCTCCGAGCTGGCCGATGCCGCCCGACGCGGCGATCGGGCCCGACGACTGGTCATCGTCGAGGTCCATCCAGTCGGGGCGTTCCTTTTCGCGCCGCTTGTCATTGATGCGCGCGAACTGGATGGCGAACTCCATGAGGATGCACAGCGATACTGCCATCGCGACCATCGAATACGGCTCTTGGCCGGGCGTCATGAACGCGGCGAAGATGAAGAGCAGCAGGACGATGAGGCGTCGCTTTTCCTTCATCGTCTCGTATTTCAATACTCCGACGATGTTGAGCATGACGATGAACAGCGGAAGCTCGAAGCTGAGTCCGAAAATGACGATCAGGCCGAGGATGAAATTGAAATATCGTTCACCCGTCAAGGCAGGTATCTGAGCGTTATCGCCAACCTGCAGGAGGAAATCGAGTCCAACATGTACGACAACGTACGCCAGCACCGAGCCGGCGATGAACAGCAGAGCGGCAACGGTGACGGCGATGAACGTATTGCGGCGTTCCTTCCGCACCAGTCCCGGGGTGATGTACGCCCAGATCTGGTACAGCCAGAAGGGAGCCGAGATGACTAGGCCTGCGATCGCGCCGACCTTCAGGCGCAGGAGAAACATCTCGAACGGGCTCGTCGCCAGCAGGCGGCACGCGTCCGTGTCTGCGCCGCCAAAACGCTGTTCCGGTGGTAGCTGGCAGTACGGCTCTTTCAGGATCTCACCCAGAGACCAAAAATGTGCCGGCCCGAAGGTCGCGTCGACGAAAGGCAGCCGCCACGGGCCCAGCGTGAAGGCGAACTGGTACCACGTGAAGCCGATGATGGTGCCGACCAAAACTCCGGCGAGGGCCTTCAGCAGTCGCGAGCGCAACTCCTGGATGTGCTCGACGATCGACATGACGCCCTCGGGATCCCGCTTCTTCCTCTTGCGGGCCCGGGGGCGTTTCGTGGGCGCGGTGGTCACGGCGCGATTAGCGCTGCTCGCCGGCGTCCGGCTGCTGCGGCGGGTACTGCTGGTACTGCTGCGGCTGGGCCTGCGGCGCCTGCGGCTGCTGGTACGGCTGGGCCTGCGGGGCCTGCTGCGGCGGCTGCTGCACGTAGGGCTGCTGCGGCTGAGCCTGCGGGGCCTGCTGGATGGCCTGCTGCTCCGGAACCTCCGGCTGCTCGTCGTCGTGCTTCATTTCCTTGACCTCGGACTTGAAGATGCGCATCGAACGACCCAGCGAACGGGCGGCGTCCGGCAGCTTCTTCGCGCCGAAGAGCAGGATCAGTACGACGGCGATGATGATGAGCTCGGTGGGGCCGAGATTCGGCATCCGCTTCACCTTTCGGGGCTGTAGTTGTTGCGTGAGCTGGTGCGTGTCGGGATCGTGGCCGCGTCGGGTCCGAAAACCCGTGTCGCGGTGCTCGTGTCACCCGTTGCGTGGGGTTTCACCATACGCGCGCAATCCCTTGCGCGCCCGTTCCGCCACGGCCTTGGGCAACGATACCGGGTCGACGGCCTTCACGCCCGGCCAACGCCGCAGCAGGAACCCCACGGTCCGGTCGGCGTTGGCGGCGGGCACCCAGGCGGGGTACGGGCCGCCGTCGGGGAAGCCCTCGTCGCCCTGGTCGTAGGTCCACGCCACGGGGTCGTAGTCGGCGACCCACGTCGAGTCGGCGTCGACTTCGACCTGCGCCCAGGAGCCCTCGTCGTCGAGGAATCCGTGGGGGTCGTCGGAGGTGAATTCGGGGGCCTCGTGGCGCTCGGCGGGCTCGCCGGTGTCCACGGCGGCGAGCATGCGGTCGATGCGGAAGGACTTGACGACGCTCCCCTCATCCCCCTTCGCCCCCGTCTCTTCTGCGGCCGCGCCCGCGGGGGAATCGCCGCGACGGTCGACGGCCTTGAGGTACGGATCATCTTCGACCATCACCAGCGACACCGGGTCGACCCGGCGGACGCGGCGCTCGCCGGACGCGGAGCGGTAATCGATCTCCAGAACGTGGCCCCCGGCGATCGCACCGCGCACCGTGGCCAGGATCTCCGCATGCGCGACGTCCGCGGCGGCGTGCGGGGTGGTGTCGGCCACCGCCGCCCAG
This sequence comes from Corynebacterium sp. NPDC060344, assembly GCF_042725215.1. Taxonomy (NCBI): domain Bacteria; kingdom Bacillati; phylum Actinomycetota; class Actinomycetes; order Mycobacteriales; family Corynebacteriaceae; genus Corynebacterium; species Corynebacterium sp. NPDC060344. The sequence goes on along the minus strand of NZ_JBHXCS010000006.1, from coordinate 102,767 downwards.
CCCGGCGCGCCGTCGCGCAGCTTCGACGCCGCCGACCGCACGACCTCGGGGTCGCGCTGCATCGGCGAGGACTCGAGGGTCTCCAGCGACAGCAGCATCGCCGACATCTCCTCCTGCGTCAGGTGCACCGGGTCCGCCAGCAGTCCCACCGCGGGCGTGATCTTGGCCGAGATGCCCGACTTCTCCACCCGGAACGCCGCCTTGCCGGGCACTCCGGGCAGTTCGAGCTGCGCCAGGAACTTCAGGGCCTCATTGATCTGCCCGTACCCGATGCCCAGGTCGGCCGACGCCTCCGTCAGCTGCCTCTGCTCGGCCAGGTACGGCACCAGCGCCAGCGTCCGCGCCCACGACAACTCGGGCACCTTCGCAGCCTGCGCCTTCTTCGGATCCGCCATCACCGCTCCTCCCCCGTCGCCTGCGCCTCATCCGCGGCGACGATGTCCCGCAGCCGCGCCACGATCGCCTCGCGCACCTCGGCCGGCTCCTCCACGACGAGGTCCCCGGCATGCTCCATGCCAATGTCCATCAGCTCCGCGGTGGAAAGCGGCCCGATCTCGAAGCGCCCGCCATCCAGCTCCCGGGCGCCGGCGAGGACGTCGGCGCAGGACCCGGGCGCGGCATCGTCGTCAAGCTTGACGACGGCCCGAAGCGGCGCGGAACCACGATTGAGCGCCCGCTCGGCGATGGCCTGGACGTCGCCGTCCGGGAACGGCTGCGTCGCATCGATGCCGGTGACCGTGATGTCGGACATGCGCGCCATGCGGAACACCCGGACGGCGCCGCGGTCGACGTCGTGGCCGACGACGTACAGCCGGCCCTTGAGGTTGACCATTTGCCACGGCTCGATGGAGCGCTGCACCTCCTCGCCGAAGACCTGCGGGGCGTAGAAGAAGTCGATGCGCTTGCGCGGCGGCTGCGTCGCCCGGTTGAGGTCCGCGAATTGGCCACGGTCGATGGTGATGCGGTCGCCGAAGATGATGGTGCCGCGGCCATCGGCGAGATTTGAGCGTTCGGCGACCGGCGCGAGCTTCGCCCACGCGCCCCGGGTCAGGTCACCCAGGGAATCGTCGCTGAAGGCCACCTGCGACGCCATGGCCAGGACCTCGGCCTCCTCCTCCGTGAAACCGGGATCGCCGGTGCGCCACGCCGACCGGTCGAGCTGCAGGACGTCGTTGTCGTCCCAGGTGACGTGGATGCCGCCGGCGGCCAGCGCCGGGACGTCGTCGCGCAGGTAGCGGTCGCCCGAATCGGCGGCGACGGTGTTGTAGCCGCGGACCGTGCGCAGGATCCAGTCCTTGCGCAGGCCCTCCGGGTTGTCGGCCAGCGCGGCGAGCAGGCTGATCAGCCGGGTGCGCGTCGCGGAGAATCGGTCGGTCATGCGCGGCCCCCCAGCGATTCCAGGTGCGCCACCAGGGCGTCGACGTCGGCGTCGGCGGTGGCGAAGGGATCGTCGACGACGACCATCCGCGGGTCGTCGCCGGAGATCTTCAGGTGCGTCCAGTCCACCACGGTCGCCGCACCGGCGGCGCGGGCCGCGGCGAGGAAGCGGCCGCGCAGCGCCGCACGGGTCGTCGCCGGCGGGTTGGCCATCGCCTCGGTGATCGCGTCGTCGGTGATCCACCGGGACACCGAGCCACGGGCCTCCAGCGCACGGAAGATGCCGCGGCCGGGGCGGATGTCGTGGAACGCCAGGTCGATCTGCGCGAGCTTCGGATCGGCGATGTCCAGGCCGCGGTCCATGAAGCGGCGCAGCAGCGACCACTTGATGGCCCAGTCGATGTCGCGGTCGATGGTCGACCAGTCCCCCGACTCCACGGCGTCGAGTACCCGGCCCCACAGCTCCACCAGGCGGGCGAGCTCCTCGTTGGGGGTGCCGCCGCCGGAGTCGTCGCGGCGCTGCAGCCACTCCGTCGCTGCGGCGAGGTACGCGCGCTGGATCTCCAGCGCCGACGCCTCGGCCTTCGACGCGCCGACCCGGAGCGGAATCGGTGCCGTGCCGGTCATGTCGCGGCTGACCAGGCGGATGGCCTTGATCTCGTTGGCCACCTCGAAGTCGGGCAGTTCCACGCCGGCCTCGATCATCTCCAGCACCAGCTGCGTCGAGCCGAGCTTGAGCGCCGTGGTCGTCTCCGACATGTTCGAGTCGCCGACGATGACGTGCAGGCGGCGGAACCGCGTCGAGTCGGCGTGCGGCTCATCGCGGGTGTTGATGATCGGCCGCGACCGCGTCGTCGCACTGGACACGCCGTCCCACACGTGATCGGCGCGCTGAGAGAAGCAGTACTGCTCCGGCTCGTCCTCGTACGGGCTGCCCGGGTAGGGCCGGGCGATCTTGCCCGCGCCGCACAGCAGCTGGCGGGTGACCAGGAATGGCAGCAGCAGCTTCGACAGTGCTTTCAGCCCCATCGAGCGCCCCACCAGGTAGTTCTCGTGGCAGCCGTAGGAATTCCCGGCGGAGTCGACGTTGTTCTTGAACAGGAAGACCTTGCCCCCGATGTCTTCGCCGACGAGGCCCTTCTCTGCTTTGAGCGCCAGGTCGTCGAGAAGCATCTCGCCCGCCCGGTCATGCGCGACGAGCTGGGAGACCGAATCGCACTCGGCCGTGGCGAACTCCGGGTGGCTGCCGACGTCGAGGTACAGGCGGCCGGCGTTGCCCGTGAAAATGTTCGTCGCCCCGTACTCCTCGATCACCGGCCGGAACATGAACCGGGCGATCTCGTCGGGGCCCAGGCGGCGCTCGCCGTCGAGGGTGCACGTGATGCCGTACTCCGTCTCCAGGCCCGCGATGCGCCGGGTCAGCGCGACGTTCGCGGCGCCGGCCCCTTCTCCGGTCCCGGCGCCAGGTCCACCGTTCGCCCGATCCTCGGCTCCGGCGCCAGGTCCGCCGGCCACGGCCTACTCGCCGCCCTTCTGCACGTAGGAGCGCACGAACTCTTCGGCGTTGTTCTCCAGCAGGCCGTCGATCTCGTCGAGCAGGTCGTCGGTCGAGTCGATGTGGGCCTGCGCCTGGCCGCCGCCGGCGACCTCGTCGATCGCGTCGTCGTCGCCGCCGGGACCGCCGCCGCCCTGGATCTGACCGCCCTTGATGTCCGCCATGGTGTTCTCCTTAGGTCCGTTGTTCCCGGTGGTCCGGCTACTCCGACAATCCTGCCAGCCCGCGCCCGCGCAGCCCGGCAACCAGGCTCGCCATGTCGGGCGAGGTTTCCAGCAGCTTTCCGACGGTGCCCGCCCCCAGCCCGGAGACGTCCGACAGCGACAGTTTGACCATCTCGTCGCCGGCGTCGACGATCGCGCTGTCCCAGCTGGCCGCCGCGACATCGTCGGCGAAGCGGCGCAGCAGGCCGCCGCGCAGGTAGGCGCGGGTGGCCTCCGGCGCGTGGGTGACGGCGTGGGCGACCTCGGCCTCATCGGCGACGGTGTCCATGGCGCCGCGGCGCACCAGCGCGTGGTGCAGGCCGCGGGCGGGATCGATGTCGGAGTACTGGATGTCGATGAGCGCCAGCTTCGGGTGGTCCCACCCGATGCCCGCGCGGGCGCGCAGCCCCTCCATGAGCTTCAGCTTCGCCGTCCAGTCGAGAAGGTGCGCCGTCGACAGGGGGTCGGACTCGAGCATGTCGAGCACCCGTCCCCACAGCTCCACGACGTGGGCCGCGGACTTCACGCCCGTGGCGCCGGTGGCCTCGTCGGAGGCGCGGGCATACGGCGCGACGCGCTCGAGGTAGCGGCGCTGGATCTCGATGGCCGTCAGATGCGTGACGTGGTCGTCGAGCTGGAGCTTTCGCGTGCACGCCAGATCGCGGGAGACGCGCCGGACGTCCTCGACCGGCTCGCGCAACTTCAGGTCCGAGAAGTCGACGCCGTCCTCGATGGCGTCGAGGACCAGCGACGTCGTGCCCAGCTTGAGCAGCGTCGCCGTCTGCGACAGGTTCGCGTCGCCGATGATGACGTGCAACCGGCGCCACTGGTCGGCGTTGGCGTGCGGCTCGTCGCGGGTGTTGATGATGCCCCGGTTGAGCGTCGTCTCCAGCGACACCTCGGTCTCGATGTAATCGGCGCGCTGCGACAGCTGGAACCCCGGCTCCTGGCCCTGCTGCCCCAAACCGACCCGCCCGGAGCCGGTGAACACCTGGCGGGTGACGAAGAACGGCGTCAAGCCCGCGATGATCGCGTCGAAGTCGGTGTCGCGGCGGAACTGGTAGTTCTCGTGGGCGCCGTAGCTGGCGCCCTTGCCGTCGACGTTGTTGCGGTAGATCTTCAGCTCGACGGGCTCTGAAGCAGCGGCGGCGTCGGAGCCCGAGTTGGCGCCTGAATTGGCGCCTGAATTGGCCTCCGCGCCGTCCGCTCCGCCACCCCCCATCCGCACTCGCCGCGTGCCCGCCAGCCGCGCCGCCTCGAGCATGATGCGGTCGCCGGCCAGATCGGCGACGAGCGCGTCGTAGGCCGACGTCGTCTCCGGGGCCGAGTACTCGGGGTGCGCGTGGTCGACGTAGAACCGCGAGCCGTTGACCAGGATCAGGTTCGCCGCCCCCAGTGCATTCGGGTCGACGACGGGCGTCATGCGGTAGCGCCGCAGGTCGAACCCGCGCGAATCGCGCAGCGGCGACTCCGGTTCGTAGTCCCAGCGGGTCCTCCGGTCCAGCCCTCCCGAATGCTCCTCGGCGTAGGCCAGCACGGCCCGCGTCGACGTGACGATCGGGCTCAGCTCGGGCTTGCCCGGCGACGTGATGCCGTATTCGATTTCGGTGCCCAGTACGCGCGCCATCTGCGGCTCCTACTCCCCTGCGCCGGTGTGGTGGGCGTCGTCAAGCGAGGTGCCCTGACCCGAGCCATCTTGACCCGAGCCGAGCACCCCGAACTCCGCATCCTCGTGGAGGTGCTGGTGCTGGACGACCTGGACGTCGACGACGCGGCCGGTCGGCCGGCCCGAAATCCGCGCCCACTCGTCGGGGTTGGACGTGTTGGGCAGGTCCTCGTTCTCCGCGAACTCCTCGACGACCGCGCGCAGCAGATGCGCCTGCGTGATGCCGTCGGCGCCGCCGGAAATGACGTCCTTGATGGCGTGCTTCTTCGCGCGGTCGACGATGTTGGCGATCATCGCGCCCGAATTGAAATCGCGGAAATACAGCATCTCGCTCGACCCGTCGGCGTAGCGGATGCGCACGTACTCGTTGTCCGGGCTGGTCCGGTACATGCGCTCGACCACCGCGTCGGTCAGCGCCGCAACGAGCGTGTCGACGCTCCCGTGCGCCGCGACCTCGTCTTCCGCATACGGCAAGTCCGGCGTGAGGTACTTGGCGAAGATGTCCTTCGCCGCCTCCTCGTCGGGGCGCTCGATGCGGATCTTCACGTCCAGGCGGCCCGGGCGCAGGATCGCCGGGTCGATCATCTCCTCGCGGTTCGACGCACCGATGACGATGACGTTTTCCAGCCCCTCGACCCCGTCGAGCTCGGCGAGCAGCTGCGGCACCACCGTGTTCTCCATGTCCGAGCTCACGCCCGAGCCGCGGGTGCGGAAGATCGAGTCCATCTCGTCGAAGAAGACGATGACCGGCCGGCCGGCCTCGGCGATGTCGCGGGCGCGGTCGAAGATCAGGCGGATCTGGCGCTCGGTCTCGCCGACGAACTTGTTCAGCAGCTCCGGGCCCTTGACGTTGAGGAAGTAGGACTGCGCGCGGCGCGCCTCCTCCTCCGACTGGCCCTTGTTCAGCGCGATCTTGCGGGCCAGCGAATTGGCCACGGCCTTGGCGATGAGCGTCTTGCCGTTGCCGGGCGGCCCGTAGAGCAGCACTCCCTTCGGCGGCCGCAGCCGGTAGCGCGTGAACAGCTCGGGGTGCAGGAAGGGCATCTCCACCGCGTCGTGGATCTGCGCGATCTGGCGCTTCAGGCCGCCGATGTCGGAGTACTCGACGTCGGGGATCTCCTCCAGCACCAGATTTTCCACCTCGGCCTTCGGGATCACCTCGAACGCGTGGCCCGACTTGCGGTCGATGAGGACGGTGTCGCCGACCTTCGCCTGCAGGTCTCCCGCGAGCTTGACGACGAATTCTTCGCCGTGGTGATCCGTGGCGAGTACCCGCTTGCGGTCCGGGAGCGTCTCGCGCACCAGCGCCAGATCGCCGTGGTCGGGGTAGCCGCAGTCCTCGACGATGAGATTGCCGTCGGTCAGGCGCACCATCGTGCCCGGCTTGAAGTCGTCGACGTCGAGGCCGCGCAGCACGTTGAGCCGCATGCGCCGGTTGCCGGTCCACACCTCCGCCGCCTGCGCCGGCTTCGACGAGCCGCCCGTCTGCACGATCGGGCCGTTGGGATCGTCGATCTTGCCCTTCGCGGGCTCGAGGAAAATGCCGTACGTGCTCGGCGGATTGGAGATCTGCTCGAGGTCCTGGCGCAGCAGCGTCATCTGGTCGCGCGACTCGCGGAGCAGCTCCACGAGCTTCTCGTTGCGCGCGCCCAACGTGCGGTTCTTCTGCTGCAGATCGCGGATGGTGTCGGCGGGGGTGGTCATGGCCCCCACGTTACCCACCGCCGCGCCGGATTTTGCCGCTACCTCTTCTGATTGCGGCGCTGCGGCCGCGGGGGCACCGTTCCGTCGGCAAGCCTGCGGGCCCACACCAGGAACGCCGTATGCGCTTGCATGCGGTGGGCGGGGCGCACGGACAGGTCCTTGACGTTCCAATCGCGCACCAGCGACTCCCACGCTCGCGGCTCGGTGAAGCACTTCTGCTCGCGGATGCCCTCCATGACCTTCATCAACTGCGGCACCGTGGCCACGTAGACCATGAGCACGCCGCCGGGCTGCAGCAGCTTCGACGCGGTGTCCAGGCACTCCCACGGGGCGAGCATGTCCAGGATGATGCGGTCGACCGGGCCGCCGAGGTCTTCCTGGGTGGCCTCGGACATGTCGCCCAGGCGCAGGTCCCAGTTGTCGGGCTTGCCGCCGAGGAACTCGACGACGTTGCGTTCGGCGTGCTCGATGTGGTCCTCGCGGATCTCGTAGCTGAACAGCTTGCCGTCCGGGCCGATCGCGCGCAGCAGGTTCAGGCTCAGCGCGCCCGAGCCGGCGCCGGCCTCCAGGACGCGGGCGCCCGGGAAGATGTCGCCCTCGACGATGATCTGGGCGGCGTCCTTCGGGTAGATCACCGCGGCGCCGCGGGGCATGGACAGGATGTAGTCGACCAGCAGATGGCGCATGGCCAGGTAGACCGTGCCTTCGGCCGACGTCACCGTCGTGCCCTCGTGCGCCCCGATCAGGTCGTCGTGGGCGATGGCGCCGCGGTGGGTGAAGAACTTCCCGCCCTTCTCCAGCGTCACCGTGAAATGCCGGTTCTTCGAGTCCGTCAGCTGGACGCGATCGCCTTCCTGGAACGGGCCGCTGTCTGCCATGTGTGTCTGATCCTCGCTGCCTGGTCGGCGGTCGTGGGCGGTGGTCGGCGGGGTTGGCCGGTTCGATCCGGGCCCCGGGTTAACCTGGCCAGTATGCCCGAAAACCCCCTGCACTCCGATTCGGCTCCCGCACCCGAGGCGTCGCAGTCCCCGGCTGCATCTCCGGCCCAGCCCCCGTCCCAGCCCGCCTCCCCGGCCGCTGCATCGGCCCCGTCCCCCTCGAAGCGCCGCGGCCTCGCGCTGTCGCCGTCGCGGGCGGGCGATTACCGGCAGTGCCCGCTGAAGTACCGCCTCCGGGCCATCGACAAGCTTCCGGAGCCCTCCACCCTCGCGCAGGTCAAGGGCACCCTCGTCCATGCGGTTCTCGAGCACATGCATGCGCGGCCGCGGGAGGAGCGCTCCTATGCGGCCGTCGTCAAGCAACTGAAGCCGACCTGGCAAAAGATGCTTGACGACGACCCCTCCGGCGAACTGTCCGACCTCGTCCCCGAAGAGTCGCTGCTGGACTTCCTCGTCGAATGCCGTGGGCTGCTGAAGGGGTACTTCATCATGGAGAACCCGACGGGGTTCGATGCGGCGGAGATCGAGAAATTCGTGCAGATGACCCTCGGCCTTGACGTCGGCGATGATGCTGCCGGCGTGCCCGTGCGCGGCTTCATCGATCGCGTGGACGTCGCGCCGACGGGACAGGTGCGCATCGTCGATTACAAGACCGGCAAGAAGCCCCACCCGCGGTTCCAGAATGAGGCGCTGTTCCAGATGCGATTCTATGCGCTGGTGTGGTGGCGGATGACCGGGCACATCCCCGAGCAGCTGCGGCTGATGTACCTCAAGGTCGCCGATGACCTGACGCACTCGCCGACCGCCCCGGAGCTCGAGCGGTTCGAAGGCGAGCTCGCCGAACTGTGGGCCGCCATCGTCCGAGACGGCGAGTTCGGCGACTTCCGGCCGAAGAAGTCGAAGCTGTGCGGATGGTGCTCGTTCCAGGAGCTGTGCCCCGCGTTCGGCGGCACGCCTCCGGAGTACCCGGGCTGGCCGGGAGCCCACGGCGAGTAGCGCTGCGTCGCCATGCGCTGATGGGCTGCCGCCGGTACACGATTTCGTGCTCCGGAAGGGGGCGGCCGACCCTTCACGGCACCGAAATCGGCGACCTGAGAAATTCCTGTGCGAGATCGTGCAGATCGTCTGCCTCCGGGCGTCGACGAAAACTCTGAGGTTGAATTTCGGACCCCCGTTTTCTTCAAGATCAGAGTCCTCGTGCCTCGGATCATCACCATGAACTGCACGAGATTGAATCGGTGGGGCCGGCCCCGTTATTTCCTCATCGGCGGAATGGGGTGGACTCCGAAAAGGCGCTGTGTGGACTTCTGGCGCTGTCGAATTGACTCTGGCGCCTGCGTCCCGGTCGATTGCCGATCGGCCTTCTCCGTGCGTTCTGGCGCGATTCCGAAAATCGGGCTCGCCGACGCGTTGCGCTTCGCCAAAGTAGCGGTGGTGTCGCGCCGGACGCGTGCCTCGGTGATCCTGGGGCCGCGATGCGACGGCCGGAGCTGCAACTGCCGGAGATGCGATGAAAACATGGTGATGTTTCACACACCGCGCCGTTTCACCTTGGGCGCTTGCACGGGGCCTGCAATAATCCGGGGCGCTTGAAGGGGTGCGGTGGCCGTCGCAAAGCAATGGCACACTGGCCCCGCCCCGCACGCGCACACCGACAATTGAGGAGCCCGCCCACATGGCGTCATTCCTGTACAAGGTGGGTCGATCCGCCTACCTGCATCGATGGCGGTTCATCGCCGTCTGGATCCTGCTCGTCCTGGGCGCCGGCACCGCGGCCGCCACGCTGACGCAGCCGATGAGCAACAGCTTCACCATCGAGGGCCTCGAGTCGGTGGAAACGCAGAACCGCCTGCAGGACCGCTTCGCCGGCCAGGAAAACCAGCTGGAAGCGCCGACGGGCACCGTGGTCATGCAGGCCGGCGACGGCAAGACCCTCACCGACCCGGACGTGTCCGCGGACGTCGACGCGTTCCTCGCCGATCTGCGCGAGCTCGATTCCCTCACCGAGAAGGACGCGCTGGTCTCCCCCGTGCTCGCCGCGGGCGGCATGACGCAGCAGATGACCGAGCAGTATGCCGCGCAGGGCATGCCGCAGGAGCAGATCGACGCCAACATCGCCGCGGTCAGCCCGCTGTCGGAGGACGCGTCGACCGGTACGGTCACCGTCACCTTCGACGCCGAGACCGCCATGGACGTCTCTCCCGAGGCCAAGAACGAGTTTTCCGACGTCGTCGCCGAGCATTCCGACGACAACCTCGACATCGCCTACTCCGGCAACGCCTTCCAGATGAGCGAGATGTCCTTCGTCGCCGAGCTGCTGGGCATCGCGGTGGCGGCGCTGGTGCTGATCATCACGTTCGGCTCCTTCATCGCCGCCGGCCTGCCGCTGCTCACCGGCGTCGTCGGCGTGGGCATCGGCATCGCGGCGATCTTCGCGGCGACGTCGTTCACCGACACCATCAGCTCGATGACCCCGACCCTGGCCTCCATGATCGGCCTGGCCGTGGGCATCGATTACGCGCTGTTCATCCTGTCGCGGTTCCGCAACGAGCTGGTGCTCCACGTCGGCGGCAATGACCTGGAGCCGAAGGAGCTTGCCGACGAACTGCGCGGCATCCCCTTCCGCGAGCGCGCCCACTTGGCCGGCCTCGCCGTCGGGAAGGCCGGCACGGCCGTCGTCTTCGCCGGCATGACGGTGATCATCGCGCTGGTGGCGCTGTCGATCATCGGCATCGACTTCCTCACCGCTATGGCGTTCACCGCCGCGCTGACCGTGGCCATCGCCGTGCTCGTCGCGGTGACGCTGCTGCCGGCGATCCTCGGCGCGATCGGCACGAAGGTCTTCGCGGCCCGGGCGCCCATCGTGAAGGCTCCGGATCCGGAGGACGAGAAGCCGACCATGGGCCTGAAGTGGGTCCGCATGATCCGCGCCCGCCCGGTGCTGTTCCTGATCAGCGGCGTGATCGTGCTGGCGCTGGCCGCCATCCCGGTCACCCAGCTGCGTCTGGCCATGCCGTCGGACGGCTCCGCGTCGCCGGGCACGCCCAACCGCGTGGCCTACGAGATGATCGACGACGCCTTCGGCCCGGGCCGCAACGCCCCGATGGTCGCCCTCGTCGAGGCCGACGACGTCGCCGAGCAGGAGCGCCCGATGGCGTTGGGCCAGGCGGCGGCCCACATCCAGGGCATCGACGGCGTGGTCAACGCCCAGGTCGTCGGCATGAGCGAGGACGGCGGCGCCGCCCAGGTGCTGATCACCCCGTCCGTCGGCGCGACCGACGAGAACGCCGCCACCGTGCTCGAGGACATCCGCGGCGGCGCCGCCGGCTTCGAGTCCGACACCGGCGCGACGTACTCCGTCACCGGCGTGTCCCCGATCTACGAGGACATCTCCGAGCGGCTGTCCGACGTGCTCATCCCCTACGTCGCCATCATCATGGTGCTGGCGTTCCTGCTGCTGATGGTCGTGTTCCGCTCGTTCTGGGTGCCGTTCATCGCGGCGCTGGGCTTCGGCCTGTCGGTCGCTGCGACGCTGGGCATTACCGTCGCCCTGTGGCAGGAAGGGTGGATGGGGATCATCTCCGATCCGCAGCCGCTGATCAGCTTCCTGCCGATCATGCTCATCGGCATCGTGTTCGGCCTGGCCATGGATTACCAGGTCTTCCTGGTCACCCGCATGCGCGAGGGCTGGGCGCACGGCAAGACAGCCGGCAATGCGACGGCGAACGGCTTCAAGCACGGCGCCCGCGTGGTCACGGCAGCCGCCCTGATCATGATCTCCGTGTTCGCGGCGTTCATCCTGATGGACGAGCCGTTCATCAAGGTGATGGGCTTCGCGCTGGCGCTGGCCGTGCTCCTCGACGCCTTCATCGTGCGCATGACCATCATCCCGGCGACGATGTTCCTGCTCGACGAGCGCGCCTGGAAGATCCCGGGCTGGCTCGACCGCATCCTGCCGAAGGTCGACATCGAGGGCGAGTCGCTGACGAGCCACTCCGCCACCACCGACGCGAAGTGACGGGCCCGTCTTAAACGGTTCATATGCCTCTCAGGCGGGTCTGATACCTTCATCCGATATGCGTGGGTTCGCGCGGGCACCGGCCCGCGCGGCCTCCGCGTGGAACATCGAGTCGCGATACGAGCTGGAAGGGGTTCGGGCATGTCTGGAGTGCGCGAGCAGAAGAAGCGCCAGACCAAAATCGACCTGGCCACGGCCGCGGTGGATCTGTTGGTGACCGAGGGCGACGAGGGCGCCACGGTCGCCGCCATCGCCGCGCGCGCCGGGGTGTCCACCCGGACGTTCCACAATTATTTCGCCGCCCGCGAGGACGCCTTCCTCTTCTTCATCGAGGAGTCCATCGCCGAGTGGGAGACGAACATGCGCACGGCCCCGGCCGAGCTCACCCCGTTCGAGGTGCTCCGCGGCACGATCGTGGCCATGTACGACCGCCCCGAGGGCGATCTCGCGTCGGTGCCCAATCTGGCCACCGTCGCCGAGCACGTGGTCGCGGGGATGGGCCCGGATCGGGTTCATCGGGCGCGGGGCATCTTCACGGGCCTGCGCGCGGCGATCGTCGAGCGTTCGGGCGGAAAGTTGTCGCCGTTCAAGGCCCAGGCGCTGATCCACGTGTGCATGTGCGCGTCGGGCGCGGTGTTCGAGGCCGTCCGCGACGAGTCTCTCGCCGCCGGCCGCACGGTCCCCGAATTGCTCGACGAGGCCTTCGAGTTCGTCGCCGGCGGCGTCGCCTGACCGTTCCGAATGCAGTGGACCCGCACCATTTCCGGTGCGGGTCCTGTGCTTTGCGACGCCGACGAATTCCTGGAGCGGCAGCTAATCGACGGTGCCCTGCTCGCCCTTTGCGGCGGACCCCTCATCGGATTCCGGCTTCTCCCCGTCCTCCACTCTGCTTGCCTCGGCATCGCCCGCGCCCTGCTCGCCCCCGCCGGGTGCGCCGGTGGCGGTGGAATCGCGGGCGGAGTCGTCGTCAAGACCCAGCTCTCCGATGCGAGTCTCCCCCGCGACGTATCGCTTGCCGCGGTACTCGGGGTGCATGAGGTTGTCCGTGGACAAGATGCGGTCGAGCTCCGCCTCCTCGAGCAGGCCCTTCTCTAGGACGAGCTCGCGGACGCCCTTGCCGGTCTCCGCGGCCTCGCGGCCGATGACGTCGCCCTGGTGGTGGCCGATGACCGGGTTCAGGTAGGTGACGATCCCGATGGAGTTGTCGACGTACGCCCGGCACACGTCTGCATTGGCGGTGATGCCCTCCACACACAGCGTGCGCAGCGTCATCGACGCCCGGCGCAACAGCGAAATCGACTCGAACAGGCACTGCGCGATGACCGGCTCCATGACATTGAGCTGCAGCTGCCCCGCCTCGGCGGCCATGGACAGCGTCACGTCGTTGCCGAAGACCTTGAAGCACACCTGGTTGACCACCTCGGGGATGACCGGGTTGACCTTGGCGGGCATGATCGACGACCCGGCCTGGCGCTCGGGCAGGTTGATCTCGTTGAAGCCGGCGCGGGGGCCGGACGACAGCAGGCGCAGGTCGTTGCACATCTTCGACAGCTTCATCGCGGCGCGCTTGAGGCCCGAATGCGCGTTGACGTAGCCGCCGGTGTCGGAGGTCGCCTCGATGAGGTCCTTCGCCGACGTCACGCCGAGGCCGGTGACCTCGCCTAGCGCCTGCACCACCGCCTGCCGGTAGCCCGACGGCGCGTTGACGCCGGTGCCGATGGCCGTGGCGCCGAGGTTGACCTCCAGCAGCGCCTCGGCGGCGCCCTGGATGACCTGGTGTTCCTCGGCGATGTTGTTGGCGAACGCGTGGAACGCCTGTCCGAGCGTCATGGGCACGGCGTCCTGGAGTTGGGTGCGGCCCATGGTGATGATGTCGTTGAACTCGTCGCCCTTGGCGTGCAGCGCGTATTCGAGTTCGTCCATCTCCACGAGCAGGCCGTTCATGGCGATGTGCACCGCCAGCCGGAAGCCGGTCGGGTAGGCGTCGTTGGTGGACTGGCACTGGTTGACGTCGTCGTTGGGGTTGACCACGTCGTAGCGCCCGCGCGGGTATCCGAGGTATTCCAGCGCGAGGTTGGCGATGACCTCGTTGGTGTTCATGTTCACGCTGGTGCCGGCGCCGCCCTGGAACAGGTCGACGGGGAACTGGTCCATGCAGCGGTGGTTGACCAGAACCTGGTCGCAGGCCCAGATGATGGCGTCGGCGACGTCGGTGGGGATGGTGTGGATGCGCCGGTTGGCCATCGCCGTGGCCTTCTTCACCATCACCATGCCGCGGATGAATTCGGGGACGTCGTTGACGGTGGTGCCGGAGATGGGAAAATTTTCCATGGCGCGCATGGTGTGGATGCCGTAGTACGCGTCGGCGGGGACTTCGCGTTGCCCGAGCAGGTCGGTTTCGGTGCGGGTTGCGGACGGTTGGTGCGTGGTCGTATCGGTTCCCATGCCATCGACCATACGTGCGCGCCCCGGTAACGGCTGGTCGGGCGTTTTTCGGGGCTTCGTGCTTGACGACGACGGCGCACCCGCCGGGAGGCGGGTGCGCCGTGGAGGGGCGCCTAGATGCGCGCGATGCGGATGTCCGAGGCGAGGATGGCCTCGGCGCCGAGACCTGCGAGCTGGTCCATGATCGGGTTGGCCAGGTCGCGCGGGACCATGGCGCGCACGGCGACCCAGTCCTCGTTGGCCAGCGGGGACACCGTCGGGCCGGACAGGCCCGGGGTGATGCGGGAGGCTTCGTCGACCTTGGCGGCGTTGATGTTGTAGTCGAGCATCATGTAGTTCTTCGCGTGCAGGATGCCGGTGAGGCGGCGCAGGAACACGCGCTGGGCGTCGGTGACGCCGGCGTCGCGGCGGCCGACGACGACGGCCTCGGAGTCGCACAGCGAGTCGCCGAACACGGCCAGCCCCTGCTTGCGCAGCGTGCGGCCGGTGGAGACGACGTCGGCGATGGCGTCGGCGACGCCCAGGCGGATGGAGATCTCCACCGCGCCGTCGAGGCGGATGACCTCGGCCTCGATGCCGCGGGACTTGAGGTCCTCGCGCACCAGGTTCGGGTAGGAGGTGGCGATGCGCTTGCCCGCCAGGTCCTCGACCGCCCACTCCTCGTTGGCCGGGGCGGCGTAACGGAACGTCGACGAGCCGAAGCCGAGGGTGAGCACCTCGTCGACCGGGGCCAGCGAGTCGGCGGCGAGGTCGCGGCCGGTGATGCCCAGGTCGAGGTGGCCGTTGCCCACGTAGACGGGGATGTCCTTGGGGCGCAGGAAGTAGAACTCGATGTCGTTGGCCTCGTCGGCGACCGACAGGCTCTTCGATTCCCCGCGGCCGGGGTAGCCGGCTTCCTGCAGGATCTCCAGGGCGGCCTCGGACAGGGAGCCCTTGTTGGGCACGGCGACGCGCAGCGTGGTCACGTTGTTGCTCCTAGGTTTTCGGTGCGGCTGGTGCGGCTGGGGCTGTTTGGGCAGCTGTGGCGGCGGGGCGCCCTACAGGTACTTGTAGACATCTTCCGGCGTCAGCCCGCGCTGCACCATGACGACCTGGGTCCAGTACATCAGCTGCGAGATTTCCTCGGCGAGCTCGGCGTCGGACTGGTACTCCGCGGCCATCCAGACTTCGGCGGCCTCTTCCACGATCTTCTTGCCCTGGAAATGCACGCCGGCGTCGAGCGCCTTGACGGTGCCCGAACCCTCGGGGCGGCTGGCCGCCTTGTCCTTCAGTTCAGCGAAGAGGTCATCGAAGTTTTTCACGCGCACCATCATTCCACGCGGCTCCCTGCGTTGCGACGGGAGGGTGGGCGGTGAGCGTCGTCAAGCACACGGGCGACGGGGACGAGCCCCGCCCGTCCCCTACTGCGACAGCCGGGCGTGGACGGCGCGGAGGTCGTCGAGGGACCAGCCGCCGAGGTCGCCGTCGAGGTGCTCGGCCGGCGGGGCGAACTCGCCGATGGCGTCGGCCGGCGGCGCGGCCTGCGGCATCGGGGCCCACAGGACGCGGCAGCCGGCGGCGATGGCCGAGCGCACGCCCGTGACGGAATCCTCCAGCGCCAGGCAGTCGGCGGGGTCGGCGCCGGCGATCTCGGCGCCGCGCAGGTATGGGTCCGGGGCGGGCTTGCCGGCGGGGACCTCGTCGCCGCAGACGGTGTCGGTGAAGGCGTCGCGGCCCATGGCGTCGATGCAGTAGTCGGCGACGCGGCGGCGGGTGTTGGTCACCAGCACCACCGGGACGTCGGCGGCGTGGGCCTGCTCGATGATGTCGCGCACGCCCGGGCGCCACTCGATGCCGCGCTCGGCGATGAGCTGGGCCACGCGCGACTCCATGAACTCCGACTCGCGGGCGATGACCTCCTCGGTCGCCTCGACGCCCGCGTGGGCTGCGCAAATGCCGATGGTGTCCGGCAGCGTGTTGCCGATGCACTTCTCCCGCAGCTCCGGCGTCAGTCGCCGGCCCAGCCGCTCGGAGCAGTCGTAGGTGGCCACCTCCCACAACGGTTCGGTGTCGATGAGGCTGCCGTCCATGTCCCAGAGAATCGCTCGCACGCCCGCCACGGTAGCCGGGGCGGGCGGTTGGCGCCGGGTGGGTGATTGCTTGACGACGGACCGACCCCCGAAAGTGTGTCGCCCGTCACGTTAGCGGCGATTAACTGTTAGCGTCGCGGCATGGACAACAGCAGCGTCGTCACGCAAGGAGCCCGGGCCACCCGCCCGCCGAAGGCCAATGCCCTCGGCGACCCCACGAAAGCCGACCGGATCGAGCAGATGGGGCTCGACCCGGCGACCGAGATCGACGCCTATTTCGAGCATCTCGGCCAGGCCGACCCCGAGGAGATGGGGCTGCCGGCCGGCGAGGTCGTTGAGCGGTACCGGCCGACCCTGCACACGTGGGGCCCGTGGGGTGCGTTCCAGCACGGCGCTCCCCCGGCGGCGATCCTGACCCACGCCCTGCAGCGCTGCCCCGGCCTGCCCGAGGGCATGCGCACCACGCGCGTGGCCGTCGATCTGCTCGGCGCGGTGCCGTACACCGAGATGCGCACGCGGACGTGGGTCAGCAGGCCGGGGCGGCAGATCCTCAAGGTCGAGGCGGAGTTGCTCGCCGAGGACCGCAACGGCAACTGGCGCGCCGTCGCATCGGCGGCGGCCTGGCGCATGGCCGTGCTGGAGACCAACGAGGTGGAGAAGTCGTTCGCCCGCCCCATCCCCGGCCCCGAGGAAGCCACCGAGGGCGGGCCGCTGTACGAGGACTGGGACTGCGGCTACATCGACTCCATCGACATCGTGAACATGCCCGACCCCGACGAGCCCGACGGCCACCACCGCATCCACTGGGTGCGCACCGACAAGCCGATCGTCGCCGGCGAGGCCACCGACGGCGTGGAGTACCTGATGAGCATGGTCGACGTCGCCAACGGCGTCGGCGCCTCGCTGGACCCTCGGAAGTGGATGTTCATGAACACCGACCTCGTCGTCCACCTGCACCGCGAGCCCGAGGGCGAGTGGATCGGCATCTCCGCCAAGGCCTCGATCGGGCCCGACGGGATCGGCATGACGGCGGCCTACCTCTACGACGTCCGCGGGCCGGTCGGGCGCTCGATGCAGACCTTGCTCGTCCGGCCGCAGGCGACGTAGCGGCGCGGTAACCTGAACCCCATGGCCCTCTCCGACATCGCGCGCAAAACCGAACGAATGATCAACCAGGTCGGGAGGCAGCGCAAGACAGCCAAGGGCTGGAAGCCCGCGGTCACCGGCTTTTCCGGCTACGGCTCCGTCGAGCGCGTCCACGTGCTCGGCCGCGTGCTCATGGAGGACCCCTACTCCGAGCCGGAGACGGACATCCAGCGCGGGTGGCGGCAGTTCATCACCACGCAGGTCGGCAATCATCCCGTGACGGTCCGCGCCGGCGACAAGGTCGTCCACTCCAAGACCGACGGCAACGGCTACATCGACGTCCTCGTCCTCGACCACGGCCTCGAGCCGGGGTGGAACGAGGTGACCATCGAGGCCAAGGACGCCGAGCCCGCCACCGCCCGCGTGCTCATCGTCGAGCCGGGCGCGCGCATCGGGCTGGTGTCCGACATCGACGACACCGTCATGGTCACGTGGCTGCCGCGCGCGGTGCTGGCCGCGTGGAACTCGTGGGTGCGCCACACCAACACCCGCAAGCCCGTGCCCGGCATGGCGGAGTTCTACCGCGAATTGCTGGCCGATCATCCGGGCGCCCCGGTCGTCTACCTGTCCACGGGCGCCTGGAACACGTTCGAGACGCTGGAGAACTTCATCGAGGTCAACGGGCTTCCCGACGGCCCGATGCTCCTCACCGATTGGGGCCCCACCCCGACGGGGATGTTCCGTTCGGGTCAAGAGCACAAGAAGGTGCAGCTGCGGAACCTGTTCATCGACTTCCCGGACATCAATTGGATCCTCGTCGGCGACGACGGCCAGCATGATCCGCTGATCTACGGCGATGCGGTGTTCGAGCATCCCGACCGCATTGCCGGCGTCGCCATCCGGCAGCTCTCCCCCGGCGAGCACGTCCTGTCGCACGGCACGATCTCGGCCCTGGAGGACATCGACACCGATGACCGCCACGGCGCGCCGGTCATCCAGGGCGCCGACGGCCACGAGCTCCTTCAGGAATTCCGCACCAAGCCGTTCCCGCAGGTGGCGGGAACGACCGAGCAGGACGAGCGGTAGAGGCACCGCCGACAACCCGCCGCCTACCCGCCTGCAACCCGGCGACCGAGGCCGCCGGCCGGCTACTCGTCGTCGAAGTCGCTGAGCCCTCCGCGCACCATCGCGACGCGGGCGGCGTTAGCTATGGCCACGATGTCGATGATCTCCTGCGCCACCGCGCCCATGATCGGCGTGAGCAGGCCGAACACGGCCAGGATCATGCCGATGATGGACAGTCCCATCCCGCCGATCACCGACTGCAGCGCGATCCGCCGCATGCGCGCGCCGATGTGGATGAGGTCGTCCAGGCGCTCCAGCGAGGAATCGAGCACCACGGCATCCGCCGCCTCGGCGGTGACGTCCGACGTCGCACCGAACGCCACGCCCGCCGACGCCGCCGTCATCGCCGGCGCATCGTTGATGCCGTCGCCGAGGAACAGCGTCGGCCCCTCCTTGGTCCGCTCGCGGACGATCTCCAGCTTGCCCTCGGGGCTCACGCCGCCGTGGACCTCGTCGATGCCGACCTTCTCCGCCAGCCGCCGGACCTCGGCCTCACGATCGCCGGAGATGATCATCATGTGCCGCACCCCGTGGTGCTTCGGCAAATGCCCGACGAACTCCGCGGCCGACGAACGGGGTTCGTCGCGGAATGTGATGGTCGCCGCGTAAGCGTCGTCAAGCAGGACCACCGACTCCATGCCGGCCGCGCGCTCGGGCAGGACCGCCGCCGACGCGGGGTCGATGGCCGCCAGCCCCGCGCGGTTGGTCAGGCGCAGCTCGCGGCCGCCGACGACGCCGACCAGGCCCTTGCCCGGGCGCTCCGAGACGGACTCGACGGCGGGCAGCGGCAGGTCGCGGTCCTCGGCATCGGCGACGATGGCGGTGGCCAGCGGATGCTTCGAGTACTTTTCGACGGCCGCCGCGGCAGCCATCACCGCGTCCCGGTCGAGCCCCGGCGCGGTCGCGACCTCCGTGACCACCGGCCGGCCGTAGGTCAAGGTGCCCGTCTTGTCGAACATGACCGTGCGCACCCGGCCGACGTCCTCGAGCATCGCCGGATTCTTGATGATGATCCCCCGCTTGGCCGACAGCGAGATCGCGCCGATGATGGCCACCGGCACACCGATGAGCAACGGGCACGGCGTCGCGATGACCACCACGGCCAAAAAGCGCGTCGGATCCCCCGAGATCGCCCAGCCCAGCACGCCCAGCACCAGCGCGACCAGCGTGTACCAGCCTCCCAGGCGATCGGCCATGCGGCGCATCGGCGGGCGGTTGTGCTCGGCCTCGCGCAGCACGCCGACGATCTTGGCGTAGCGCGAATCGCCGGCGGCCTTGTCCGCGCGCACCGTCAGCGCCGACTCGCCGTTGACCGCGCCGGAGATGACCGCCGAGCCCTTGGACTTGCGCACCACGTACGGCTCGCCGGTGAGGTAGGACTCGTCCATCGCGCCATCGCCGTCGACGACCTCGCCGTCGACCGGGCAGAGCTCATGCGGCAGGACCAGCAGCAGATCGCCGACCGCCGCATCGTCGGCGTGGATGTCGTCGACGCCATCGGCGATGGTCGCGCCGCGCAGGCGATGGGCGACCGACGGGCTGCGTTTGGCCAGTGCGTCGAGGGTGGCTGAGGCGCGTTTCGACGCCGCCTCCTCCAGCGCCTCGCCCCCGGAGAGCATGAGCACGATGATCGCCGCGACCAGCCATTCCCCCAGCAGCACCGCCGAGATGATGGACACCGCGGCGAGCATGTCCGCGCCGCCGCGGGCCGCGATGGCGCCCTTGATCACGTCGATGGTCAGCGGGATGCCGCCGACGACGACCATGGCCACCAGCGGCCAATCCGCCGCCCAGCCGTCGAGCCCGGCGGCCCAGGCGAGCACCAGGTGGATGGCGATGGCGGCCAGCGTCGCCAACGCCAGCGCGCCGTCGCGCGAGGACGCGAAACCCCGCAGCGCCTGCCCCGCCGTCGTCGACCCGGCGGGGGCGCCATCGGCCGGCGCCCGGGTGCCCACTTTTGTGCCCATGTCCCCAGTATTGCCCAGAAAACTGGTGTTGACCAGGAAGTATGGGCTACCAGCCAGGCGTGACCGGTGGCTTACCTAAGCGCCGCCCGGGCCGGTTCGCTCCTACACGTTGAAGTACTTCGCCTCCGGGTGGTACAGCACGAACGCGTCGGTGGACTGCTCGGGATGCAGCTGCAGTTCCTCGGACAGTTCGACGCCGATGCGCTCGGGCTGCAGCAGCTCGATCAGGCCGCGGCGCGACTCCAGGTCGGGGCACGAGCCGTAGCCGAAGGAGTACCGGGCGCCGCGGTACTTCAGGTCGAAGAAGTCGCGGGTGTCGTCGGAGTCGTCGCGGGCGGCGGTGGTGCCGTCGGAAAACGCCAGCTCCGAGCGGATGCGCTGGTGCCAGAACTCGGCCAGCGCCTCGGTGAGCTGCACGCCGATGCCGTGGACCTCGAGATAGTCGCGGTACTCGTTGGCGGCGTAGATCTCGTTGGCGAAGTCCGCGATCGGCTGGCCCATGGTCACCAGCTGGAACGGCATGACGTCGACCTGCCCGGCCTCGATGGCGCGCTCGCGGGAGCGGATAAAGTCCGGGATGGCCAGGAAACGGCCGCGCTGCTGGCGCGGGAACTCGAACGTGACCACCGGCTCGGCGGTCGGGTCCGGCTCCTCGCCGTCGACGGGCAGCGGCAGGATGTGCACCTTCTCCCCCTCGGACACCGCCGGGAAGTAGCCGTAGACCACGGCGGAGTGCTGGAGGATGTGGTCGGCGCGCAGGCGCTGCAGCCACGCGCGCAGCCGCGGCCGGCCCTCGGTTTCCACGAGCTCCTCGTACGTCGGCCCCTCGTCGCCGCGGGTGCCGCGCAGACCCCACTGCCCCATGAACAGCGCGCGCTCGTCGAGCGTGGTCAGGTACTCGTCCAGGGCCACGCCCTTGACGATGCGGGTGCCCCAGAACGGAGGCTTTGCGACGGGAACGTCCTCCGCGACATCCGAACGATCCGGCACGGCCACCGCCTCTTCGGCCGCCTTGGCGGCGCGCTCGGCGGCGATGCGCTGCGAGCGTTCGTGGCGCGCCTTGCGCTTGGCCTTGGCCTCTGCGGCGGCGATGGCCTCCGGGGAATCCGGGGCCGGGCCGGTGCCGCGCTTGATGGCCATGATCTCGTCCATCAGGCGCAGGCCCTCGAAGGCGTCGCGGGCGTAGTGGACGTCGCCCTGGTAGATCTCGTCGAGGTCGTTTTCCACGTAGGTGCGGGTCAGCGCCGCGCCGCCCAGCAGGACGGGGAAACGCTCGGCGACGCCGGAGGAGTTGAGCTCCTCCAGGTTGTCCTTCATGACCACCGTCGACTTCACCAACAGGCCGGACATGCCGATGACGTCGGCCTCCGCCTCCTGGGCCGCCGACAGGAAGTTGGCGATCGGCTGCTTGATGCCGATGTTGACCACGTTGTAGCCGTTGTTCGACAGGATGATCTCGACCAGGTTCTTGCCGATGTCATGGACGTCGCCCTTGACCGTGCCGATGACCATCGTGCCCTTCGACCCGGTGGAATCCTCGGCGTCCATGAAGCTCTCCAGGTACGCCACGGCCGTCTTCATCGTCTCCGCCGACTGCAGCACGAACGGCAGCTGCATCTGGCCCGAGCCGAACAGCTCGCCGACGGTCTGCATGCCGCGCAGCAGATCCTCGTTGACGATCGCCAGCGGGTCCTTCTCCTTCATGCCCTCGTCGAGGTCGGCCTCGATGCCGGTGCGCTCGCCGTCGATGATGCGCTGCGCCAAACGGTCGAACAGCGGCATCGCCGCGAGCTTCTCGGCGCGGGCGTCCTTGGCGTCGGCGGCGGACACGCCGTCGAAAAGCTCCATGAACACCTGCAGCGGATCGTAGGCGCCCTCCGGATCATCCTCGCCGCGGCGGCGGTCGTAGACCATGTCCAGCGCGACCTCGCGCTGGCGCTCGTCGATGCGGTTCATGGGCAGGATCTTCGAGCTGTGCGCGATCGCCGAATCCAGGCCAGCCTCGATGCACTCGTTGAGGAACACCGAATTGAGCACCTGGCGCGCGGCCGGGTTGAGGCCGAAGGAAATGTTGGACAGGCCCAGCGTCGTGTGGACTTCCGGGTGGCGCTTCTTCAGCTCGCGGATGGCCTCGATGGTCTCGATGCCGTCGCGGCGGGTCTCCTCCTGGCCCGTGGAAATGGGGAACGTCAGGCAGTCAACGATGATGTCCTGCTCGCGCAGGCCCCACGTGCCCGTGATGTCGGAGATCAGGCGCTCGGCGATCTCGACCTTCTTCTCCCGCGTGCGGGCCTGGCCCTCCTCGTCGATGGCCAGCGCCACGACGGTCGCGCCGTGCTCGACGGCCAGCTCCATGATGCGGTGGTAGCGAGACTCCGGGCCATCGCCGTCCTCGAAGTTCACCGAGTTCAGCGCGCTGCGGCCGCCCAGGTGCTCCAGGCCCACGCGCAGGACGTCGGGCTCGGTGGAGTCGAGCATGACCGGCAGCGTCACCGACGTGGCGACCTGCGCGGCCAGCGTCGCCATGTCCTCGCGGCCGTCGCGGCCGACGTAGTCGACGCACAGGTCGATCATGTGCGCGCCGTCGGTGACCTGGCCGCGGGCGATGTTCAGGCACTTCTCCCAGTCCGCGGCGAGCATGGCCTCGCGGAACGCCCTCGAGCCGTTGGCGTTGGTGCGCTCGCCGACCATGGTGATGCCCGTGTCCTGAGTCAGCGGCATGGTCGAGTACAGCGAGGCGACGTCGTCGGTGCGGTTCGGGTCGCGCTCGGCGCGCTCCGCCGGGCCGCGGCCGTCCCAGTCGCCCGTGCCGGCGATGGCGTCGCGCACGGCCGAGATGTGCTCCGGCGTCGTGCCGCAGCAGCCGCCGACCATGGACAGGCCGTAGTCCTCGACGAACCCGCGCAGCGCGGTGGCCAGGTCGGGGGCGGTCAGCGGGTACGTTGCGCCGTTCTTGCCCAGCACGGGCAGGCCGGCGTTGGGCATGACGGACACCGGGATGCGGGAGTTCTTGGACAGGTAGCGCAGGTGCTCGCTCATCTCGTCCGGGCCGGTGGCGCAGTTGAGGCCGATCATGTCGATGCCCAGCGGCTCCAGCGCGGTCAGTGCCGCGCCGATCTCCGAGCCCATCAGCATGGTGCCGGTGGTCTCGACGGTGACGTGGACGATGATCGGGATGCGCCGGCCCAGCTGCCGCATGGCCTCCTTGACGCCGTTGACCGCGGCGCGGGTCTGCAGCAGGTCCTGGCAGGTCTCGATGAGGAAGCAGTCCGCGCCGCCGTCGAGCATGCCCAGGCCGCATTCGACGTAGGCGTCGCGCAGGCTGGCGTAGGGCGCGTGGCCCAGCGACGGCAGCTTCGTGCCGGGGCCGATGGAGCCGGCGACGAATCGCGGCATGCCGTCGCGGCCGGGGCCCATCTCGTCGGCGACGCGGCGGGCGATGGCGGTGCCCTTTTCCGCGAGCTCGCGGATGCGGTCCTCGATGTCGTAGTCGGCGAGGTTGGGCAGGTTGCAGCCGAAGGTGTTGGTCTCGACCATGTCCGCGCCGGCCTCGAAATAGCGCCGGTGGATGGTCTCGAGGATGTCGGGCCGCGTCTCGTTGAGGATCTCGTTGCAGCCCTCGAGGCCGAGGAAGTCGGCGTCGACGTCGAGATCGAACTCCTGCAGCTGCGTGCCCATCGCGCCGTCGCCGATGAGGACGCGCTCGCGCAGCGCGGTGAGGAACGGGGAATCCACGTGATCGACCATGAGTAGACACCTTAGTCTGTTCTGCACGCCGCACCCGTGTCGGGTCGCCCGCATGCTTGACGACGAACCGCTTCCCCGCAGTCCGTCGTCAAGCCATCCCCGGCCGGGAAGTGTCCGCCGGGAGCTAGAAGTCGCGCTCCGGGAGGTCGTCGTGCTCCTCGTCGAGGCCCGCGGCGTGGGCGGCGCGCATGAGCAGGGGCACCAGGGTGGCGCGTTCCTCGTCCTCGATGACCGCGCCGTCGTGGGCGTCGTTGATGGCGTTGAGGTTGGCCGTGACGTGGTCGACCGCGGCGAGGAGGGCGTCCTGCGGCGCGGGCTCGCCGGCGGTGGTGTTGGTGGTGGCGGTGTTGTTGCCGGCGGTGGAAGCGAGCGCGTCGAGGGCGTCGAAGTAGCGCTCCACTGCGTCGCGGACTTCGGTGGCGGCGGCGGAATCGAAGGGCTCGAACCAGTTTTCGCGGTCCGCCTCCGTGAGGTAGGAACCGGTGGCGTAGGACTCCAGGTCGCCGATGAACTCGTCGAGCTCCGGCTGGAACGTGTCGCGGATCATGCGCCAATCATGCCCGCGCGGCCGGAATCTCGCCGGGGTGGGCGTGCGGCGGGGTGGGGTGCGGGGGCATTCGTCGGCGGCCAGCGCTGGCTCCGGCCCCGTCCCGCCGTCTCCCCCGTCTCTCCCGCCCCACCAGTAACGGGCGGCCGCCGATGCCCGTGGTGAGTGGCACTAACTGCCGACGCTTCCGGGATTTCGTTGCACGACAACGCCGAAGCGTCGGCAGTTAGTTACGTTCACGTCGCGATATCAGCGCCGGACCATGATTCGGCCCCTGCTTTCGCTTGACGACGGGACGACGCATGCGCCGAGACGTCGTAAAGCTGCCCGAAGCGGTCTCGAAGCGCGGCGCTGGATGCTCGTCCCAGTCCCGGAGCGCGGGGCTGGACGCTCGTCTCGGTCCAGGAGCCGGGCGCTGGATGTCCGACCCGGTCCCGGAGTGCGGCGCTGGATGGCCGGCCCGGATCCGGTGGGAGGCGTTAGACGACGGATGCAGCCACAGGCCGCATGAACGTCGGTAAAAGCCCAGGATGGAAAATCGTGTGGCTGCGCTCGTCGGATAACTTCGCGAGGCCGGGTGCCACTGCGCCCCCGATCACCACTGGGTGGTGCCAGTGGGGCGCAAGTGACGCGGGGTCGGCTAAAGCTTGACGCCCAACAGTGCATCGAGGGCCGCCGCGACCTCCGCGCCGGCGCCCGAGAACTTGAGGCCGACAGCGTCGGTGCTGGTGGTGCTCGAGTCGGCGGCGGTGCTGGAGTGGTCGGCGAGGACGGCATCGGCCCAGACGTCGACGGCGGCCAGCGCGCGCGGGGTGTCCAGATCATCGGACAACGCCTCGCGAACCGCCGTGATCACGGTGGCCGAGGTGGCATCGGTGGCGGAAGCTGCGGCGGCGGCTCGGCGCCAGCGGGCCAGGCGGGCCTCGGCGTCGGCGAGGACCTCATCCGACCAATCGCGGTCCGAGCGGTAATGGCCGGCGAACACGCCCAACCGGATCGCCGACGGATCGGTGCCCGCCGCGACCAGCTTGGAGACGAAGACGAGGTTGCCCAGGGACTTGGACATCTTCACGCCGTCCAGCGCGATCATCCCGGAATGGACGTAGTGCTTCGCCATCCGCGGATGCCCGGTCGCGGCCTCGGCGTGGGCCGCGGAAAACTCGTGGTGCGGGAA
Source organism: Corynebacterium sp. NPDC060344 (assembly GCF_042725215.1). NCBI lineage: Bacteria > Bacillati > Actinomycetota > Actinomycetes > Mycobacteriales > Corynebacteriaceae > Corynebacterium > Corynebacterium sp. NPDC060344. The sequence goes on along the minus strand of NZ_JBHXCS010000006.1, from coordinate 77,146 downwards.
CGCCAGATCGGACCCGCCGCCCTGGATGTCGAAACCGACGCCCAACCGGTTGACCGCAATCGCCGAGCACTCGATGTGCCAGCCCGGCCGACCCCGGCCAAACGGCGCGTCCCACGCCGGCTCGCCCTCACGCTCGGCCCGCCACAGCAGCGCATCCATCGGGTCGCGCTTGCCCGGCCGCTCCGGATCCCCGCCGCGCTCGGCGAAAAACTCCGCCATGGTCGCCTCGTCGTAGTTCGACTCGTAGCCGAACGCCGCCGTGGCGGTGCGGTCGAAGTAGATGTCGGGGAAGTCGTCGTCAAGCTGGTACGCCGCACCCGACGCCAACAGCGAGCCCACCATCTCGACGACTTCGCCGACGCTCTCGATCGCCCCGACGTAATCGCGCGGCGGAATGACCGACAGGTTCTTCATGTCGTCGCGGAACAGGTCGATCTGCGAGGTGCCCAACTCGCGCCAATCCACCCCGTCGCGCTCGGCGCGCTCGAACAGCGGATCGTCGACGTCGGTGATGTTCTGGACGTAATGGACCTCATGGCCGTTGTCCAGCAGCACGCGGTACACCAGGTCGAACGTCAGGTACGTGGCCGCATGCCCCAGGTGCGTCGCGTCGTACGGCGTGATGCCGCAGACGTACATGCCGGCCACCGGACCCGGGGACACCGGCTTGGCCACGGCGTCCGCGGTGTCGTGCAGGGTCAGCGGAACGGCGGCGCCCGCGACGGAGGGAACGGCAGGGATGGGCCACGAATGCATGCCGGAAACCTTACATCGGCTGCATGACGCCGATGCCCAGCAGGACCATCACCAAGATGCCCACCGGGATGCGGTACGCCGCGAACCAGGCGAAGGAGTGGTTGGCCACGAACTTCAGCAGCCACGCGATGGCGGCGTAGCCGACGACGAACGCCACCAGGGTGCCCACCAGCAGCTGCGCCCCCGAGGCGGCCTGGCCGGCGGCGGGGTCGAAGGCGTCGGGCAGCGAGAACAGGCCCGACGCGAGCACGGCGGGGATGGCCAGCAGGAAGCTGAAGCGGGTGGCAACCTCGCGGTCGAGGTTGAGGAACAGGCCCGCGGAGATCGTGCCGCCGGAGCGCGACACGCCCGGGATCAGCGCCAGGCACTGCGCGAAGCCCATGATGATCGCGTCGCGCATGGTCAGCTCGTCGAACGACCGGTCGCGCCGGGAGAACCGCTCGGCGGCGATGAACACGAAGGAGAACAGCACCAGCACGGTGGCGGTGATCCACAGGTTGCGCAGGCCCTCGCGGATGAGGTCCTTGCCGAAGAACCCGATGATCGCGATCGGCAGCGTGCCCACGATGACCATCCAGCCCATGCGGTAGTCGAAGTCGCGGGCGTCCTTGTTGAACAGCCCGCGGATCCACGCGGTGAGGATGCGCCAGATGTCCTTGGCGAAGAACACCAGCACGGCGGCCTCGGTGCCCAGCTGGATCACGGCGGTGAACGACGCGCCGGCGTCGGCGCCCCAGAACAGTTCGGAGACGATGCGCAGGTGCCCCGACGAGCTGACGGGCAGGAACTCGGTGAGGCCCTGGACGATCGACAGGATGATGGTCTGGGCCCACGTCATGTCCGTCGAGCCGGCGGCGGTGCCGGCTGCGTCGGCGCCGGCCGCGAGAATCATGGGGGAAGGAGTCACGGCGGACAGGCTACTCCCCCGTTGCCCGGATCGGGGCAATGCCGCTTTACGACGCCCACGTGCCCCCGTCCGGCCTGCGGGGGTCGGGCGCGCCCGGGACGTAGGGTGGTGGGGTGCGACGACGACTTCTTGGAGGCAGCGGCCTGAGGGTGTCCGCCCTGGGCCTGGGCACCGCGACGTGGGGTGCGGGGACCGACCGCGATGAGGCGGCGAAGATCCTCGGCGACTTCGTCGATGCCGGGGGCACGTTGGTCGATGCCACGCCGGTGACGGGGTCGGGGTCGCCGGAGGACATGCTGGGGTCGGTGCTGCGGCGCCGGGGCCTGCGCGGCGATGTGGTGCTGTCGGCGGCCTCCGGCGTCGATCCGGGGCAGCCTGTGGGGCGTCGGGTGGATTGTTCGCGCCGGGCGCTGCAGGCGGATTTGGATGCGCTGCTGGCGCGGCTCAACGTCGACCACGTGGACATCTGGTCGGCGGGCTACTGGGATGCGTCGACGCCGCCGGAGGAGGTCGCCGATGCCATGGAGTTCGCGGTGCGCTCCGGCCGCGTCCGCTATGCCGGCGTGCGCGGCTACACCGGCTGGCAGCTGGCGGTGACGCATTCGGCGGCGGGCCGGATCCGCCCGGTCGTCGCCCAGCACGAGTTCAGCCTGCTGCAGCGCGGCCCCGAGCAGGAGCTGCTGCCCGCCGCCGAGCACCTGGGCGTGGGCTTCATCGCCGGGGCGCCGCTGGCGCAGGGCGTGCTCACCGGCAAGTACCGCGACGCGATCCCGGAGGATTCCCGCGGCGCCTCCGAGCACGCCGACGCCGAGGTGCAGGACTACCTCGATCCCCACGGCGTCACCGTCGTCGGCGCCTTGTGCACCGCCGCCGAGGGCCTGGGCGTGTCGCCCCCGGCCGCCGCGCTGGCGTGGACCCGGGATCGGCCGGGCGTGACGTCGGTGCTCATGGGCGCGCGCACCCGGGGGCAACTGCGCGAACTGCTCGCCGCCGACGAGCTGGTGCTGCCCGGCGCCATCTGCGACGCGCTCGACGACGTTTCTTTGTAGGCGCGTCGCCGCCCACGCATCGCGGCGGCGGAAACCCCGGGTGGTACCGTCGACAAGCGTGAGCAGCAACTCCCGCATTCGCATGTCCGCCGCCATCGCCGGTATCGCCGCCCTCGCATTTCCGCTTGCGGCGTGCGGCTCCGACGCCGAGGGCGAGGTGACCGCGGGCATGGGCAATGCGACGCCGCTGCCGGCCGCGGGCGCGCCTTCGGGGGATGGGAACGAAGGGGTTGCCGGCGACGTCGTCAAGCTGCCGAAGAACGTCACGGGGGCGCTGGCCGTCGGCGACCGGATCCTGCTGCGCGCGGGTGCCGAGGTCCTGTCCGGCACCCCGGATGATCCCGCGATGAAGGTCAACGAGGTCGACGAGGCCTGCGGCGATCTCGCGCCGGGCGCCAACGTGGCGGTCCTGCCCTGCCCCGACGGAATCCACGTGCTGGCCCGGGATGGGTCGGCGACCGCCGTCATCGGGCGCGGCACCGCGTACTCCGCGGCGGTCGGGCTTGCCGACGGCCGCATCGTCGGCCACAGGAGCGATTCCGACCGGGTCGACGTGTTCGGGGCGGACGGCGAGCACGCCGACGACTTCGCCGTGTCGCGCACCGGTTCGCAGCTGCTGTCCGTGCCGTCGGACCGCGAGTCGGCGGTGCTCATCGAGATCAACCGCGCCGAGACCTCGCTGCACGAAATCATCCTCGACGAATCCCGCCCGGGCTCGGGCCTGCGCGCCGGCATCGGCGTCGGCCCCGCCGCGGTGGGCGCCGACGGTACGGTGGCCGCCGTCGACGTCAAGGGCGGCCAGCTGCTGGTCTACACCGCCGACGACATCGTGCGCCTGCACAACTCCACCCCGGTGCCCGAGGGGCCCTGGGCCGTCGCCGTCGACTCCGACCGCGGCCTGGTGTGGGTGACCTCCACCGTCGACGGCGTGCTGACGGCCTACGACATCTCCGAGGGCACCGCCCTCAAGGCGGCGCAGCTGCCGACGATCGCCGACGCCCAGGCGCTGGTCATCACCGACGACGGCGGACTGGTGGCGTACTCCGCTTCCGGGGCGGGGGCGCAGCACGTTACCGCCGGGGACGTCGCAAAGGCCCTCGAAGAGGGCAAGGCCGACCTCGACGCCGAGCGCGCGCTGATGGAGCCCCGCGAACCCAAGGACCGCCTGCCCGCGGGCGACGGCGACGGCGAGTAACCTTCCCGCTGACGCCAGTTGACCGAGGGCCCGAGGAGCATCCGTGTCTCATCCCATCCGCACCGCCGCGTACCAGGCTTCCCTGAAGGCGATGTTCCAGCTCCCGCCGGAGCGCATCCACGTGATCATGAACGACTGGCTCGCCCGCCTGCAGCGCGCCCCGAAGGTGCGGCGGGCGATGGCGCGGCTGCTCGTCGTCGATGACCCGGTGCTGCGGCAGACCGTGTTCGGCGTCGACTTCCCGCGGCCGCTGGGGTTGGCGGCGGGGTTCGACAAGGCCGCGACGGCCGCCGACTGCTGGTCGGACATCGGTTTCGGATACGCCGAGCTGGGCACGGTCACCGCGCAGGCGCAGCCCGGCAATCCGACGCCGCGGCTGTTCCGGCTGAAGGAGGATCGGGCGATTCTCAATCGGATGGGCTTCAACAATCCCGGCGCCGGCGTGGTGGCGGGGAACCTGCGCGATCGCCGCGGCGAGGGCGTCATCGGCGTGAACCTGGGCAAGACCAAGGTCGTGCCGCTGGACGGCGCCGTCGACGATTACCGCGAGTCCGCCCGCGCGCTGGGTGATCTGGCCGATTACGTGGTGGTCAACGTGTCGTCGCCCAACACTCCCGGCCTGCGCGACCTGCAGGCGGTGGAGACCCTGCGACCGATTCTCGCGGCCGTGCAGGAGGAGACGTCGTCGCCGGTGCTGGTGAAAATCGCCCCGGATTTGTCCGACGACGACGTCCTCGCCGTCGCCGACCTCGCCGTCGAGCTGGGATTGGCGGGCATCGTGGCCACCAACACCACCATTTCGCGGGAGGGCTTGAAGACCCCGTCGTCCGTCGTCGCGAAGATGGGCGCCGGCGGCGTGTCCGGTGCGCCGGTGGCGGCGCGGGCGCTGGAGGTGCTGCGGTTGCTGCACGGGCACGTCGGCGGGAAGTTGACGCTGATCAGCGTTGGCGGCATCGAGACGCCCGAGCAGGCGTGGGAGCGGATCACCGCCGGTGCGACGCTGCTGCAGGGTTACACGCCGTTGATCTACGGCGGCCCGGATTGGATCCGCGACATCCACGTCGGGTTGGCCGCTCAGGTTCGCCGCCATGGTCTCGGCTCCATCGCCGATGCCGTCGGTTCCGGCCTGCCCTGGCGCGAGTCCTCGGCCACCTGACCCCTGCCGCTCCGGCACTGCCCCGCACTCCCCGGCCGCTCCGCTTCCACTCCTGCGATCCGGCTCCTGTCTGGGCTTTGCGACGGTCATGCGCAGGCCGAGGCGTCGCAAAGTACTACCACCGCTCCGCAAAACCGCAGGTCGCGGTTTTCGGGGCGCTCAGAATGTGCACTTTGCGACGCCCGCCCCTCCTCCGCGGCCCCCTGCACCGCCCAACTCTTTCGCCACCTGGCCGCGCCGTCCTGCACTGCCCTGCCATCCACGCCGAGCGTCACTGATCCCACACCACGGGGTCTAAACCACGGGTTCGCCGGTGACCCCGTGGTGTGGGGCCCATTTTCGAGTGACCCCGAGTTATGGACCCCGTGGTTTGGCGCGGGCGCCGACGAAATGAGGGCGCCGTGGCCGCTTCGTCGCTCTCGTGCGGCGGCTGGTGGTGCGGCAACCTTGGTTCTGCGGGTGCGATCCGGCTGCTGTCGGGCTTTGCGACGGTCATGCGCAGGCCGAGGCGTCGCAAAGTACTACCACCGCTCCGCAAAACCGCAGGTCGCGATTTTCGGGGCGCTCAGAATGTGCACTTTGCGACGCCCGCCAACCACGAGAGGTCCCGCAACACACCACAATGCCCGGCGGCGGCGTCGCAACGAATGCGGACACCGCCACCGGGCGCTGGAAATGAGGGTCGGGCGCTGGCCGGGCTCTGCAGGGGCGCTGCCGGAACTGACCGGGGGCGACCGGAGCCAGCCGAGCGGGTGCTACTCCCCCGTGTTCTCCCACCAGGGCGTGATGATCGCCCGCCCAATCGAATGGAAGTACAGGTTGAAGCCCAGCACGGTCGGGGTGGCGTCCTCGGGGACGTCGAGCTTCTCCACGTCGACCGCGTGCACCGCGTACATGTAGCGGTGCGGCGCGTGGTTCGGCGGCGGCGCGGCACCGTAGTGGGCGCGCCCGCCGGAGTCGTTGCTCAGCTGGATCGTGCCCTCGGGCAGATCGGAGGCGTCCTCGGAGCTGGCGCCCTGCTTCAGGCCATCGACGTCGGCGGGGATGTTGAACGCCGCCCAGTGCCAGAAGCCGGCGGCCGTCGGCGCATCCGGGTCGAAGCAGGTCACGGCGATGGACTTGGTGCCTTCCGGAAGCCCGGACCAGTTCAGCTCCGGCGACACCGACTCGGGCGCGCGGAACTTCTCGTCGATCGGCTGACCATCGGCGATGTCCGGGGACGTCAGCTCGAAGCTCGGCAGGTCCTTCAGCGGGGCGTAGGGATCGGGGCCCGGGAAATTCGTCGGTGTGCTCATGCCATCCAGTGTGCCGAAAGCCCGGGGAGCATGCCACGGGCGTGGGCGTCGCAAAGCAAATCGCAACCGTGGGATTCGCGCCCCACCAGCGGATTTGGCGGCCCCAGGGCCGTGGGGTAAATTATCGGGAGTCAGCGCGGGAGACCGTGCGAGCACCACCTAGTCCGGGTGGCGGAATGGCAGACGCGCTAGCTTGAGGTGCTAGTGTCCTATTAACGGACGTGGGGGTTCAAGTCCCCCTCCGGACACCAGAGCAAGACAATGAAGCGGGCCCCGACCGAGATGGTCGGGGCCCGCTTCGTCGTGCGGTGGGTCGCTTGCTTGACGACGCCGTGGCGCCGCGCCCAGCTTGTCGCCCGCCCCCTACACCAGCGCCGACGTCAGGCGGAAGACGCTGTCGAGGTACCGCTGGCCCCAGGAGCGCTGGTCCCACTGCTCGGGCGTCAGCACGGTCGACTTTTCGCGGTATTCGCCGGCGATCTCGATCAGCCGCGGCACGATCGAGCCATTGGTGGCGATCATGGAGATCTCGTAGTTGAGGCCGAAGGACCGCATGTCCATGTTCGACGACCCGAACACGGCGATCTCGTCGTCGACGACCATGAACTTGGCGTGCAGGATCAGCGGTGCCGGGTAGCGGTAGATGATCACCCCGGCGTCGAGCAGCGCCTGGTAGTACGACTGCTGGGCGTGGCCGACCATGAATTGGTCGCATTTTTCGTTGACGTAGAGCTCCACCCGCACGCCCGAGTAGGCCGCCGACGTGATGGCCACGAGCATCGACTCATCGGGCACGAAGTACGGGCTGACCACGATCAACCGCTTCGACGCCGCGTAGATCATGTCGTTGAACACGCGGAGGTTGGGCATCGTCGTATAGCCCGGCCCGGAGGGCAACACCTGCACCAGGTTCCCGCGATCGGACGAGCTGTACGGGGCGCGCTCCATGATGGGCTGCTCCTCCGGCGGGGCGAACTCCTCGCTGGTCCAGTCGATGGCGAAGACGGTGTCCAGGTGCAGCGCGACCTCGCCGGAGACCTCGATCATGGTGTCCACCCACTGGCGGCCCATGCGGTGGTTCTTCTTGCGCTGGTATTCGGGCTCGATCATGTTCAGCGACCCCATGAACGCGACCTGGCCGTCGATGGTGATGATCTTGCGGTGGTTGCGCAGGTCGAGCCTGCGGAAGGTGAGCTTGACGACGCTGACCGGCAGCATCGGGTGCCACGGGATCCCGGAGCGCTCGAGGCGCTTCTTCAGCTTCCAGTAGCCGGGGTACTTGTAGGACCCGATGGGGTCGATGAGCACCTTCACCGCCACTCCCCGATCGTTCGCGCGCTCCAGCGCCCGCACGAACCGTTCGGTGACGGGGTCGAGGGCGAATATGTACATCTGCACGTGCACCGTGCGCCGCGCGCCGTCGATGACCTCCACCATCCGGTCGATGGTGGCCTCGTAGTCGGTGTGGATGCCGTGGTCGACGGCGGTGACCGACGGGATGCCGGTGAGGTTGCGCGACAGCCGGATGGTGGTCGCCGAACTGTCGCCGAGCTCGATGTACGACGGCACATCCGGCCGGTCCTTCGTGCGCTCGAGGATCAGCTCGTTGGCGGCCGCCTGGATGCGGTTTCGCCGCCCGGTGATGGTCTGCGACCCGAGCAGCAGGAACAGCGGCAGGCCGATGACGGGCAGCAGCATGATCGCCAGCAGCCAGGCCGTCGACGACGACGGGCTGCGGTTTTCGGGGATGACGCCGATGGCGATGAACTTGATCGCGTAATCCACGATGAGGATCGAGGCCTGCCACCACGTGATGTCGGTGAAGAAGTTCATCAGCCAATCCATGCCCGAAGTCTACGTGTGCCGCCGGATCGCGCTTTTCCCGATCCCGCTTTGCGACGGCTACGATCCCCTTCGGCAACGGACATTGCGGGAAAGGCGTGGAATGGATCAGCGTGCGGACGGACCGGGCACCCCGGGGGCGGCGGAATCGGGTGCCGTGATTTCCCCGGAGGATTTGGACACCTGCCTGCGCGTTTTGGAGGCCGGTGGCCGGCTCGATCCGGAGGACCCGACGTCGGTGGCGCTGCAGCGCGCCGTCGGCCGGTTGTTCAAGGAGGTCAAGCGCGGCCGCCGGCGGGCCGCCCGCGACAAGCGCCTGGCCGCCGACCGCGCGGTCATCGAGGCCACCGCCACCGGCAGCGCCGACCGCATCGACGACGAGACCCTTGGCCTGGACCTCAAGCCCGCCCGAGAGCTTCCCGCCGGGTCCGTCCCGGAGGCCGTCGACGGCACGCCGGTCGATCCCGAGCGCTTCGCGGGCCAGCTGATCAGGTCCCAGAACTGCTACATCTGCAAGAAGCCGTTCACCCTCGTCGATCGCTTCCACCACCAGCTGTGCCCGGATTGCGCCGACGAGAATCGCCGCTGGCGCGATGCCCGCTGCGACCTCACCGGCCGCCGCGCGCTGCTGACCGGCGGGCGCGCGAAGATCGGCATGCACATCGCCTTGCGCCTGCTTCGCGACGGTGCCCACCTGACCATCACCACCCGCTTCCCCAAGGACGCCGTGCGCCGCTTCGCCGCGCAGGAGGACTCGGGCGAGTGGCTGCATCGGCTGCGCGTCATCGGAATCGACCTGCGCGACCCCGCCCAGGTGGTGCGCCTGGCCGACGAGGTCGCCGCGGCGGGGCCGCTGGACATCCTCATCAACAACGCCGCGCAGACCGTGCGCCGCTCGACCGGGGCGTATTCGGGCCTGACCGACGGCGAGTCCGCGCCGCTGGACCCGACCATCGGCGAGGCCGTGGACTGGGTCAGCCTGGGCACGACCACCGCCATCCACCCCGGCCAGCTCACCGGCGCCGCGGGCGAGGCGATCTCGGGTGCGGAGCAGGCCGCCGCCACCTTGTCCGGCACTGGCACCCGCACCGGCACCGTGGCGGCCACCGGCGCGACAAACGGCGCAGTCGACCTGTCCAGCGACCGCGCCCACTCGATCCACACCGACTCGGCGGCCGCCGATGCGCTCGTGTCCGCCGCACTGACCGGCGGTTCGGCGTCGCTGGACCGCGTCGCCGAGGGCACCGCCGTCGACGCCGGCGGCCTCATCCCCGACCTCGTCGCCCACAACTCGTGGGTGGCCACCGTCGGCCAGGTCGACCCCGTCGAGCTGCTCGAGGTCCAGCTGTGCAACTCCGTCGCCCCCTTCATCCTGGTCAATCGCCTGCGCCCCGCGATGGAGGCCTCGACGTTCGACCGGAAGTACGTGGTCAACGTCTCGGCCATGGAAGGCGTCTTCGGCCGCGGGTACAAGGGCCCCGGCCATCCGCACACCAACATGGCGAAGGCCGCACTCAATATGCTGACCAGGACGTCGTCAAGCGAACTGCGGGAAAACGGGATCCTCATGACCGCCGTCGACACCGGCTGGATCACCGACGAACGGCCGCACGTGACCAAGGAACGGCTGGCCAAGGAGGGTTTCCACGCGCCGCTGGACCTCATCGACGGTGCCGCGCGGGTGTACCACCCGATCGTCGCCGGCGAGACCGGCGGGCCGGAGTACTCGGGGGTCTTCCTCAAGGACTACGAGCCGTCGAGCTGGTAGCCGGTGAGCCACTCAGTCGATCAGCCACAGACCCGCACCGGCACGTGGCGCGACTCGAACCGGCTGCCCGAGCCGTCGATGCCGTGGAAGCCGGTGCCCCACGCGAAGACCGTGCCTGAAGCGGTGAGGCAGACCGTGTAATCGTCACCACCGTCGGCCTGGGTGACGTGGGTGCTGCCGGGCGGGGTGCCGCCTGGCGCGGGGATGGGCGCGGGGATGGTCATGGGCCGCGGCACCGGCGAAAACGACCGCACCCCGCCCGGCATGCCCAGCTGGCCCTGGTTGTTCGAGCCCCACAGGAACAGCGTCCCGTCGGTGAGGATCGCGCCGGCGTGGGCGTTGGCGGCGAAGATCCCCACCGCGGGTCCCGGCAACTGCACGCGCCCGGCCGCGCTGCGGGTGCCCGCGCCCAGGCCCAACTGACCACGATCGTTGCGTCCCCACGACCACACGGTGCCGGCGCCGTCGAGGGCCAGCGTGAAATCCCTGCCCGCGGCGATCTTCTCGAAGGCCACCGCCGTCGGCAGCAGCATCGGCCGCGGTTTGCCGCGGGCCTCGCTGCCGGAAAGCTGCCCGCGATTGTCGCGGCCCCAGCCCCACAGTGCGCCGGCATCATCGAGGGCCAGCGAGTGGCCCTGCCCCGCCACGACGGCGACGATGCTCCGGACATCGTGCGCCACCGGCAGCGGCGGCTGCGGCGAGACCTCCATGGCGGCGGTGTGGCCCAGGCGGCCGTTGAGGGGCGAGCCCCACGTCATCACGTGGCCGTCGGCGGTGATCGCCAACGTGTGGGTGTCGCCGCAGCTCACGCCGATGATCGGCACGGACAGGGCCGGTGACGTCGGCTCGCCCTTGAGCAGCGGCGCGTCGGCCACGCCGAGCTTCATCGAGTCGTTCGACCCCCACGCCGTCACCCGGCCGCGCGCATCGACGGCGACGGAGAACGAATCCCCCGCCGACGCCGCGGCCAGCGGGCCCCGGACCCCGGCGACCGGCCGCGGCACCGACGGCTTCGTGAACAACCCCAGCAGCCCCAGCTCCCCCCAGTGCCACACCACGCCGTCGGCGTCCTCCGCGACGACGTGCGACTTTCCGGCCCAGATCCGCCGGATCGCCGACGGCGCGTGCCGGTGCCGCGCGAACGGCGATGCGGGTGCCGGTGCCGCGGGTGCCGGGGCGGGCATGGTGCGGGCCCGGAACGGCGCCGCGGGGCTCGGCCGATCCTGCTTTGCGACGGGCCGGCGCGGCTCCTCGTCCATCTCCCCGATTGCGGCCAGCGCCGCATCATCGGCGATGGCGGCGCCGTCCGCGGCGGCGGTGAGGGGCTCGTGGGCCACCGTGAGACGGCCGACTGGGGCCAGTGCGCGGTGGAGCGTCGGCAGCGACGCGCCGCCGCCGATGACGAAGCACCCCACCGACCCGTCGGCGCGCAGCCCGGCGTCCGCCAGCGCCGCCGACACGAGCGCCCGCGCCCGGGACGACCAATCGGCGAGGATGCGGTCGAGGTCGGCGCGCGTGATCCGGACGGAGCCGTGTCCGTGGAGGGTGGTCACGGCGATGTCGGTCTCCGGCATACTGGCCAGATCCTCCTTCGCCCGGCGGACTTCGGCGCGCAGGGCCGCCAGCAGCGTGCGGTTGGTCTCCGCGCGCAGTGCCGCCGACAGCGGCGGATTCGAGTGGTCCAGGACCGTGCCCAGCCACGCCAGGATCCGCACATCGACGTCGTCGCCGCCCAGCGCCCTGTCGGACCGGTCCGCCAGGACCTCCGGCGCACCGGACCCGGTGCCCCGCAGGACGGTGACCTCCATCGAGCTGCCGCCGGCGTCGACGATGACGCCCGTGCCGCCCTCCGGCAGTCCGCGCCCGCCGGTCGCGTGCAACAGCGCCGCGACCGGTTCCGGGATCAACGCCGGTTCCGGCAGCCCCAGCGACCGCGCCGCCGCGGCCACCGGCGCGCGCAGCCGGTCGGACGCGCCGAGCGGCACGACGCACACCACCTGCTCCGGCGGCTCCGCATCGATGTCGGCGGCATGGCCCAGGACCATCGACAGCACCGGCATGACCAACTCCGCCGGATCACGGTCCACGCCGCCATAGCGCAGGCGCCCGGCCATAACCGAAGCCAGCGGAGCCGCCGCGAACGACGACGGATCCCCCGCCCCCGCGGCGATCGCCGCCACGCCGGCGCACGCGCCCGGGCCCTCGAAGCAGACGGCGGCGGGGGCGGAGGCCGAGCCGTCGAAAAGCACCGTGGCCCGCGACCCGCCGCCACCGCGCAGGCGCGCGGTCACCGTCGTCGCGCCGATGTCGAGCGCCAACCGCCGGACCATGCCGCCGGGACCCCTACTTCCCCGCGTCGACGTCGCGGGACGTGCCGGCCCGGCCCCCGTCGAAGGCCTCGATGATGCGCTCCGCGCCCAGCGTCGGGGTGATGTGGCCGTCGCGCAGCTGCGACTCGACCAGGGTCTGCGCCTCGCGCACGCCCTCATCGCCGGCCAGGCGCTGCAGCAGGGTCTCGTGGACCATCGACCACATCCACTTGACCTGCTGGTCCTGGCGGTTCTCGGCGAATTTGCCGGCGGCGACCATCGCGTCGCGGTGGTCGGAAACGGCCGACCAGAACTTCTCTATGCCATCGTTTTCCAGCGCCGACATGGTCAGCACCGGCGGCGTCCAGATCGCGTCCTTGGCGCGGACCATCTTCATCGCCGTGGCCAGATCGCGGGCGGCGCGCTTGGCCGGGCGCAGATTCGCGCCATCGGCCTTGTTGATGGAAATGACGTCCGCCATCTCCAGCACGCCCTTCTTGATGCCCTGCAGCTGATCACCGGCGCCGGCCAGCGCCAGGAACGCGAAGCAGTCCACCATCTGGGCCACGGCGACCTCGGACTGGCCGACGCCGACCGTTTCGACGATGACGACGTCGAAGCCGGCGGCCTCCAGCACAACCATCGACTCGCGGGTGGCCTTGGCCACGCCGCCGAGCGTGCCCGATGACGGCGACGGGCGGATGAACGCCGCGTCCTCCGCCGACAGTTTGGCCATGCGGGTCTTGTCGCCGAGGATCGAGCCGCCCGTCTTCGTCGACGACGGATCGATGGCCAGCACCGCGACCTTGTGGCCCTTGTCGATCAGGTGCATGCCCAGCGTCTCGATGGTCGTGGACTTGCCCACGCCCGGCACGCCCGTCAGGCCGACGCGCAGCGCGTCACCGGAAAACGGCAGCAGCTTGACCAGCAGCTCCTGCGCCAGCACCCGGTGCGCCGGGGCCGTCGACTCGAGCAGCGTGATCGCCCTCGCGAGCTTGGTGCGGTTGCCGGCCCGCACGCCCTCGAACAGCTCGTCGACGTCGATTCGCCGCCGCGCCCGGCGCACCACTTCCGGTGCCACCGCCGTGCGGCCCTCCACCACCGTGCCGGCGGTCGTGTGCAGAGTGCCGAGGTTGTCCTCGAGAAAACCCGTCATGTCCCCTTCTTACGGTAAAAGTCTTGCCGATACGCGTGCGGGGCGACCCGAAGGCCGCCCCGCACCCGCACCGTCGTGCCCGGCCGGCTCAGCGCCGGCCAATTCGCCGGCTCAGCGCCGGCCGGGCGCCGATCAGATGTCGGCTACACGTCGACGCCGCCGAACGCGCCCTCGGCGTCACCGGCGTCGACGTCGTCGGCGGAGCCGGACTTCAGTTCCAGGCCGAGGTCGGCGGCCAGCTTGCCGATCATGTCGATCGCCGCATCGGCGATGACCGTGCCGGGCGGGTAGATCGCGGCGGCGCCGGCGTCGTAAAGCTCCTGGAAGTCGCCCGGCGGGATGACGCCGCCGACGACGACCATGATGTCCTCGCGGCCGAGCTTGGCCAGCTCGGAGCGCAGCTCCGGCACCAGGGTGAGGTGGCCGGCGGCGAGCGAGGACACGCCCACGACGTGGACGTCGGCGTCGACCGCGGACTTGGCGGCCTCCTCCGGCGTCTGGAACAGCGGTCCCACGTCGACGTCCATGCCCAGGTCGGCGTACGCGGAGGCGACGACCTTCTGGCCGCGGTCGTGGCCGTCCTGGCCCATCTTCGCCAGGAAGATGCGCGGGCGGCGGCCCTCCTCGGCCTCGAACTCGTCGGCCATGGCGATGGCCTTCGCGACGTTGGACACGGTGCCCTCCTTGCCCACCTCGTCCTTGTACACGCCGGACAGCGTGCGGATCTCGGCCTGGTGGCGGCCGAAGACCTCCTCCATGGCGTCGGAGATCTCGCCGATGGAGGCCATGGCGCGGGCGCAGTCCACGGCCAGCTTCAGCAGGTTCTTGTCCAGGTCGCCCGGCTCGCCGGGGTTGCGGCACGCGTCGGTGAGGGCGCGCAGCGCGGCCTGGGTCTTCTCCTCGTCGCGCTCGGCGCGCAGGCGCTGGAGCTTCTCGTTCTGCTCCTGGCGCACGCGGGAGTTCTCGACCTTGAGGACCTCGATCTCCTCGTCCTCTTCGACCTGGTACTTGTTCACGCCGATGAGGGCCTGGCGGCCGGAGTCGATGCGGGCCTGGGTGCGGGCCGCGGATTCCTCGATGCGCAGCTTCGGGATGCCCTCGACGGTGGCCTCGGCCATGCCGCCGGCCTCCTCGACCTCGTCGATGTGCGCACGGGCGCGCTTGACCAGCTCGTTGGTCAGCCACTCGATGTAGTACGAGCCGGCCCACGGGTCGACCGGGCGGACCGTGTTCGACTCCTGCTGCAGCAGCAGCTGGGTGTTGCGGGCGATGCGGGCCGAGAAGTCGGTCGGCAGGGCCAGGGCCTCATCCAGCGCGTTGGTGTGCAGCGACTGGGTGTGGCCCTGGGTGGCGGCCATGGCCTCGATCGCGGTGCGCGCCACGTTGTTGTAGACGTCCTGGGCGGTCAGCGACCAGCCGGACGTCTGCGAGTGGGTGCGCAGGGAGCGGGACTTGTCGGTCTTCGGGTCGAACTTTGCGACGAGCTCCGCCCACAGGATGCGGCCGGCGCGCAGCTTGGCGATCTCCGTGAACGTGTTCATGGAGATGCCCCAGAAGAACGACAGGCGCGGGGCGAACTTGTCGATGTCCAGGCCGGCGTCCAGTCCGGCGCGGATGTACTCCACGCCGTCGGCCAGGGTGTAGGCCAGCTCCAGGTCGGCCGTCGCACCGGCTTCCTGGATGTGGTAGCCGGAGATGGAGATCGAGTTGAACTTCGGCATCTTCAGCGAGGTGAACTCGAAGATGGACGAGATGATCCGCATCGACGGCTTCGGCGGGTAGATGTACGTGTTGCGGACCATGAACTCCTTGAGGATGTCGTTCTGCACGGTGCCGCGCAGCTCCTCGGTGGGCACGCCCTGCTCCTCGGCGGCGACGATGTACATCGCCATCACCGGCAGGATCGCGCCGTTCATGGTCATGGACACGGACACGCCGCCCAGGTCGATGCTGTCGAACAGCTGGCGCATGTCGTAGATCGAGTCGATGGCCACGCCGGCCATGCCGACGTCGCCGGTGACGCGCGGGTTGTCCGAGTCATAGCCGCGGTGCGTGGCCAGGTCGAACGCGACCGACAGGCCCTTCTGGCCGGCGGCCAGGTTGCGGCGGTAGAACGCGTTGGACTCGGCGGCGGTGGAGAAACCCGCGTACTGGCGGATCGTCCACGGCTGGTTGGTGTACATGGTCGGGTACGGCCCGCGCATGAACGGGGCCAAGCCCGGGAACGAATCCACCGGGTGGCCCTCGGCGGCGGCGGCCTCGCGGTCGGCGCGGTCGTAGACGCGCTTGACGTCGATGCCCTCGGGGATCGTCCAGGTCTCGGTGGCGGCGTCGGCCTGATCGGCCGCCGCCGGGGCGGCGTCCGCGTCGGTGCGCGGCACGTCCGCGAAACTGGGGATGGTGCTCATTGGTCCGTTCACGCTCCCAGGGAGTCCAGCAGCCGCGAGAGCTCCGCGACGGCGTCGATGTTCATGGTCAGGTACCCGTCGGGGCGGGCGTCGCCCTCGGCGTCGGCGAAGAGCTTCTCCGGGCCGGCGACGAGCACCTCGGAGGCGCCGGCCGCGCGGGCGGCCTTGACGGCCTCGGCGCCGGAGGCGGCGTACTCGCCGTCGGCGGCGCACAGCACGACGATCGGCGAGGCCTTCGCGGCCTCGTCGAAGGCGGCCTCGCCCGGCACGACCTGGCCCGGGTTGAGCGCCTCGATGCCGCCGGAGGCGAGCAGGTTGGCGGTGAAGCCGGTGCGGATGTTGTGTTTGGCCAGCGGGCCCAGCGGCAGGATGGTGATCTGCGGGCGGCGGCCCTGCTCGGCGAGGAAGTCGTCCGAGCGGTTGCGCAGGCCCTCGAAGTCGGCGGCCCAGCGGCGGACGCGCTCGTTGACCGGGCGCGACTCCGGCGCCAGCGGCGCCTCGGCCAGGTTCGGGAACTCGTTGATCGCCGTGATCTTGGTGCGGCGGTGCGCGATGTCCTTGCGGCGGGCCTCGTAGGCGGCGTCGATGTTCTCGCGGACGTGGTCGTAGGCGGTCTCGATGCCGCCGTAGGACTCGACGTCGGTGAACACCTTCCACGCGCGGTCGGCGATCTCGTCGGACAGCTCCTCCACGAAGTAGGAGCCGCCGGCCGGGTCGGCGACGAAGCCCAGGTGCGACTCCTCCAGGAGCAGCAGGTTGGTGTTGCGCGCGATGCGGTTGACGAACTTGCGGGACACGCCCGGCTGCCCGCCGTGGACGGCGTTGTCGAAGGGCAGCACCTCGACGGTGGTCGCCCCGCCGACGCCGGCGGCGAACGCGGCGACCGTGACGCGCAGCATGTTCACCCACGGGTCACGCTGGGAGAACATCACCGGGGCGGTGACGGCGTGGTTCGGGGCGGAGCCGTGGTCGGGGGCGCCGGAGACCTCCGCGACGCGGGCCCACAGGGTGCGGGCCGCGCGGAACTTCGCGATGGTGTTGAACTGGTCGTCGGTGGCCGAGAACCGGAAGGAGATCTGGTCCAGGGCCTCCTCGGCGCTCAGGCCGGCGCCGGTGAGGGCGCGCAGGTAGGCAACGCCGACGGCCAGCGCGTAGCCGATCTCCTGGGCATCGGTGGCGCCCATGTTGGCGAAGGCCACGCCGTCGACCAGGAGGGTGCGCACGGAGCCCGGGCGCTTGGCGTTGGCCACGGCCATCTCGACGGCCTTGTCCAGCGCCACCTCGGCGGCGCCGGTGTACTGGCTGGTCAGCGGGGCGGCGGACAGCTCGATGTCCAGGGCCTCGGGATCCTTCACGCCGGCCTCGTCGACAAGCGCGAACAGGGCGTCCGCGGCCTCGGCGACCTGGTCGCCGGCCTCGATCGCAATCGGCGCCATGTCCAAGTACACGCCCTTGAGCACCGCGGGCAGATCCGCGGCGGTCAGGCCGTTGCGCAGATCGACGCGCAGCGCGGAGGTTCCGTTGGCCAGGGCGTCGATGAGCGCCTCGTTGACCTCGGCGGCGGAACCGGAGCCGGTGCGGCCGAAGGTCTCGCGCACGCCCCAACCGGCGTCGTCGGCCCCGCGCAGGCGGGCGCCGCGGGTGAACGGGAACTGGCCGGGGGCCGGGGCCTCCGCCAGATCGTCCGCCCGGGTGTACAGCGGGCGGACTTCCACGCCGTCGTACGTGGTCGTGTTGAGCTTCTTCCAGACGTCCAACGGCACGTCGGCGACGTCTTGCTTCCGCGCCCGGGCGAACACCCCGGCGACAGCCTTGTACCACGAGGCCTGCTGGTCCTCGAAGTCTGGCGGAAGCGCGGTCCCGGCGGCATTGGTGGCCGTTCGGTCAGTCACGGCGGACCTTCTCCCTTGCTTGTCATGCGCCCCGAACCCGGCCCCGGGGTGGCCCGGGTGGCCCGCGCACGGACGGCGCTTGTGTAGTGACGTACAACCGGCGGCGACGGGATTTCGGCGCTACTCAGCACCGTTCGCCCGCCGTGAGCCGGTCACCGTTCCAATACTAATTAGCCCCGGGGAATCTCCTCCGCCGGGTCGCTTCGCCCACCCCCGGAATGCGAGTTCCCGCCGGGCGATGGTGCCCGATCCCAGCATTAGCGGGCTTTACGACGTCCGAATCCCGGCGTATCGGGTGCGCCACGCCGTCTCCGGCGGCGAACGGGGGTAACCTCGGCGCGGTGTCAGCAACCCCCTCCCCTCCGCGCGGGCCCCGCATGCGCGCAGCCCGGCGGCGCGCCGCGCGCCCGCTGGCGTTGCTGGCGCTCGGGCTGGCCGCCGCGGTGGTGGTGTGGATCGTCGACGTGCCCACCTTCGATGCGATCCGGGGGTGGTCGGAGGCCACGGGGGCGTGGTTCCCGGTGGTGTTCTTCCTCGCCTACGTCGGCTTCACCCAGCTGCCGGTGCCGCGCACCGTGTTCACGCTGTCGTCGGGGATCCTGTTCGGGGCGTTGCCGGGCATCGCGCTGGCGCTGGCTGCGACGGGGGTGTCGGCGATCGTGTCCCTGGGCGTCGTGCGCCATTTCGCGCGGGATTGGGCGCGCGGGCTGCTCATGCGCCATCGCCGCGTGATGGACGTCGACCGCCGCCTGGAGCGCCGCGGCTGGTTGGCCGTCGCCTCGCTGCGGATGATCGCCGCCGTGCCCTTTGCGCCGTTGAACTACGCGTGCGCGCTGTCGTCGATACGCCCCGTGCCGTTCTTCCTGGCCACCGTCGCCGGATCCGCCCCGGGCACCGTGGTCACCGTCCTCTTCGGCGACGCGCTGGCCGGCGGGATGGACTACCGCATCCTCATCGCGACGGCCCTGCTGGTGTGCCTGGGCCTGACCGGATTGATCATCGACGCGCGCATGCCGGTCGTCGATTCCGTCAAGTCACCACGGTAGACTCGGGGCATGTTCGCCGTACACGCCCGTTATCGGGGACGTTCCACCCGCCGCGCCGAGCACGTGCGGGCATCGGGGGTCGCGCTGTCCCGGCTCGAGGGTGTGGGCACGGTCGCGCCGGCGGGGGTCGAGGAGTTGTCGGCGCACCCCCGCGACGCCGTCGCCGTGACCACCCTGACGCTGGCGCTGCTCGCCGCGGGAGACTGGTCGATCGGCATCGGCGTCTCCCCCGCCGGCGATGCCGATGCCGCGTCCGTCGCCGCCGCCGGCGTCTTGGGCGCGGGCGGTCGCGCGGGCACGGTCCGCGCCCGCATCCGCACCGGTGATCCGGGAGGCAAAGAGCTTTCCGACGATATCGCCGCCGCCTTCACCCTCCTCCACCACGTCATTTCGCGCAGGTCCCCGGAGGGCCGCGAGGCGACGAACCTCGTGCGCGCCGGATGGACGCAGGTGGAGGCCGCCGCCGAGCTCGGCGTGAGCAAGCAGGCCATCAACCAGCGGCTGCAGGCCGCCGGGTGGCACGCCGAAGAGTCCGGCTGGTCCCTGGCCGTGCACCTGCTCCAGCGCGCCGCCCGCGACTGACGCCATCGAGTTCGGCGTGCCGGGTGTGCTCGACCGAGCTCAGGCTCCGCTCGGTCGAGGCACGCAAATGGCCCGGTGCACGCGGGAGAATGCGTGCGCCGGGCCGTCGTCAAGCAAAAACCGTGGCCTACCGCAGCGGGCGCTGCGGATCCGGCGCGGTGCCGTCACCGAACGGGCGGCCACCGAGGGACTCGCGGCCATGCGGGGTCAGCCAAACGTCCTCCGACGGGCCCTTCGGGATGATCTGCGTCGGATTGACGTCCTCGTGCACCACGTAATAATGGGCCTTGATCTGGTCGAAGTCGACCGTCTCGCCGAAGCCCGGCGTCTGGTACAAGTCGCGGGCGTAGGCCCACAGCACCGGCATCTCCGCGAGCTTCTGGCGGTTGGCCTTGAAGTGGCCGTGGTAGACCGCGTCG
Organism: Corynebacterium sp. NPDC060344; assembly: GCF_042725215.1. Classification (NCBI taxonomy): domain Bacteria; kingdom Bacillati; phylum Actinomycetota; class Actinomycetes; order Mycobacteriales; family Corynebacteriaceae; genus Corynebacterium; species Corynebacterium sp. NPDC060344. Next base: position 57,366 of record NZ_JBHXCS010000006.1, on the reverse strand, counting down.
AAGCGGACCAGCGTGGTGAACAGGCGGACGTCGGCCTCCGTGATCGTGTCGCCCATGAGGTAGCGGCGATCGGCCAGGCGCTCCTCGAGCCAGTCCAGCGCCGTCCAGAGCCGGTCGTACGCGGCGTCGTAGGACTCCTGCGAGCCCGCGAAGCCGCAGCGGTAGACGCCGTTGTTGACCTCGGTGAAGATGCGCTTCATGACGGCCTCCATCTCCTCGGCCTGGTGCGCCGGCCACAGATCCGGGGCGCCCTCGCGATGGAACTGCGTCCACTGTGTCGCGAAATCGCGCGTGATCTGGTCGAAGTCGTTCGTGACCACCGCGCCGTCGCGCTCGTCGACCATCGCCGGCACCGTGATGCCGCGGGGGTACTCGGGGTCGCGCGCGAAGTAGGCGTCCTGCAGGCGCTCGATGCCCAGCACCGTGTCGACGCCGCCGGGGTCGAGATCGAACGTCCACGAACGCGGATCGTGCACCGGGCCCGCGAGGCCCATCGAGATGACGTCCTCCAGGCCCAACAGGCGGCGGACGATGATCGCGCGGTTCGCCCATGGACACGCCTGCGCCGCGATGAGGCGGTAGCGATTCGGCTCGACCGCGTAGCCGTCCTCCCCGTCGACCGTGATGCGCGTGGTGATGTACCGCATGTCCCGATTGAAGTCATTGCCCTTGTCCACGTACACGCCCGGGGTGTCGTGCGGGTTCGTGGGCTGGTCGGTGGTGGTGGCCTGGTCGGGCGTCGTCTGTTCGCTCATGAACCCCACCATAGATGACGTGTCAACAACCCGCAAGGGTCGTCGGTCGTCGCGCCTTCATGCTGGTCCGATGGCCTGATCCGACGGCCGTCGCTTTGCCTCGGCATCCCCGCGACCCCTCGATTCTGCCGCACTCCCTGATTCGATCGTCCCCCTTCGGCCTCTTTCATCGCTCGCGTCACTCGTGCCCCAAATCTCGGTGAGTCGCCCCAAACGACTCATGAGGTCGAGAGAAAACCGCAGGTCGTCGTCAAGCGTGGTGAGTCGTTTGGGGCGATTCAACCGCCGCTAGTTTCCAGTGTGACTGGCGTGCCCGCCACCGCCCGTTCCCCCGCCCACTCCCCGCGCCCGCCCTCGGCCACCATCGGCGCCTGCCCCCGTCACCATCCGCATCTTCCCGCCCGCTCACCGCTCGCGCAGGCGATACCCCTCGGGCCAGCGCACGCCGGCCGGAACGAACAGCGCGGTCGACTCGGCGCCGTTCGCCACCGCCGCCCGCTGCCGCTCCAGCGCGGCGATGACCATCCGCAGAGCCTCGCCGGACACGATCTGCGGATACGTCACGCGAAGCACCGCCAGCCCCTCCTGCACCATCTCGGTCTCGCGTCGCCACTCGTACATCGACCGCGCCTCGCCGTCGCCGTACCGCCCGCTGAACTTGTGCTTGCCGTGCACCTCGATCATCAGCAGCAATCCCGGGTACGACAGGTCGACCTTGCCGATGTAGATGCGATCGCCCGTGAACACCCTCAGCTGCATCTCCGGCGCGGGCAGGCCGGCCTCGATGATCTGCGCGCGCATCAGCGATTCGGCGGCACTGTCCGGGAACTGCGAAGCGCACGCCACGGTGGTCAGGGCGTCGGCGGATTGCGGTGCGAGTGCCGCCGGCCTCATGAGGTCGATCGCCGAATGCTGCTGCCGCAGCGCCGAATCCGCGGCGACGAGCCCCTGCCCGAACCCGTGCCGGTGCGTGATGTCCGCGACCGTCGCGCCGATCGACGTCACCGGCCGACCGTCGACCAGATCGACCTCGCCGGCATCCCACCGGAATCGGCTCTCGTGGATGTTTCCCCTGGTCTCGATTCGACGCCGCAACGGATGCGCCAGTTCCACGACGTCCTCGCCCGGCGGCACCGGCCAACGCGGCACCATGCCGGACGTTGCGCTCTCGATCACGTCGACCACTTCGAGCCCGTGCACCAGCGCCGCGCTGCGTCCGACGATGACCATCCCGGGTCGCCCGTCGACGCTGCTCAGGTGGTGCAGTCGCCGCCGTTCGGTCTGGTCCATCTGGTCCCAGTCGGCCATGGCGATGTAGGTGTTCGGATGCAGCCGGTGCAGTTCGCCGCCGCGGCAGCGCCGTTCGAGCTTCTGTCGGTCATTTCTGGAGATCCCCCTCAGTGTCTTCATGCCCTATTCGACGCGCCTCGCGCCCATTCGGTTCCATCTAATTTCCGCGCGACGCCGTCCGGGGGTGGCGGGGCTCCGCGTCGTGGCCGCGTCAGCCTCGGCCGAATGAGTCAATTTCCTGCTTTACGACGACTATTCGCCCCAATCGACTCACCCACTCTTTCCGCGACCTGGCGTTTTCCGGCCCCCCGGTGAGTCGTTTCGGGGGGATCCGGCATCCACTGCGAACGGAAGTGACGCGTGTGAAATGGGCCAATTCGTCACAGTGACGTTGACGGGTGTGGGGCGGACGTTGGGGTGTGAAATGCCGGGGTCGGGCGTAGAGCGATGTTGGTGGGTGCGGAGTGACGTTGGGGTGTGGAGATGAGGTGGCGCGGTTCTACCACCCCAATGACGAAAGCGGCGACCGATCCGAAGATCGATCGCCGCCTCGTGAACGTCGCGACGGTTCACCCGCCGGGGTTCCGCCGATTAGCCGGGGAATCCGGGGTGGCCGGGTTCCGACCGGTAGTCGGTCTGACGCTGCCCCGGCTGGCCGGGCTGGTGAGCGTGCTGACCCGGTTGGCCCGAGTGCCCAATCTGGCCGCCCGTCTGGCCCGGCTGGCCCGGCTGGCCGGGCTGGTGAGCCTGCTGGCCGAAGCCGCCGGCACCAGATCCACCTGCGCCCGCAGCCGTGCCGGCACCACTCGTGCCCGCGCCTGCACCAGCACCCGCGGGGCGGGAGTCGCCGGAGGGCAGGCCGCGCTGCGCGTCCCGGCCGCCCTCGCCCGGGATCGGCGACTCCTTGGCCGCCTCCTCCACCGACTTGCGCTTCGACTGCGCCGCCAGCGCCGGATCCTCGACTGGGCGGTTGGCGACCTCGTTGGCCGCGGCCACCGCACGCGCGATCTCCGGGTTCGACGACATGTCGAACCAGTCCTCGTCCTTGTCCCGGTCCGCCTCTTCGCGGGCCTCGTCGGTGACGGCCGGCGGCTCGTAGCGGAACACGCCATCCTCGTCCGGCTTGCCGAACGCCCGCGCGAAGCTCTCCAGCGAATCGCCGAACTGCGACGGCACCATCCACACGGTGTTGCCGTCCTTGTTCGCCAGCTCCGGCAGCTTCTCCAGGTACTGCCACGCCAGCAGCTCCGGCGTCAGCTGCGACGCCTTCACCGCGGCATTGACCTTCTGCACCGCACGGGCCTCGCCCTGCGCCTGCAGGTAACGGGCGGCGCGGTCGCCCTCGGCGCGCAGGATCGTCGCCTGCCGCTCACCTTCGGCGGCGAGGATCGACGCGTGCTTGTTGCCCTCCGCCGCGAGGATCTGCGCCTGCTTGCGGCCCTCGGCGGTCTTGATGTCCGCCTCGCGCGTGCCCTCGGCCGTGAGGATCATCGCGCGCTTCTCGCGGTCCGCCTTCATCTGCTTCTCCATCGACTGCTGGATCGACGGCGGCGGCTCGATGGCCTTCAGCTCGACGCGGGCGATGCGCAGGCCCCACTTCGCGGTGGCCTCGTCCAGCTCGCCGCGCAGGCGGCGGTTGATGTAGTCGCGCGAGGTCAGGGTCTCCTCCAGCGTCAGCCCGCCGACCACGTCGCGCAGCGTCGCGGTGGTGATCTGCTCGATGCCGAAGATGTAGTCCGCCACGCCGTAGATGGCGCGCGCGGGGTCGTTGACCTGGAACGTCACCACCGTATCGATGGCCACCGTCAGGTTGTCCTCGGTGATCACGGCCTGCGGCGGGAAGGTGACCATCCGCTCGCGGGTGTCCACCTTCTCGCGCACGCGGTCGATGAACGGGATGACGAACGCCAGCCCACCGGACAGCGTCCGCGTGTACCGCCCCAGCCTCTCGATCACGGCGGCCTCGCCCTGCGGGACGAGGATGATCGCCTTGCTCACCAGCACCAGCACGAGCAAGACGAGTACGACGGCGAAAATGATTCCCGCCATGGGCTCACACCTCCTTGTCCACGACGGCGGTGTTGCCGTCGATGTTCACGACCATGACCCGGTCCCCCGGCGAGAATGTCACGCCGGGCACCAGCGCGCGCGCCGACCACAGTTCGCCGGCGATGCGGATCATCCCGGCGTGGTCGTCGACCGCCTCTTCGACGGAGGCGGTCCGCCCGGCCAGCTGCCGCGGGTTGGATTCCACCTTGTCGGAGTCCACGCCGCGGAACATTTTCCGCCGCAGCGCCGGCCGCACCAGCCCGATCAGGCCGATGCTGGTCACGGCGAACACCGCGATGTCCACCCACAGCGGGGTATCGGCCAGCGATACGCCGGCGGCGGCCAGCGCGCCTCCCGCGACCATCAGCATCGACAGATCGCCGATGAGGAGCTCGAGGAAGACGAGCAGGATGCTCAGTCCAAACCATATGATCGAAGCCACGCGCCCAGCCTACAGAAGGCCGCGGATGCCCGTTCGAAAAAGATTTCGCTTGACGACGCCCACGTGGCCGTCGTCAAGCGGAAAACCCGGGGGAAGCGGGGCGCGTCAGCCCTGGTGGGGCTCGGTGACGAAGTCGACGAGGCGCTCGACGGCGCCGATGAGCGTGGGCTCCAGATCGCGGAAGGAATCGACGGCGCCGTAGACGCGGCGCCACCCGTCGCGCGGCTCGCCCCAGCCGAGGCGGTCGCAGACGCCGGTCTTCCAGTCCTCGCCGTAGGGCACCTCGGGCCAGGCGCGGATGCCGACGGCCGCCGGCTTCACCGCCTGCCACACGTCGATGTAGGGATGGCCCGTGACCAGGACGTGCGGCCCGACCTGCTGGGTCATGCGGGACTCCTTCGAGCCCTCGACGAGGTGGTCGGCCAGCACGCCGACGCGGCGGCCCGGGCCGGGGCCGAACTCGGCGAGGCGCTCGGCGAGGTTGTCCAGGCCCTCGAGGTGCTCGACGACGACGCCCTCGACGCGCAGGTCGTGGCCCCAGACCCGCTCGACGATGGCGGCGTCGTGGATGCCCTCCACCCAGATCCGGCTGGGCAGGGCGACCTTCGCCTGCACGTCGGCGACGCGGCGCGAGCCCGATGCCGACCGGTCCAGACGAGGATCGGCCTTCTTCGGCGCCGGGCGCACGAGGGTCACGCGGCGGCCGTCGACGAGGAACGCGCTGGGCGTCATGCGCAGCACGCGGACCTTGCCGCGGCGATCCTCGAGCTTGACGCAGTCGGCGTCCTGCAGCTTCTCGAAGCCCACCACCGCCCCCACGTACCCGTCGACCGCCGACTCGACGACGAGCCCCTCCTCCGCCGGCACCTCCGGCGCCACCATCGCCTTGCGGCGCGCGTGGCCGCCGGCGCCGCCGAAGATGTCCTGCGAGGCATAGGGGTCGTGGAAGCTCATGGCGAATCAGGGTAGCCGACCCCGGCGCCGGTCCCGGGGAGGCGTAGCCGGGGTGACAGCCGGGGTGACAGCCGGGGTGACAGCCGGGGTGACAGGCGGGGTGACAGCCGGGCAGGCGTTGCCGGATCGGCGGCCGGGCAGGCGTTGCCGGGATGACGGCCGCGTCGGCTACCGTGTCGTCCCATGGAACGACCTCCGGTGGATCGCGTCGCCGTCGATCAGGTGTGGACCCCCGTCCAGCACACCGCCCTGTGGTTGGGCGCGTGGGTGACGGGGCAGGTCTCGTATGACCACTTGCTCGACGCGCTCGACGCCGTCGGCGGCCCGCATTCGGCGGAGCTGGTCGATGCGACGGTGCCCGACGTCGTCGACGTCGACGCGCCGCTGGATCGGGCGGGGCTGTTGCGCCTGGTCCGGGCCGTCACCGAGGGCGGCGCGTGGGCCCGCGACGCCGAGCCGCCGGTGCGGCTGGTGCTCTCCGGCCCCGGCGAGGCGCCGATGCTGCCGGCGGGAACGGAGCTTTACGACGCCGCCTCCCGCGCCGGTGCGGCCATCGTCCTGGCGGACGCCGCCCCGGGTTGGCATCACGTCCTCGTGCCCGACCGGTTGGTCGGCTCCGGCGGCGTGCGCTGGTTGTGGTGGACGGTGGAGGGGCATTTGCCGGAGCCGGCGCACCTGTCCCCCGGCGAGGCGGACATGATGCTCGCCGACGCCACCCGCCGCGCGGCGGCGAATATTTCGGCGTCGGGCCCGGCGGCGCGGTTGGGGGTCGGCGCCCCCGACCCGCGGTTGATGGTGGGCACGCTGACGGATCACTTCGATCTCGCGGAATTGCCCGGCGAGCTGCCGCGCCGCGCGGGCGGGCTGCTCGCGCGGGCGGATCGTTTGGCGGCGATCCTCACCGTCGGCCGCGCCGACGTTCCCGGCGCCGGTGCGGCGCACGACCCGCACCTGATCCCCCTGTGGCGCGACATCCGCGCGGCCCGCGTCGCCGCCGTCGACCACGCGGTGCGCGAATGGGCGGCGGACTACGCCGGGGCGTGAGACGGCCGCTTGGCCTGAACGCAGCAGTCGACGGCGCACGGCTTGCCGTCGCAGGCGGAGCCGAGCAGCGGTTCGCGGCCCAGGCGCCGGGCCTCGGCGCCGTCGGTGCGCTCGCGGATGAGTTCGACGATCATCTCGGTGAACGCCTCGGTCGGCCCCGGCGTGGCCACGCGCTCGATGACGATGTCATGGGCGTCCATCTCGTCCTGCAGTTCGGAGTCGAGGTCCCACACGACCTCGATGTGGTCGGAGATGAATCCGACCGGGCACACAACGGCCGCGTTGGTGCCGCCGGCGAAGACGTCCTCGATGTGGTCGACGATGTCCGGCTCGAGCCACGGCACCTGCGGCGGGCCGGAGCGCGACTGCCAGACGACGTCGAACTCCGTGGCGCCGACCTGCTCGGCGATGAGCGACGCCGCCTCCGTGACCTGGCGCGAATACAGGTTGCCGCCCAGCGACGCGGGACCCGAGGACGCATCGGCCGAGTTCGGGATCGAGTGCGCGGTGAACACCAGGCGGGCGCCGTCGCGGCGGTCGGCCGGCAGCTTCGCCCGCGACTCCTCCACGGCGCGCGCGAACTCGCCGATGAACAGCGGGTGGTCGTGGAAGCCGCGCAGCTTCTCCATCTCGATCGACCCGAGCTCCGGCTTCGACGCAAGGTGCTCCTGCGCCCGGGCGATGTCCTCGTGGTACTGGCGGCAGCCGGAATAGCCCGCCCATGCCGACGTCGCGAACACCAGGGCGCGGGTCACGCCGTCCCGGGCCATCTCCTCGACGGTGTCCTCCACCATCGGGTGCCAATTGCGGTTGCCGAAGTACACCGGCAGATTGATCGATTCGTCGGCAAGCTTCTTTTCCAGGTTCGCGATGATCTCGCGGTTCAGGTCGTTGAGCGGCGACCTGCCCCCGAAGTGGTGGTAGTGCTCCCCGACCTCGTCCAGGCGCTCGGGCGGGATGCCGCGGCCGCGGGTGACGTTTTCCAGGAACGGCCGGACGTCCTCCTGCTTCTCCGGCCCGCCGAAGGACAGGACCAGAATGGCGTCGAAGGGGCGTGTCGGGGCGGCGTCAGTCATGGGGGCCAGCTTAATCCGCGGGCCCCGGGCGTCGAGCAAGGGGACCCTTGGTTGCGCAGTGGTTCGTTGCGGAGCGGTTCGCCGGGCCCCGCCGGGCTCCCGCCGGGCTTACGGCACGCGGCGGCCCAGGAACACCGACGCCGCGGCGGAGACGACCAGCAGCGCGAAGCCGGCGACCATCCACGGCCGCGGATTCTCCGACCGGCGCAGTTCGTAGCCGATGTCGTCGGTGAGCTCGCCGTAGACGTCGCGCAATTCGTCGAGGCTCGAGGCCGAGTGGAACCCGCCCTCGGTGCGGCGGGCGATCTCCATGAGCGACTCGTCGTCGATGGGCACCGGCAGCACCTGGCCGTCGACGGAGATCGACCCCTCGAGGGTGCCGAAGGAGATCGTGTGGATCGGCAGCCCGATCTCGGCCGCCTCGTCGGCGGCGGTGTACGCGCCGCGCGGGTCGTCGAGTTCGGAGGGGATGGTCTGTTTTCCGTCGGACAGCAGCACGATCGCGGCCGGCGGCGGCCCCTCGGGTCCCTGGATCTGCTCGCCGAACTGGAGGATCGCCGATTGTGCCGCGGCGATGGCGTCGCCGGTGGCCGTGGCGCTGTCCAGCGTCGCGCCGTCGAGGGCGCGCGCGACGGTGTCGTGGTCGGTCGTCGGCATCACGGGCGTCTGCGCGCGGCCGGCGAAGGTGACCAGGCCGACGTTGAGGTCGTCGGGCAGCGACTCGATGAACTCGCGGCCGGCCTGCTTCGCCGTGGTCAAGCGGTCAGGCTGGACATCGGTCGCGGACATCGACAGCGAAACGTCGACCACGAGCATGATCGTCGCCCGATTGCGCGCCACCTTCGTCTCCGCCATCGGGCCGGCCAGCGCGATCGCCAGCACCGCCAGCGCCGCCAGCAGCGCCGCGATGGGCAGGTGCCGCAGCCACGGTCGCCCGGGGCCGGACACGTCGGCCACGACGGTGAAGTTGCCGAACGCGATCGACCGCTTGCGCTTTCGCTTGTCGACGACCACGTGGGCCGCCATCGCCGCAATCGGGACCAGGAGCGCGAGAAGCCACCACGGGTGGGCGAAGGCGCCGGTCATCGGGCACCGATCCGTCCCGGCGCCATCTGGCGCGCGAAGTCGAGCACCCAGTCGCGGTCGGTGCGCAGCTCCACGATCCGCGCCCGCGCCGAGCGCAGCGCCGCAGTGACCTGCGCCGAATGCGCGCGGGCGGAGTCGGCGTAGCGCTCGCGGGTTGCGTCGTCGATGTCGAGCTCGAGGATCTCCCCCGTCGCCGGATCGGACAGCCGCACCGGGCCGTCACCGGGCAGGGCCTCGTCGGCGGGGTCGATGAGGCGGATGGCCAGCACGTCGGTGCGCGTGCCCACCACCCGCAGCGCATCGGCCCAATCGACCGGGCCGAGGAAGTCGGAGATGACGGTGACCAGCCCGGCCCGCGGCGCCCGCGACGGCAGGGTGCCCAGGTCGGTGGCCAATCCGGAACCGCCGACGTGGCGGGCCGCATGGGAGATCAGGCGCATCGCATGGGCGCGCCCCTGCCCCGGCGGGATGAACGAGCCGTCGGCCACCAGCCCCGTCCGGTCGCCCGGATTGTCGGCCAGCAGGGCCACCGCCGCCGTGGCGGCCGTGAGCAGATGGCGTTTGGTGGTGGGGCCGGATCCCGTCGTCAAGCGGGGCGACGACTCCGCCACGATCCACGATTCCAGCTCCCGCTCGGCCTCGGGATCGCGCACGTGGGCGACGCCGGTGCGCGCGGTGACGGACCAATCCATGAGGCGGACGTCATCGCCGACGACGTACTCGCGGGCGGAGTCGGGGTCGGTGCCCGGGCCCGTGGCCGCCGAGGCGAAGGCGCCGCGCAGCAGGCCGTCGAGGCGCCGGGTGACGGTGAGTTCCAGATGCCGCAGCACCCGGCCCAGATCGCGGTCGACGGAGGAGGCTCCCTCGGCGGCCCCGCCCGCGCCCCCGGTCACGTCCGGGGCGCTCATGCCCCGGCGCCCACCTCGGGCAGGCGCACGCGCGCCAGCACCCGGTCGATGATTGCCTCCGGGGTCACCTCGTCGGCGAGCCCCTCGTAGGACAGGACGAGGCGGTGGCGCAGGACGTCGGGAAGCACCTCCACCACGTCGGCGGGGGTGACGAAGTCGCGGCCCTTGAGCAGCGCCGTCGCCCGCGCCGCGGTGACCGCGCCCAGCGTCGCGCGCGGTGAGGCTCCGTAGGCCAGCCAGCGGCCGACGTCGTCGAGGTTGGCGCGCGCGGGATTGCGGGTCAGCTCGATGACCGCGACCACGTAGTCGATGAGGGAATGGTGGACGAAGACCTCGCGGGTCTTCTTCTGCAGCGCCCGCACCGTCGCGGTGTCCAGGATGGGCCGGGCGCTCGGCGGCGTCGAGCCCATGCGGTAGACGATCTCGCGCTCCTCCGACGGCGTCGGATAGTCGACGATGACCTTGAACAGGAAGCGGTCGCGCTGCGCCTCCGGCAGCGGGTAGACGCCCTGATTCTCGATGGGGTTCTGCGTGGCCAGCACCAGGAACGGCTCCGGCACCGGGCGCGAGACGCCGGCGATGGAGACCTGGTGCTCGGCCATGACCTCCAGCAGCGCCGACTGCACCTTCGCCGGCGCGCGGTTGATCTCGTCGGCCAGCACGATGTTGGCCATGACTGGCCCGTGCTCGGTGATGAACTCGCCGGTGTCCTGGCGGAACACCCGCGTGCCCACGATGTCGGAGGGCACGAGGTCGGGCGTGAACTGGATGCGGGAGAAGCTGCCGCCGATGACCTTGGCGAACGTGGACACCGCCAGCGTCTTGGCCACGCCCGGCACGCCCTCGAGCAGCACGTGGCCGCCGGAGAGCATGGCCACGACCAGCTGGCGGCACAGGTGCTCCTGGCCGACGACGACCTGGCTCATTTCGGCGAGGACCCTGCTCAGGTCAGGGGCGTCGGTGGCCGGGGTGTCGTTCACGCTGTCGTCTCCTGTGGCTCGTGTGCGGTCCTCCCCGGAAGATTAGACGAGGCGAACGACGTTGGGGGTCATGCCGTTGTAGCGCACGGCGGTGACGCGGACGGTCGAGCCGGACTGCGGGGCCTCCACCATCTGGCCGTTGCCCAGGTAGATGGCCACGTGGCCGTGGCCGTTGGGGCCGTAGAAGATCAGGTCGCCGCGCTGCATCTCCGACGCCGGGTGGTGGGTGCCGCGCTGGTACTGGTAGCCGGTGTAGTGCGGCAGGGTGATGCCGATGCCGGCGTAGGCGTAGAGGGTCAGGCCGGAGCAGTCGAAGCCGACCTTGTTGTAGTCGCCGTGGGCGTCTGCGACTCCGCCGTCGCGGATGCCCTTGGTCGGGCCGCTGGCGTCGCCGCCGCCCCACGCGTAGGGGGTGCCCACCTGCGCCATCGCGCGCGAGATGACCGTCTCGATCTTCGCGGCGCGGTCTCCGGCCGACGGCGTCGCCGACTCCGGGTTGGCGGGGGTGGCGGTCTGCACGGTCGTCGCGTTGGTCCCGGTGCCGTCGGAGGTTCCGTCGGTGCCGGTGGTTCCGCCATTGCTTTCCGACGTCCCGGCGTCCCCGCCCGAGGTGCCGCCCACCGTCGAGTCGTTGGCCGAGTCCGTCGTCGAGTCGGTGGAGTCGGTGGTGGTGTCCGTGGTCGAGTCGGTGGTCGAGTCTTCCGTGGAATCCTGAGACGGAGCGGTCGTCGTGGTGGGCGCGGTGGACGGACGCGTCGTCGGTGCGGTGGTCTGGCGGCCGGACTCGCCCGGGCGGGCGGTGACGGTCGGCTCGTCGCCGGTAGCGTCGTCGGTGGCCTGGTCGGTGGCCTGGTCGGTGGAGGCATCGTCGGCGGTGGCGCCGCCGTTGTCGATCACGCCGGATCGCGCGTCATCGGCGGCCTCGGTGACCACGTCGTTTTCGCTGCGGCCGTCGCTGGAACCGCCCGAGCGGCCGTAGGCGTCGAGTGCCGTGCGGGCGGCGTCGAGGGCGGCGCGGGCCGCGTCGCGCTCGATGACGGCGGCCGCGTGAGCGAGCCGCTCATCGGCGAGCAGGCGCTCGGCTTCCTTGAACACTCGCTCGGCCTCGCCGTGGAGGCGCTCGGCCTCCGTGGCCGCCGTCTCCGCGGCCTCGCGGGCCTTGCGCAGCGTCGACTCGGCATTGGCCGCTTCGGTGCGGGCGCGGTCGAGGCCCTCGACCACGGCGCCCTGCTTGTCCGCGGCCCGGCGCAGGGTCGACGAACGGTCGAGCAGCTCGGCGGAATCGCGGGCGCCGCCCAGCGCGGACGGCAGCGAGTATCCCTGGCGCATCGCCGCGCGGGCCATCTCGTCGAAGGTGCCCTGGGCGCCGAGCAGCTCGTCGCGGGTGTCGCCGAAGGTCCGCTTGGCCTCGTCGACGGCGCCGCGGGCGCGCTCCGCCTTGCCGCGGGCCTCGCCGAGATCGACGTAGGCGCGGTTGGCGTTTTCGCGCAGGCCGCCCATGTTCAGCTCGAGCTCGCCGACGCGGCGCTCGCTTTCGGTGACCTCCGCGACCAGCGCCTGCAGCGTGGCGTCCGCGGACGATTCGGCATGCGAACCCGTGCCCGACGGCTGCGCCGACGCCGCGGGGGCGTGCGAGACCATCAGCCCGACGATCATGGCTCCGGCAATGGGGCGGGCCCACCCGAGGCGGGTCCGGGACGTCCGGCGTTCTGCCACCTTCGACTCCTTGCTCAGCGAAATGGGCCGGGTGCGGAGATTCGACGGGCAACTTCCCCATTGCCCGAATCGGTCGACGGCCGAAGCCGGCGCCACACCCGGCGGTGCGCGCCCCGGAAGGCAACACGTACATCCCGGGTAACAATTGGCACGCTACGACACAGCGACCCCCGAGAACACATGAGTCACAGGTGAAACGCGCGCCGCAAAATCCGTGACCGATTCGTTACGTGCGGTACGCAGCCGTTTCCACAATGTGTTCGAATAGTGTGATGTTCGTCACAAAATACCCTTAAGGGCGCGTGTCGGCTCGCTGAGACGTCGAAAAGCAAGTAACCAGGCTTGCCTTGCGTCAAGGCGCTCGGCTTGACTCTGGAAAAACGCCGGGCATGGGTATATCGCATTAACTATCCGTTAAGGCGTTTACCGATCCGTTACGGGGAGCCGTCGGGCGCTACCGGGCGCTGTCGGGCGCTACCGGGCGCTACTGGGCGCCGCTTCGATGCGAGCGGATCCACCAGTAGGCCATCAGTGCCGCGAAGACGATCGCGATGGCGGCGCCGGCCATGAGGCTGTAGTCGACCCACGGGACGGTGTAGGACCCGGCGGTCTCGATGAAGGCGTCGAAACCCTCCGGGTACTTCCGGGGCTCCTCCATCATCTCGTGGCCGGCCAGCTCCAACGCGGCCCGCGGGATCTGGTCGGAGGAAGACGCGACGGAGAAGGGGGCGCGGACGATGACGGTGCCGCCATCCTCGGCGACGAGCTCGTTGGCGAAATTGCGCAGATCCGTGAAGCCCTGCGGGTCGCGGTCGACGACGACGATCTTGAGGTCCTCCACTCCCCGCCCGGCCGCGGAGTCGACCACCGGGCGCAGCACGGCCTCCAGGTCCGGGTTCGCGGTGGCGATCGGATCGGCGCGCAGGGACTCGGCGACGGTGCCGGCGTCGAGGTTCTCCAGATACATCGTGTTGGCGTCGCTCATCGTCTCGTGGCTTCCTCCCGGTCGTGTGGTGCCCCCTCGGGCCCCACCATCATGCCGTCACGTGGGGGTGAATTCGGGTAAGGCGCTCCGGCGCGCCGTGTCCGGGTGGGTGCAACAGAACGCCCGTACTGTTATTCTTGGGGGAGGTCGAGCCGGACCGCGGTGCACCGCATGATCCACATGCGCGAAAGGTGCCCCTCGCGACGCGTTCGCGCCAAGTGCCACCAGGGCCCACTCGTGTGCAGGGCCCGCGGCGCGCACCACCCGAGCATAGATTTGGAGCAGACTGTGACTGAAAGCAAGAACTCCTTCAACGCCAAGGCCACCCTCGAGGTCGGAAGCAAGTCCTACGACTACTTCCGCCTCGACGCCGTGCCCGGCATGGAGAAGCTTCCGTACGCCCTCAAGGTTCTCGGCGAGAACCTGCTGCGCAACGAGGACGGCGCGAACATCACCGAGGACCACATCAACGCGGTCGCGAACTGGGATGCGTCGGCCGAGCCGTCCATCGAGATCCAGTTCACCCCGGCCCGCGTGATCATGCAGGACTTCACCGGCGTCGCCTGCGTCGTCGACCTGGCCACCATGCGCGAGGCCGTGAAGACCCTCGGAGGCGACCCGGACAAGGTCAACCCGCTCAACCCGGCCGAGATGGTCATCGACCACTCCGTCATCATCGAGGCCTTCGGCAACGAAGAGGCCCTCGAGAAGAACGTCGAGATCGAGTACCAGCGCAACGACGAGCGTTACCGCTTCCTCCGCTGGGGCACCGGCGCGTTCTCCAACTTCCGCGTCGTCCCCCCGGGCACCGGCATCGTCCACCAGGTCAACATCGAGTACCTGGCCCGCACCGTCTTCGACAACGAGGGCGTCGCCTACCCGGACACCTGCGTCGGCACCGACTCGCACACCACCATGCAGAACGGCCTGGGCATCCTGGGCTGGGGCGTCGGCGGCATCGAGGCCGAGGCCGCCATGCTGGGCCAGCCGATCTCCATGCTGATCCCGCGCGTCGTCGGCTTCAAGCTGACCGGCGACACCCCCACCGGCGTCACCGCGACCGACGTCGTGCTGACCATCACGGACATGCTGCGCCAGCACGGCGTCGTCGGCAAGTTCGTCGAGTTCTACGGCGCCGGCGTCTCCAAGCTGCCGCTGGCCAACCGCGCCACCATCGGCAACATGTCCCCGGAGTTCGGCTCCACGGCGGCCATCTTCCCGATCGACGGCGAGACCACCAAGTACCTGCGCCTGACCGGCCGCTCCCAGGAGTCGGTCGACCTGGTCGAGGCCTACGCCAAGGCCCAGGGCATGTGGCTGGACGAGAACACCCCCGAGGCCGAGTACTCCGAGTACCTCGAGCTGGACCTGTCGACGGTCGTCCCGTCGATCGCCGGCCCGAAGCGCCCGCAGGACCGCATCGAGCTGTCCTCCGCCAAGGAGCAGTTCCGCAAGGACCTGCACAACTACACCAACGGTTCCGGCGACGGCGAGGTCCAGGACTACGTGTCCGAGGGCGGCAACGCCGGCAAGGGCGGCGCCGAGATGTCCTTCTCCGACGACGCCGGGGTCGCCAACCTCGCGCTGGGTGCGGCGGGCCGTCCGTCCAGCCCGATCAAGACCACCTACAACGGCAAGGACATGGTCCTCGATCACGGCATGGTCTCCATCGCCTCGATCACGTCGTGCACCAACACCTCGAACCCGTCCGTCATGGTCGGCGCCGCCCTGCTGGCGCGCAACGCCGCGGACAAGGGCCTGAAGTCGGCGCCGTGGGTCAAGACCTCCATGGCCCCGGGCTCGCAGGTCGTCACCGGCTACTACGAGAAGGCGGGTCTCTGGCCGGCCCTGGAGGCCATGGGCTTCTACCTCGTCGGCTACGGCTGCACCACCTGCATCGGCAACTCCGGCCCGCTGCCGGAGGAGATCTCGGCCGCGATCAACGAGGCCGACCTCGCCGCCACCGCGGTGCTTTCGGGCAACCGCAACTTCGAGGGCCGCATCAACCCGGACGTCAAGATGAACTACCTGGCGTCCCCGATCCTGGTCATCGCGTACGCGATCGCCGGCACCATGGACTTCGACTTCGAGACCGAGTCCCTGGGCAAGGATCAGGACGGCAACGACGTCTTCCTGAAGGACATCTGGCCGGCCACCGAGGAGATCGAGTCGGTCATCGAGGAGTGCATCACCTCCGAGCTGTACGACGAGGATTACGCCGACGTCTTCGCGGGCGACGAGCGCTGGCAGAACCTGCCGACCCCCGAGGGCAAGACCTTCGCGTGGGACGACAAGTCCTCCTACATCCGCAAGGCGCCGTACTTCGACGAGATGGAGATGGAGCCGCAGCCGGTGTCCGACGTCAAGGGCGCCCGCGTCCTGGCGGCGCTGGGCGACTCGGTCACCACCGACCACATCTCCCCCGCGTCCTCCATCAAGCCGGGCACCCCGGCGGCGCAGTACCTCGACTCCATGGGCGTCGAGCGCAAGGACTACAACTCGCTGGGCGCCCGCCGAGGCAACCACGAGGTCATGGTCCGCGGCACGTTCGCCAACATCCGCCTGCAGAACCAGCTTCTCGACGGCGTGACCGGCGGCTACACCCGCGACTTCACCCAGGAGGGTGCGCCGCAGTCGTTCATCTACGACGCCGCCCAGAACTACAAGGCCGCCGGCACGCCGCTGGTGGTCATGGGCGGCAAGGAGTACGGCACCGGTTCCTCGCGCGACTGGGCCGCCAAGGGCACCCTGCTGCTGGGCGTCAAGGCCGTCATCGCCGAGTCCTTCGAGCGCATCCACCGCTCGAACCTCATCGGCATGGGCGTCATCCCGCTGCAGTTCCCGGAGGGCGAGTCCTGGAAGTCGATGGGCCTCGACGGCACCGAGACCTTCGACATCACGGGCATCGAGGAGCTCAACGAGGGCACCACGCCGAAGACGGTCAAGGTCGTCGCCACCAAGGACGGCGGCGAGACCATCGAGTTCGACGCGGTCGTCCGCATCGACACGCCCGGTGAGGCCGAGTACTACCGCCACGGCGGCATCCTGCAGTACGTGCTCCGCAACATGATCAACGGCTAGTCGTCTCCCCTCCTCGCGGAGGGGGCGACCCGCCTTTGATCGGGCATCGGGGCCGGGCCGGACGGTGTTCCGCCGTCCGCGCCCGGCCCCCGGTGTTTGGTCGGAGAGGATTGCAGGTGGCCCCATATGCCGAGAGTCAGTGACAAGGCCCGTGCGTCCCGGCGGAGTGAAATCCTCGAGGGTGCGCGCGGTTGTTTCGCGAAGTTCGGTTATGACGGGGCGACCGTTTCCCGGTTGGAGGAGGCCACGGGCAAGTCCCGTGGCGCGATCTTCCATCATTTCGGTTCCAAGGAAGGCCTCTTCCTCGCTTTGGCGGAGGAGGATGCCGACCGGATGGCCGAGGTGACCGCCAGTTCGGGTTTGGTCGAGGTGATGCGCGACGTCGTCGCCCATCCCGACCAGCACGAGTGGTTGGGCACCCGGTTGGAGATCGTCGGGCGCCTTCGCACCGATGCCGAGTTCCGGCGTCAGTGGCTGGCCCATCAGGAGCATCTCGACGGTGCGCTGCAGTCGCGGTTGCGCGACAGCGCGAAGTCGGGGTCGCTGCGAGACGATTATTCCCCCGAGGCCCTGCGGTTGCTGTTGGAGCTCATGCTCGACGGCATCATCACGCGGGTGGCCACGGGCCGGTCGACCGAAGGCATGGACGAGGTCCTTGATCTGATCGAGGAGTCCGTCCGCCGGCCGCGGTAGCCCCGGCGTAGGGCGCTTCGCCTTGAGGTACGCATGGCAGCCCGTCCCCGCATTGTGCGGGGGCGGGCTGTTTTGCTTTGCGACGGCCATGTGACACCGCCCCGCCGGCGCGGGCACCCGATTAACCTCCGCAAACTAATCTGAACTAAGCTGTCTAGTCATGAACGGGCGAGAGAACGAGGGGCGCTTCCTCCTGGTGGCGCTGCGCGACGGCGATGACGTGGCCGTCGCCGAGTACGAGGACTTCCTGCGGGGCACGCGCCTGCCCGCCGACCGGCTGGTCCACCATCCGCTCACCTCGACGTCCGACGTGCTGCCCGACCTGTCGGGGTTCGACGGCGTCTTCGTCGGCGGCAGCCCCTTCAACGTCACCGATCTGGTGCATTCGGAGCTGCAGAAGCACGTCCACGATCAGCTCTACGAGCTGCTGGTCTCCCCCATCCCCACCCTCATGCTGTGCTACGGCAACAGCTTCGCGGCGTTCGCCGGCGGTGGCCGGGTCGACCGGTCCCATCCCGAGCGCGTCGGCGTCAGCCAGGTCACTCTGACGGAAGAGGCCGCAGAGGATCCGATCGTCGGCAAGCTGGCGACGTCCTTCACGGGCCTGACCGGTCACAAGGAATCCGTGGCGGAACTGCCGCCCGGAGCCGTGCTGCTGGCGACGGGGCCCACGTGCCCCGTGCAGGCCTACCGCGCGAACGGGTCGACGTGGGTGACGCAGTTCCATCCGGAGATGGACGCCGAAGGCATCATCCGCCGCATGGGCTTCTACATGGACGCCGGCTACTTCAAGCCGGAGGAGGTCGAGGAAATCTCCGGCATCGTCCGGGCCACCGACCTGGGCCCGGCCGAGCAGATCCTGCATGAATTCATCGATTACTGCCGGGCGCGGTCGGCCCGATAATCTGGGCCCATGTCCGATACCGCCGCCGCGAAGCCGTTTCTGCTGCTGTCGACGCGCGCGGAGGATGCCGCCGCGCACGCCGAGCAGCTGTCCTTCGCCCGCGCGGCGGGGCTCGCGCCAGCGATGCTCCACCAGCTGCGGCTCGAGCGCGAGCGGCCCCGGAACCTGGATCTGTCCCGCTATGGCGGCGTGATCGTCGGCGGCGGCCCGTTCAACGCCTCCGACGAGTCCAAGCCGGCGGTGCAGCTCGAGGTCGAGGCCTGGTTCGACGACCTCCTGACCGAGGTTCTGGACACGGGCTTCCCCTTCTTCGGTGCCTGCTACGGCATCGGCCTGCTGGGCACGGTCGGGCGCGGGCGGGTGTCGCGCAAGCACGGCGAGGAGGCCGCCGTCGTGGAGATTTCACTGACCGACGACGGCGCCGCCGATCCGGTGCTCGACGGGCTGTCGGGCAGCTTCCACGCGATGGTCGGCCACAAGGAGGCCATCGAGGAGCTGCCGGCCGGGGCCGTGCTGCTGGCCACCGGCGCGTCGTGCCCCGTGCAGATGTTCCGACTGGGCCCCAACGCCTACGCCACGCAGTTCCATCCCGAGCTCGACGCCGACGCCTTCGAGCAGCGCCTGCGCATCTACGCCGACCACGGCTACTACCAGCCCGGCGGCAATGATCGCGCCGTCGCCGACGCCCGCCGCTTCGACGTCGCCCGGTCCGCCCGGGTGCTGCACAACTTCGCGCGCCTGCACTCGGGGCATGGTGGTAACCCGGGCCATGGTGGACACTCGGGGCACCGCGGGTAAGCGTCAGACGTTGCGGCGCAGGTCCCCGAGCAGCGGCAGGATCCGGTGCGGGATGCGCCGGCGTAGCACTATCTCCGAGCGCATCCGCTCCACGCCGTCGATGGCGATGATCGCCGAGAAGATCTCCTCCAGGTGCGCGTGATCGCGGGCGGCGAGCCGGCAGGCCAGATCCTCCGTGCCCGCCACCGAATCCGCCCGGAGGATGAACGGGATCTCCGCGATGCGGGCGACGACGCTGTCGAGGTCGGCCTGCCGCAGCGTCAGGTGCACGTCGGCATTGAGGGGATAACCCAGCGTCGCCGGGTCGAGTGCCGGCGCGAAGTCGGGGATGGCGCCGGATTCGATGAGCTTGTCCAGCCTCGACTGCGCCGTCCCCCGGGCCACGCCAAGCCTGCGGGCGTACTCGCGCACGCCCGCCCTCGGTTCCTCGACGACGAGCCGCAGCAGGTCGACGTCCAGCTTGTCCAGGGGCTTGCGGGCGGGCATGGGAGGTCCTTTCGTCGTCAAGCCCTTATGTCCGCATATCCGGTGTTTCGCGGAAATAGTGGGCCAAGTGCCCGGGTGAGGGCGGGAAACGGTGCGCCGGGTGCCCACCTGGTACCGATTTCGCTGGGCACCCGTGACTATGCCGCACATCACACCCTAGCGTGACGGGCACCACAAACCCAGTGGTGTTCCTCCCCGTCGCCGGACGAGGCGGCGGGCACGACGACGACCCCGCGCCACCGACGCGGGCGAAGGACGACAGGTGAACCGCCATGACCACGATGCTGCCTCCCCCGTTGCACCCCGACATCACGCGGCCGGACCCCGGCAAGCGCCCCGGCGCGCGCGACATCGTCGCCGAGCGCCTCACCGCCGACAAGGGCACCGTGCACCTCACCGGCATTCAGGCCCTGGTCCGCACCGTGCGCGATCGCGCGCTGGCCGACCGGGCCCGTGGGCTGACCACGGCGTCGTTCATTTCCGGCTACGAGGGCTCTCCACTGGGCGGCTACGACCTCGAGCTCGCCCGCCGCAAGGACCTGCTCGATCCGCTCTACGTCGTGCACCTGCCCGCCGTCAACGAGGAACTCGGCGCCACCTCGGTGTCCGGCTCGCAGCTGGCGGCCGGCGCCGGCACCCTGCGCTCGGGCATC
The DNA here is from genome assembly GCF_042725215.1 of Corynebacterium sp. NPDC060344. Taxonomy (NCBI): domain Bacteria; kingdom Bacillati; phylum Actinomycetota; class Actinomycetes; order Mycobacteriales; family Corynebacteriaceae; genus Corynebacterium; species Corynebacterium sp. NPDC060344. The sequence continues at coordinate 37,466 of NZ_JBHXCS010000006.1, read as the reverse complement.
GATGGCGTGGTCGGCTACTGGTACGGCAAGGCGCCGGGGCTCGACCGCTCCGTCGACGCCCTGCGCCACGCGAATCTGGCGGGCACCTCGCCGACCGGCGGCGCGGTGGCCATCGTCGGCGACGATCCCTTCGCCAAGTCCTCCACCGTCCCCTCGTCCTCCGAGCGCCTGCTCGCGGACATGGGCATGCCGGTGCTCGTGCCCGCGGATTCCGCCGAAGTGGTCAAGCTCGGCATCCACGCCGCCTGGATGTCCCGAGAGTCCGGGCTGTGGACGGCGCTGCGCGTCACCGCCGCCGTCGCCGACGGGTCCTCCACGGTCACCCTCGACGGGCCGCCGGTCGCCCCCGCCCCGCCCGCCGACGGCCACTCGCCCTCGGCCCGCACGCTCGGCGCGACCCTCCACGAGCTCGAGGCCTCGCGCATCGGCGTCCGCCTCGACCGCGCCCGCGCCTACGCCCGCGACCGCGGCCTCAACCGCGTGCTCCACGAGGGCGACCGCGACCGCCTCGGCATCGTCTGCGCCGGCGCCCCGGCCCTGGCCGTCGAGGAGGCCCTGCGCGACCTCGGCTCCCCCGACGGCGTGCGCGTGCTGCGCCTGGGCATGACGTGGCCGCTCGACCCCGAGCAGATCGCCGACTTCGCCGCCGGCCTGGAGGCGATCGTCGTCGTCGAGGACAAGGGAACCTTCCTGCTCGAGTCCGTCCAGTCGGCGCTGTACGCATCCGACCACCGTCCCGGCCTCGAGCCCGCGCGCGACGCCGCCGCGGCGCTGCCCCCGATCCTGCGCCGCCTCGGGATCGCGCACGACGCGCCGGTTGCCGCGCCGATCCGTCGCAAAGCACTGCCCCTGTCCGTGCCGGCCCGCACCCCGCACTTCTGCTCCGGCTGCCCGCACAACGCGTCGACGCGCGTGACCGGCGACAGCCTGGTCGGCGCGGGCATCGGCTGCCACGCGATGGTGCTGCTCATGGACGACGCCCGCGTCGGCGACGTCACCGGCACCACGCAGATGGGCGGCGAGGGCGCGCACTGGATCGGCATGAGCCCCTTCGTCCGCGAGCGCCACCTGGTGCAGAACCTCGGCGACGGCACGTTTTTCCACTCCGGTTCGCTGGCGGTGCGCGCGCTCGTGGCCTCCGGCGTCGACGTGACGCTGAAGCTGCTGCACAATGGCACCGTCGCCATGACCGGCGGCCAGGATCCGGTGGGCCAGATGCCGCTGTCGGGGATCCTGGACCTGCTGCGGGCCGAGGGCGTCGGCCGCATCGTCGTGACCACCGACGACGTCGCCCGCACCCGCGCGGAGCTCGGCGGCGCCCTGCGCACCCGCATCGGCGCCCGTGCCGTGGAGATCCGCGACCGCGCCGACCTCGCCGACGTCCAGCGCGAGCTCGCCGCCGAATCGGGCGTGACGGTCCTGGTCCACGACCAGTCCTGCGCCACGGAGCTGCGCCGCGCCCGCAAGCGCGGGAAGGCGCCGACGCCGACGAAGCGCATCGTCATCAACGAGCGCATCTGCGAGGGCTGCGGCGACTGCGGCGAGAAGTCCGGCTGCCTGTCCGTCCAGCCCGTGGACACCGAGTTCGGGCGCAAGACCCGCATCGACCAGACCACCTGCAACCTCGACTACTCCTGCATCCAGGGCGATTGCCCGGCGTTCACCGAGGTCACCGTCGACCCGGATGCGCGCGGCCGCGACGGCTCGGCGGATGCGGGTCCCTGGGTGGGGTTGCTTGACGACGCCGACCTCCCCGATCCCCCGCCCGCCCACATCGGCGGCGGCCGCAGCTGGAACGTGCGCGTCACCGGCGTCGGCGGCACGGGCGTGGTCATGCTGGCCGCCGTCATCGCCGCCGCGGCGCGCGAGGATGGCCGCCACGTCCGCGGCGTGGACATGACCGGGCTGGCGCAGAAGGGCGGCGCCGTCGTCTCCGACGTGCGCATCTCCGACGGCGCTCTGGAACAGTCGGGCCTCGTGCCCGCCGGCGCCGCCGATCTGCTGCTGGCCTGCGACGGGCTGACAACCGCCGACCCGGCGAACTTGTCCGTCATCGGTGCGGCGCGTACCACCGCCGTGGTGTCGTCGACGTCGACGCCCACCGGCGTGATGTGCACCGATGTGCGCGCGCAGCGCCCCGACGGGGTGGCCCTGTCCGGCGCGATCGGCCGCTCCGCCGCCCGTGCCGTCACCGCCGACGCCGCCGCGGTGGCCCGCGGCCTCTTCGGCGATGCGACCGTGCAGACGACCCTCCTGCTCGGCGCCGCGGTGCAGGCCGGCGCGTTGCCCATCTCGCCTGCCGCGGTGGAAAACGCCCTGCGCTCCAACGGCATCGCCGTCGACGCGAACATCCAGGCATTCCGCCGCGGCCGTCAGCTCGTCGCCGCCCCGGAGGCGATCGCCGCGGCGCTGGGCACGCGGCCCGGCGCCGGCAAGGAGGCCGGCTCCACCACCGCCCCCGCGTGGGCCAAGCACCTGGTCGACGATGCGCTGGGCCAGGCCACCGAGGGCGGCCTGCCCGTCGGGCTGCCCGCCGACCTGCGCGAATCCATCGCACTGCGCGCCGCGGAACTCAAGGCATGGGGCGGCGTCTCCGATGCCCGCGACTACGTCGACGACCTGTCCGCCATCGCCCGCGCCGAGCGCTCGGTCGCCCCGCGCAGCACGTCGCTGCTGCGGGCGGCGGCGTTCGGGTTGCACAAGCTCACCGCCTACAAGGACGAGTACGAGGTCGCCCGCCTCGCCCTGGACACCGGATTCCTCGACGACGTCGCCGGCGAGTACGGCGACGGCGCCGACGTGAAGCTCCTGCTGCACCCGCCCTTCCTGCGGGCGCTGGGCTGGGACCGCAAGATCCGGATGGGCGCCGCCGCCCGGCCCGCGCTGCGCGCCCTGACCCGGGCGAAGGGCCTGCGCGGCACCGCCTTCGACCCCTTCGGGCGCACCGCCGCCCGCCGCTTCGAGCGCGATCTCCGCGACGCCTACCGCGCCCGACTGCTCGGGCTGGCGGCCGACATGGAGGGTGAGGCCGACGACGTCGTCAAGCACCAGCTGCTTGCCGACGCCACCACCCTCGCCGAGCTCGCCGATTCCGTGCGGGGCTACGAGGACATCAAGGAACGGTCCGCGGCTCCCCTCGTGGAGGCGCTGGGAATGTCGCCGGCGCGGCGTTGATTCCTAAGATGGGGCCATGACCGTACGGAGGCCAGCGCTGCGGCGGCCCGATGACACCATCGAAGCGGGCATGCTCAAGGCGGCCACGCTGGCCATGGCCTGCGCGTGGCCGCTGTGGCTGTTCGAGCGCATCGCCCTGAGCTATCCCGGCTCGCTGTGGCTGGAGCACTGGTTCCCCACCGTGACGGCGCTGATGTTCGCCGTGTCCAACCTGCTGATGTTCCTGGCGTGGATGACCGGCCGCAGCACCACGATGATCCTGGCCAACCGCATCGCCGGGTTCTCCGTGCCCATGGCCATGGTGCTCGTGGTCATCGCGCTGGCACAGGGCGACGCCGGGCCCCGATCGGCGATCTGGTTCACCGGTTTCGTCGGCGTGCCCGCCGTCGCGTTCGCGCTGACCGTGCCGCTGCGGCTGGGCCTGCCCTGGTTCGTGTTCACCGTCGGCGGGGTCACGCTGGCCAACGCGATGCTGCAGGGGCGGACCCAATGGGATGAGCTGACCGGCGAGATCGGGTTTTCGCTGATCAACACCTTCGCGTTCGTCGTCTTCGCCGCCGCCGCCATGCGCGTGTCGCGCGTGACGGATTCGGTGGAGGAACGGGCTCGGCGCGACCACGCCCGGGCGGCGACGCTGCGCGCCAGGGAGAAGGAGATGACGCGCTTCACGGCGCTCGTCCACGACCACGTGCTGTCGGAGCTGGCCGCGATCTCCGGCGGCCTGAAGCCGACGGGCACCGTGGACCTGCGCTTCGGGTCCGGGCTCGCCGCGGCCAGCGGGGTCGGCGCCGACCGGCTCATCGAGATGATCGCCGAATGCGTCCACCGGGAATCGCCCGACTGCGACGTCATCGTCGAGCGCAGGTGCGGCAGCGAGAGCACGGAGTACCCGGAGCCGATGGTGTCCAACCTCATGCTGTCGCTGGCCGAGACCGCCCGGAATTCCGCCAAGCACGCCGGTGCCGGCGCCCGCCGGCGCTGCGCGATCGACGTGGACGATGCCTCGGTCCGCGTGGTCTATTCCGACGACGGTGAGGGGTTCCGGCTGAGCGACGTCGACGACACGCGCGCCGGCCTGCGCATTTCGGTGCTGGGCCGGATGGCGTCGGTGGAGGGCGGTTCGGCCGACGTCAGCTCCATGCCCGGGCGCGGCACCGAGGTGACGTTGTCGTGGGCCGGCGAGGACCGCGCCGATGTCCAGCCCCCGCTGCCGGAGGGCGCCAACGATGAGCCGCTGACGTCGATCCTCGGCATGAACATCGTCTACTCCTGGCAGTTCGGCCTGATGATCGTCCTGGTCGTGGCCCTGATCAACTTCGCCGGCGGGCACTTCTTCGGGTGGGCGGAGTTAGCCTACCTGGCGTTGATCATCGTCGCCGTCCTGCTGCTCATGCCCGGCGACGGTCCGACTCTGTCGCGGGTGCGCACCGCCGGATTGGTCGCGGTCGCCGCGCTGCTGGCCGCCATCGGGCAGTGGCAGCACGTCATCGCGTTCGTCGGGGAATGGGAGCGGCTGATCTTCCTCAACATGATCGCCCTGCTCGCCTCGCTGGTCGCCATCCGGGGTCGCCCGGGCGGCGCGCTGCTCATGGTGCTGTCGGCGGCGACCATCGCGGAGGTGCTCACCAGGGTCCCCGGAGCGCCGGCCCCCGACATCGATGCCGTCACCGTGCTCAGCTTCTCCATCCTCGTCGCCGCCGCCGCGCTGGTGAATTGGGGCGTCGCGTTCTTCTTCCGGCGCTTGCCCAAGGCGCGGACCGAGCAGATGGCCGCGGCCGCCGACGCCGCGACGGCCGTCGAGCAGAAGGAGCGCCGCCGCGACAATCTCTCGTGGCTCGAGCGCGAGATCCGGCCGGTCATCGACGCCGCGCGGGTCGTGCATCCGGCGACCGACCGGCTGCGCCTGCGGGCCCGGCTGACGGAGCTGCGGTTGCGCGACGTCCTGCGCTCCCCGCTTCTCGACGTCCCGGCGCTGCGCACGGCGATCTGGGATGCCCGGTCGAGGGGCGTCGAGGTGAGGCTTCTCGACGACCGCACGGGATGGTCGAGGGATGCCGGCGACGACGAGGAGGCGGTGAGCGACGACGTCCACGCCCCGAGCGCCGTCGACGCGAACCTCGGCGCGATGATCTCTGCCCTGGACCATGCGGTCGACGGCGATGCGGTGACCATCCGCCTGTCGCCGCCGCACCGCGCGGTGTTCGCCACGATCTCCGACGAGTCGGGCGTCGCCCGGCTCGCCGCCGACGGGGGTCGGCTGTGACTGGGTCGATCCACCCCCGGTGACGTATCTCACCTCACGGTCGTGGTCACCCGTCGGGGGCGGCGATGTGGTGTTGCGGGCACCCCCGGGGTAATCCTGGATACATGGATACGGTCACCCGGCGAATCGCGGCCATCGACGATCACGAGCTGTCGTTGCGGGGGCTGGCCGCCATCGTCGGCGGCGCCGAGGACATCGAGCTCGTCGGCGTGTATTCCACCGTCGCCCAGTTGCTCGAATCGCTGGCCGGCGCAGACCGACTCGACCTCGTCGTCCTCGACCTGCGGCTGGGCGATGATTCGCAGCCCGAGGACAACGTCCACGCGCTGGCCGCCGTCACCGACAACGTGATCATCCTGTCGTCGCTGGAGAGCCCGTATCTGGTGCGGCGTGCGCTGCGGGCCGGCGTGCTCGGGATGGTGCAGAAGTCCGAGTCCCCCGAGACCATCCTCGACGCGATCCGCCAGGCGTCCCTCGGCCAGGGCGTCCCCACCACGGAGTGGGCCGCGGTCATCGACTCCGACCCGCACATCGATTCGGTGGATTTGTCCGATCGCCAGCGTGAGGTGCTGGAGCTCTACGCCTCCGGCGAACCGGCCAATCGGGTGGCGCGGCTGACGGGCCTCGCGCAGGACACGGTCAACGACTATCTGGGACGCATCCGGCTGAAGTACGCGGCGGTCGGCCGTCCCGCGCCGACGAAGACCGATCTGTTCCGGCGAGCGCAGGAAGACGGGTTCCTGCCCGGGCCCACCGATCCGGAGTAGCTCGTACGGGTGCACCAGAATTGGTGTCTCGTAAACATCCCCGCATACGGCGTTCAATGAGGGTGCATCTCCCCCTTCGTGCCCCAGGAGCGCCCAGCCATGACGACCGTCCTCGACACCCCCGGTGCCGACTTCCACACGGCTTCCCTGTTGACCACCCGCGAGGCCCAGGTCCTCGACGCCTGGCTCAACGCACCCAGCAAGGCGGAGGCGGCGAAGTCGCTGATGCTCACGGAGAACACGGTGCGCACCCACATCCGCCGCATCCGGGCGAAGTACACCAACCTGGGCTACGACGTGTCCACGAAGAACCAGCTGCTCGAGCGCGTCATCGTCGACGGGCTGCTGTAGCCCCCGCTACGCCAGCTCGACGATCTCCATGTATTCGTCGTTCCACAGGTCCTCGGTGCCGTCGGGAAGCACGATCACCCGCTCCGGCTCGAGGGCTTCAACGGCTCCGGGGTCGTGGGTGACCAGGACGACGGCGCCGGTGTAGGTGCGCAGCGCGTCCAGCACCTGCTCTCGGGACTGCGGGTCGAGGTTGTTGGTCGGTTCGTCGAGAAGCAGCACGTTGGCACGGGAGGACACCAGGGCCGCCAGCGCCAGGCGCGTCTTCTCGCCGCCCGACAGCGTGCCGGCGGGCTGGTCGAGCTGCTCGCCGGAGAACATGAAGGCGCCGAGCAGGCCGCGCAGCTCCTGCTCGTCGACGTCGGGGCACGCGTCGACGGTGTTCTGCCACACGGACTTGTCCGGGTCGATGGTGTCGTGCTCCTGGGCGAAGTAGCCGACCTTGAGGCCGTGGCCCGAGACGATGCCGCCCTCGCCGTCCGTGCGCTCGACGCCGGCCAGCAGCTTGAGCAGCGTCGTCTTGCCCGCGCCGTTGAAGCCGAGCACCACCACGCGCGAGCCCTTGTCGATGGCCAGATCGACGCCCGCGAACACCTCCAGCGAGCCGTACATCTTGGTGAGCCCCTGCGCGTTCATGGGCGTCTTGCCGCAGGCCGCGGGCTCCGGGAAGGAAATGTGGGCGACCTTGTCGGCGACGCGGACCTCGTCGAGGTCCCCCATCATCCGCTCGGCGCGGGCGACCATCTGCTTGGCGGCGCGGGCCTTGGTGGCCTTCGCGCCGAGCTTGTCGGCCTGCTTCTTCAGCTGCGAGGCCTTCTTCTCCGCGTTGGCGCGCTCCCGGCGGCGGCGGGCCTCGTCGGTGGCGCGGGCGTCGAGGTACTTCGACCAGCCCATGTTGTAGACGTCCGCCTCGGCGCGCACGGCGTCGAGGAACCAGACCTTGTTGCACACGTCGCCGAGCAACTCGACGTCGTGGCTGATCATCACCAGGCCGCCCTCGTGCTTGGACAGGAACCCGCGCAGCCACGTGATGGAGTCGGCGTCGAGGTGGTTGGTCGGTTCGTCGAGAAGCAGTGTCGTCGCGGACTTGCCGGCGCCGGCCGATGCCGCGAACAGGATCTGCGCGAGCTCGACGCGGCGTCGCTGGCCGCCCGACAGGGTCTTAAGCTGCTGGTCGAGCACCCGCTCCTCCAGGCCCAGCGCGTCGCAGATGCGGGCGGCCTCGGCGTCGGCCTCGTAGCCGCCGAGGTCGTGGTAGCGCTCCTCCAGCCGCGAGTACTTGCGAATCGCCGCGTCGCGCTTCGCGTCCGACTCGGAGGTCTCCATGATCTCCTGCTGCCGCTCCATGTTGCGGCGGATGGAGTCCAGGCCGCGGGCCGAGAGCACGCGGTCGCGGGCCGACTGCTCGATGTTGCCCTCGCGGCTGTCCTGCGGCAGGTAGCCGATGTCGCCGGAACGGATGACCTTGCCGCCGTAGGGCTCGCCCTCGCCGGCGAGGATGCGCATGGTGGTGGTCTTGCCGGCGCCGTTGCGGCCGACGAGGCCGATGCGGTCGCCGGGCTGGACGCGCAGCATCTCGCCCGGGGCATCCAGAAGGGTGCGGGCTCCGACGCGGACTTCGAGGTCATGGGTGACGATCACGTCGCGCCACCCTACCAGCCGCTATGCCCCTTCCCGGCATCAGCCGCGGGGGCCGCCGGGCCGGTCCTCCCGCCGCCTTTCGGGCGCGATACGCTGGGCCCATGAGTTCGCGCATCCGTGCCGTCGTCATGGGCCTCGGCCCCGCCGGCCGCATCGCCGCCCACCGCGCCGCCGCCCGGGGATGGGACGTCATGGCCCTCGATCCGGCGGGCGGGTCCATGCCGTCGACGGTGGGCGCGTGGGCGCATCAGCTCCCCGGCTGGCTGCCTGCGGACGCCGTCGCGTCGCGCTTCCGGCCGACGGTGATCACCTCGGAGGGCCGGCGGCGGGTGCTTGACGACGCTTACGTGGTCTTCGACACGGCGCGCCTGTCGGACCTCGGCGGTTTCAGGGTGCTGCGGGAGCCGGGTCTCGGCGGCGGCCGGGTGACGTTCATGGCGTGGAGCGACGCCCCGGAGGAAAAGGTCAGTCCGGTGGCCCGGGTGAAGGAAGCGCTCGGCCGTCTCCGGGAATTGGTCACCACGGATCCGGGTCAAGGGCCCTCGGTGTCCATTCACCACGAACACTACGATTCGCCGGAGGAAGAGATTCCCGACGACTTCGTCGACCCCAACGGCCCCGGCGGTGAATTCGAGGAGTGGACGAGCCCGGACATCCTCGTCGACGCGGTCGGGGCTGGCCCCGATGCGGCAGTCCTTGAGGCCCGGCAGCTCGCCTGCGGCCACGTGTTCCGCGAGGCCGACCTCCCGGACCCGGTACGCGTACCCGTGCTCATGGACTTCACCGTGCCCGAAGCATATGTGGACGGGGACTTCCCTGCCACCTTTTCCTACCGCGTACCGCTCGGCGACGGCACCTGGTTGATCGAGGAAACGATTCTCGCCGCCCGCGCCTCCTCGGACGCCGACGACCCCAGACGAGCCGACCTGCACGCGCACCTGCGGCGGATGCAGGCACATCGATTGTCCGGGCTCGGCGTCGACCCTGCCTCCGCGATCTCCGGCGAGGTCGTCGACTTTCCGATGGGACCGTGGCGAGTGCCCGACAATCGGCCACTCACCCCCTTGAACGAAGCACTCGAAATGGTGCCCATCCCGGGCCGCCCCACCAGTTGCCTCGACCTGAGCTTCCTCGCCCGTCCCTTTGGAGGGGGCGGCACCCCGGGCTACGGGCACTTCGGGGCCTGCGGCGGGTGGATGCACCCGGCGACCGGATACTCCGTCGGCTCCGTGCTTTCCGACGTCGACCGCTTCCTCGACCGCCTCGAAGCCCGCACCGACGCCTCTCCGCCCGGCGGCCGGCCGTTGGCGTGGCTGCGCAGGCGCGGCCTCCACGTGCTCCTGGGCTTCGACTCCGGCCAGACACGGGAGTTCTTCGACTCGTTCCTGTCGCTGCCCGAAGCCGCCATCCGCGAGTACCTCACCGGCACGTCCACCCCGAGGACCCTCGCGGTCATGGTGGCGCTGGCGATTCCGCTGGGACGCCGCAACCCGAAGACGCTGGCGCGCCTCCTCTCCGTTTTCGCCGATGGAAAGGCCGTGGACCTATGATCGGGGAATGACCGCATCCCTCGACGCGAAGGGCCCCCTGGGCCACTCGGGGCAGCTGCAACGCACGCTGCGGGCCCGACACCTGAACATGATCGCCATCGGCGGCGCAATCGGCACCGGCCTTTTCGTCGCCTCCGGCGCCACCATCTCCGAAGCCGGGCCCGGCGGCGCACTCGTCGCCTATGCGCTGATCGGCTTCATGGTGTGGCTGGTCATGCAATCCCTCGGCGAAATGGCCGCCTACCTGCCCGTGGCCGGATCCTTCCAGGAATACGGCACCCGATACGTCTCCCCCAGCTTCGGCTTCGCACTCGGGTGGAACTACTGGTTCAACTGGGCCATCACCGTTGCGGCGGAACTCGTCGCCGCGGCACTGGTCATGCGCTACTGGTTCCCGGACGTACCGGCGATCGTCTGGTCCGCCGGCTTCCTGCTGCTGCTGTTCCTGCTCAACGCGCTGTCCGCGCGGGCCTTCGGCGAAGGCGAATTCTGGTTCGCCGCCATCAAGGTGATCACCGTCGTCGTGTTCCTGATCATCGGCGTGGCCATGATCTTCGGCATCATGGGCGGCACGTCCCCCGGCGTGCAGAACTGGACCAACGGCGACGCGCCCTTCGTCGGCGGCGGCATGGGCATCCTCGCGGTGTTCATCGTCGCCGGGTATTCCTTCCAGGGCACCGAGCTCGTCGGCGTCGCCGCGGGCGAGGCCGAGAACCCCGAGAAGACCATCCCCAAGGCGATCCGCACCATCTTCTGGCGCATCCTGCTGTTCTACATCGGCGCGATCGCCGTCATCGGTTTCCTCATCCCCTACACCGACCCTAACCTGCTCAACGCGGCCGAGGACAACATCGCCGTGTCGCCGTTCACCCTCGTCTTCGACCGTGCGGGCATCGCCGTCGCGGCGGGCCTGATGAACGCCGTCATCCTCACCTCGGTTCTGTCGGCGGGCAACTCGGGCCTCTACGCGTCGACCCGCATGCTGTACTCGCTGGCGCGCATGGGCCAGGCGCCGCGGTTCTTCGGCAAGCTGTCCAACCACGACGTGCCCATGCGGGCGCTGGTGGCCACGGCGTCGATCGGCATGTTCGGCTTCCTCACCTCCATCGTCGGCGACGGCGCGGCGTACACCTTCCTGCTGACGCTGTCGGCGCTGGCCGGATTCCTCACGTGGATCGGCATCTCGTACAGCCACTATCACTTCCGCAAGGCGCTCAAGGCGCAGGGCGTCCCGCTGTCGGCGCTGCCGTACCGGGCCCCGTTCTTCCCCGCCGGCGCGGTCATCGCCTTGCTGATGTGCTTCGGCGTCGTCCTCGGCCAGGCCTACGGGCCGATCAAGACCGGCGAGGACATGTTCGCCATCCTGTCGCCCTACCTGGGCATCCCCGTGTTCCTGGCGCTGTGGTTCATCCACAAGCGCGTCACCGGGTCGCGGGCCGTCAAGCCCGAAGAGGCCGATCTGTCGCGCGAGTAGTGGCGCGACCAGCGCACGGAAAGGGGCGGCCGCGGAGTTCCGAGAACTCCCGCGACCGCCCCTTCATTCGGCTCAGCCCCTGGCCGTAACCCTGGCTCAGCCTGTGGCTGCGCCGCTTACACCGAGAAGCCCAGCGCGCGCATCTGCTCGCGGCCGTCCTCGGTGATCATGTGCGGGCCCCACGGCGGCGACCAGACCCAGTTGAGCTGCATCTCGGTGATCTGCGGGTGGTCGAGCACCAGCGTCTCCGTCTGGTCGTAGAGCATGTCCGTCAGCGGGCACGCGGGCGAGGTCAGCGTCATGTTGATGACGGCCTTCGACTTGCCCTCGATCCAGATGTCGTAGACCAGGCCCAGGTCGACGACGTTGACGCCGAGCTCGGGGTCGACGACGTCGTACATGCGGTCCTCGACCTCGATGACCAGCTGCTCCTGCTCGGGCGTCTGCTCGGGGCGCGGCGGGACCTCGTAGGTGCTGCCGTCGAGGCCCGGGGCCGGGTTCTCGCCGCCGGCGTCCGGGGTCGCCGGGGTCTCGGGGGTTTCGGTGGTGTTCGGCTCGGTCATCGGTTCACTTCCTTGTCTCCGGTGTTCTCGGTGCCGGTGTCTTCGGCGGCGTCGGCTGGTGCGGCATCGCCTTCGGTTCCGCCGTTGCCGGACAGCGCGTCGGCGGTGGCCGCCTGGAACGCCTTCCAGCCCAGCAGGGCGCACTTGACGCGCGCGGGGTACTTGGCCACGCCGGAGAAGGCGATGCCGTCCCCGATGAGGTCCTCGTCGCCCTCTTCCTTGCCGCGCGAGGTGATCATGCGCTCGAACTCGGCGAGCTTGGCCATTGCCTCCTCGACGGGCTTGCCCATGATTTCCTCGGCCATCACCGACGTCGAGGCCTGGGAGATCGAGCAGCCCACGGCGTCGTAGGACACGTCGGCGACGGTGGTGCCGTCGTCGGAAAGCCGGACGCGCAGCGTCAGCTCGTCGCCGCACGACGGGTTGACGTGGTGGACTTCCGCGTCATACGGATCGCGCAGCCCACTGTGCTGGGGATGCTTGTAGTGGTCCAGGATGACTTCCTGGTACATCGACTCCAGCTTCACTCCCGGCTCCTTTCCTTTGCGGCCTTCCGGTGGGAGGCCCTTCGTGCTTTGCGACGCCGCCGTCCCCGACGCTAGGCGCCGAAGAACTCCTTGGCGTCGCGGATGGCGTCGGCGAGAGCGTCGACTTCTTCCAGCGTGTTGTACAGGTAGAACGATGCGCGTGCGGTGGACTGGACGCCCATGGCGCGGTGCACCGGCCACGCGCAGTGGTGGCCGACGCGGATGCACACGCCGCGGTCGTCGAGGACCTGCCCCAGGTCGTGGGGGTGGATGCCCTCGACCTGGAAGGAAATCGCCGCACCGCGGTCGACCGCCGTGTCGGGGCCGATGATGGTGACGCCGTCGATCTTCTTCAGCGCCTCCAGCGCGGCGGCCGTCAGCTCGTTCTCGTGCGCGGCGACGGCGTCCATGCCGATGGCCGACAGGTACTTCACCGCCGCACCCAAACCGACGACCTGGCTGGTCATCATGGTGCCGGCCTCGAACCGCTGCGGCGGGGCCGCGAAGGTCGTCTCCTCCATGGTGACGACCTCGATCATCGACCCGCCCGTGATGAACGGCGGCAGGGTCTCGAGCAGTTCGGGACGTCCCCACAGCGCGCCGACCCCGGAGGGGCCGAGCATCTTGTGGCCGGAGAAGGCGAGGAAATCCACGCCCAGCTCCTTGACGTCGACCGGCATGTGCGGCACCGACTGGCACGCGTCGAGCACAGTCAGCGCGCCGACGGCCTTGGCCCGGCGGACGATCTCGGCGACGTCGGCGACCGCACCCGTAACATTCGACTGATGGGTGAAGGCCACGACCTTGACGGACTCGTCGAGCTCGAGCGAATCGAGGTCGATCCGGCCGTCCGGGGTCACTCCCCACCACTTCAGCGTCGCACCGGTGCGACGGGCCAGCTCCTGCCACGGAACCAGGTTCGCGTGGTGCTCCAGCTCCGTGACCACGATGACGTCGCCCTCGCCGATGCGGTGGACGCCGGCGCGCTCGTCGCCAAGCGAAAAGGCGACCAGGTTGAGCGCCTCCGTCGCGTTCTTGGTGAACACGAGCTCGTCGTAGCCGGCGCCGATGAACGACGCGATGGCCTCGCGGGCATCCTCGTAGGCGTCGGTGGCCTCCTCCGCCAGCTGATACGCGCCGCGGTGCACGGGCGCATTGTGCTGGGTGATGAAGTCCACCTCGGCCTCGATCACCTGGCGCGGGCGCTGCGACGTCGCACCGGAATCGAGGTACACCAGACGGCGCCCGTCGCGCACCGTGCGCGACAGGATCGGGAAATCGCCGCGCAGCGACCTATCAAGCATTGACGAACCGCTCGTAGCCGTGCTCCTCCAGCTCGTCGGCCAGCTCCGGGCCACCCGACTGCACGATGCGGCCGTCGGCGAAGACGTGCACGTGATCCGGGCGCACGTAGTTCAGGATGCGCTTGTAGTGGGTGATGATGAGGATGCCGCCGTCGTTCTCGTCCTGGTAGCGGTTGATGCCGTCGGAGACGACGCGCAGGGCGTCGACGTCCAGGCCGGAGTCGGTCTCGTCGAGGACCGCGAACTTCGGCTTGAGCAGGTCGAGCTGCAGGATCTCGTGGCGCTTCTTCTCGCCGCCCGAGAAGCCCTCGTTGACCGAGCGCTCGGAGAACGACGGATCGATCTCCAGGTCGGTCATGGCCTCGCGGACCTCCTTGACCCAGTGGCGCAGCTTCGGGGCCTCGCCGCGCACGGCGGTGGCCGCGGTGCGCAGGAAGTTCGACATGGAGACGCCGGTGACCTCGGTCGGGTACTGCATGGCCAGGAAGAGGCCGGCACGGGCGCGCTCGTCGACCTCCATCTCCAGGACGTTCTCGCCGTCGAGGAGGATCTCGCCCTCGGTGACCTCGTAGCGCGGGTGGCCCGCGATGGTGTAGCTGAGGGTCGACTTGCCGGAGCCGTTCGGGCCCATCACGGCGTGGGTCTCGCCCGACTTGATGGTCAGGTTCACGCCCTTCAGGATCGGCTTCGGCTCGCCGGCTTCGTCGTTCGGCAGAACCTGCGCGTGGAGATTGCGGATTTCCAGGGTGCTCATGGGGTGGGCTGTCCTTTTCGTTTCGTCTTCGTCGCTGTTCGCGTCTTCGTGGGGTGGGGCTCTGCGAGCCGCCGGCTGCTAGTAGCCGCCGATCTCGAGTTCGTGGTCGATGATCGCCTCGAGGCGATCGCGGATCGACTCCACCGGGATCAGGTTGATGACCTCGTTGAAGAACCCGCGGACGACGAGGCGCCGGGCCACGTCCTCCGGGATGCCCCTCGACAGCAGATAGAACAGCTGGTCATCGTCGAAACGGCCAACCGTGGCGGCGTGGCCGGCGCCGGCGATCTCGCCGGTCTCGATCTCCAGGTTGGGCACCGCGTCGGCGCGGGCGCCCTCGGTGAGCAGGAGATTGCGGTTGAGCTCGTAGGTGTCGGTGCCCGACGCCTCGGCGCGGATGAGCACGTCGCCGACCCACGCGGTGCGGGCGTCGGTCTTGCCCGAGCCCGGCTCGCCCTGCAGCGCGCCCTTGTACATGACGTTGGAGCGGCAGTTGGGCACGGAGTGGTCGACGAGCAGGCGCTGCTCGAAGTACTGGCCGGCGTCGGCGAAGTAGACGCCGAGCAGCTCGGCGTCGCCGCCCGGGGCGGTGAACTTGACGCGCGGGACGACGCGGACGACGTCGCCGCCGAAGGTCGCCACCGAGTGGCGCAGGACCGAGTCACGGCCCAGCGAGGCGTGGTGGCCCGACAGGTGCACGGCACCCTCGTCCCAGTTCGCCAGGCTGACGACGGACAGGCGGCCCGCATCGCCGACGACGAACTCGACGTTATCGGCGTGGACGCCGGTGCCGCGGTGATCGAGGATGACCACGGCCTCGGCCTGCTCGCGGACGTCGATGACCACGTGGCCGTAGGACACGTTGCCCTCGCCCGGGCCGTCGACGGTGACGGTGACCGGGCCCTGGGCGGCGACGCCCTTGCCGAAGGTCACGACGGTGGCGCTGTCGAAGGACGAGAACGCCTGCGCGGCGACGCGGTCGGTGGGCTTGCCCGCCCGGCCGAGGCGCTCGTCGTCGCGGCCGACGGTCTCGACCGTGATGCCCTCGGCATCGGCGCCGTCGACGGAGATCCGCGAGGCGACGGGATCGCCGGCGGTGCCGTCGTGCAGGCCCGCGAGGCGGCGCAGCGGGGTGAAGCGCCACTCCTCGTCGCGGCCCTTCGGCACGGAGAAGTCGTTCACGTCGAAGGAGGCGAACACGTCGCCCTTGTTGGCCAGCACCCGGCGCTTGTGCTCGGACTGGCCCTCGTTGGTGATAACGCTGGTCATTGGATTAACCGACCGAACCTTCCATCTGCAGTTCAATGAGGCGGTTGAGCTCGAGGGCGTATTCCATCGGGAGCTCCTTGGCGATGGGCTCGACGAAGCCGCGGACGACCATGGCCATGGCCTCGTCTTCGTCGATGCCGCGGCTCATCAGGTAGAAGAGCTGGTCATCGGAGACCTTGGAGACGGTGGCCTCGTGGCCGAGGGTGACGTCGTCCTCGCGCACGTCGACGTACGGGTACGTGTCCGACCGCGAGATGGTGTCCACCAGCAGGGCGTCGCACTCGACGTTGGAGTGCGAGTGCTTGGCGCCCTTGTTGACTTGCACCAGGCCGCGGTAGGCGGCGCGGCCGCCGCCGCGGGCGACGGACTTGGACACGATGTTGGACGACGTGTGCGGCGCCATGTGCACCATC
Source organism: Corynebacterium sp. NPDC060344 (assembly GCF_042725215.1). Lineage (NCBI taxonomy): Bacteria > Bacillati > Actinomycetota > Actinomycetes > Mycobacteriales > Corynebacteriaceae > Corynebacterium > Corynebacterium sp. NPDC060344. The sequence goes on along the minus strand of NZ_JBHXCS010000006.1, from coordinate 21,419 downwards.
TTCGCGCCGGTGTCCTGGAACTGGCCCTCGCCGGCCATGGCGACGGAGAGGACCTCGCCGCGGGCGTGGGGGCCGGTCATCCAGACGGCCGGGTACTTCATGGTGACCTTGGAACCGATGTTGCCGTCGATCCACTCCATGGTCGCGCCCTCTTCGGCCTTCGCGCGCTTGGTGACCAGGTTGTAGACGTTGTTCGACCAGTTCTGGATGGTCGTGTAGCGGCAGCGGCCGCCCTTCTTCACCACGATCTCGACGACGGCCGAGTGCAGGGAGTCGGACTTGTAGATCGGCGCGGTGCAGCCCTCGACGTAGTGCACGTAGGCATCCTCGTCGACGATGATCAGCGTGCGCTCGAACTGGCCCATGTTCTCCGTGTTGATGCGGAAGTAGGCCTGCAGCGGGATGTCCACGTGGACGCCCTTGGGCACGTAGATGAACGAACCGCCGGACCAGACGGCCGTGTTCAGCGCGGAGAACTTGTTGTCGCCGGCCGGGATGACCGTGCCGAAGTACTCCTGGAAGATCTCCGGGTGCTCCTTGAGCGCCGTGTCGGTGTCCAGGAAGATGACGCCCTGCTCCTCCAGGTCCTCGCGGATCTGGTGGTAGACGACCTCGGACTCGTACTGCGCCGCGACGCCCGCGACGAGGCGCTGCTTCTCCGCCTCGGGGATGCCCAGCTTGTCGTAGGTGTCCTTGATGTCCTGCGGGAGGTCCTCCCACGTCTGCGCCTGCTTCTCGGTGGAGCGGACGAAGTACTTGATGTTGTCGAAGTCGATCGTCGACAAATCCGCGCCCCACGTAGGCATGGGCTTCTTGCCGAAGATGTCGAGGGCCTTGAGACGCGTGTTGAGCATCCACTCGTCCTCGTTCTTCTTCGCGGAGATGTCGCGGACGACGGCCTCCGACAGGCCGCGCTCGGCGGCTGCGCCGGCGGCGTCGGAGTCGTGCCAACCGTACTGGTAGGCGCCGATCGACTCGATGATTTCCTCGTCGGTCTGCGGTGCCTGCACCTTCGCGGAATCGTCCTGGGCGAGGGTCATTGTCCGCTCCTTTCTGCTGGTGCGTGGGTGACTGGTGTCAGGGGGATGTTCGTCGTGCAGATCCCGTTGCCGTCGGCGATGGTCGCCAATGGCTGGGTGTGCTGCCCCAGCAGGTTGCTGACCGCCTCATGTTCGGCGGCGCACAGCTGGGGGAAGTCCTGCGCGACATGGCTGATCGGGCAATGGTGGTGGCAGATCTGCACGCTTCCGGTGGTCTCGTTGACCGTCGCCGCGTAACCGTGGCTCCGGAATGCCGTGACCACCGACTCGACGACGTCGTCGAGGTCGGTTTCTCCGCCTACCGGCTCGATGCCGGCGAGGATCTCGGCGACGCGGCGCCGCGCGAAGGCGGAAACGGCCGCGTCTCCCCCGGCCTCGCGCAGCGCGTCGAGCGCCGCGGCGGCCAGGGAATCGTAGGCGTGCCCGAACTTGGCCCGCCCCTCGTCGGTGAGACGGAAGGACTTCGCCGGCCGTCCGCGGCCCCGGGGGCCGGTCGACGGCGCGGGCGCGGTTTCGGCGAGGCCTTCGTCGACGAGGATGTCGAGGTGTCGGCGCACTCCCGCGGCCGACAGCCCCAACTCGTCGGCGATGGTGCCCGCCGAGGCCGGGTTGTGTTCGAGCAACGCGAGCAGGATCCTGCGGCGCGTGTCTCCGTCGGCGCCCTTGGTGGACGCATCGTCGTTGGCCATGCCGCTGGTTCACCTCCCGTGTCGTTCGGGCCGGGCCGTGGTGGCCCCGACCCGCATGTGGGTCCGTCCCGGTGGCTGCCGGGTATTAGACAACACGAGTGTTCCGTAAATCGGCCCAGATGTCCAACGCCCCTCCCCGGCGCGTCGCCTGCGGCGGTTAGACTCTACCCGTGCCAGAGACTCAACTTCGCGGGGGCGCCGCCCGCTGGATCATCGACGCGTTGCCGCGCATCGGCCGCGCCGGTTCGCGGTCGGCGGCGCTGCACCGCGGCATCGAGTCTCCCCTGGCCTTCCGCGTCGATCACCGCGAGCTGCGCCGCTTCACGTGGCTGCGCTGGCTGGGCACGCTCGGCGCGATCCTCGTCCTGGTCGGCGGCGTCGGCGCGGGCGCGACGCCGGTGGTCGGCAACGTCTTCTGGGAGACGCCCGTCGGTTCGGCGTTGGGCCGGATGCTCATTTCCACGACGATCGTCACGTTCACGGGCATCGGAATGCTCATCGTGGCGTGGTTGGGCGTCGGCGCGTTCGTCGCCACCGGCGCCCGCACCCGCGTGTCGTCGGTGGACACGGGCATGCTCGTGCGCACCTTCGCGGCATGGGTCGTCCCGCTCATTTTCACCGCGCCGCTGTTCACGCAGGACATCTACTCGTATCTCGCGCAGGGCGCCGTCGTCGATCGGGGCATGGACCCCTACGCGGCCGGCCCCGTCGAGCTGCTGGGCCCGGCTGATCCGCTCGCCCGCTCGGTGCCGCTGATCTGGGCGGATTCGCCGAGCCCCTATGGCCCGACCGCCATGATCGGCGCCTGGGCCATTTCCGCGATCACCGGCGATGCGGCCCTGCCCTCGGTGTTCCTGCACCGCCTGGTCGCGGTCGTGTCGCTCTACGTCGTGGCGTGGGCGCTGGTGCGCCTGGCGCTGCGGTGCGGCGTCAGCCCGCAGTTCGCGCTGTGGCTCGGCGTGCTCAATCCCCTGACCCTGCTGCATCTGGTCGGCGGCATCCACAACGAGGCCCTGCTGCTCGCCCTCCTGCTCTCCGGCATGGAGCTGTGCCTGGTGGCGTTGCACGGTCCCCCGGTCGCCGGCGCCCCGGATCATCCAGTCGAACCCCGGTCGCCCGCGCTAACCCGCAACGGCTGGCTCCTGTTCGCCGCCGGCGTCGCGCTGATCTCGCTGGCCGGCATGGTGAAGGTCACCGGCTTCGTCGCGCTGGGCTTCGTCGGCATGGCGCTGGCCCGCAGGTTCGGCTTTGCGACGATCTCCGTCCTCCGCGCAGCCGCCGCCACCGCCCTGTGCGCCGCGGGCACCATCGTGGCCGTGTGCCTGGCGTCGGGCCTGGGTTTCGGGTGGATCACCAGCCAGGGCGGTGCGGCGACGGTGCGGTCGTGGATGTCGTTGCCGACGCTGCTGGGCATCGCGTCGGGCTTCGCCGGCCGGGTGCTGGGCATCGGCGACGTGTCGGAATCCGCCCTGGCGCTCACCCGCGGGCTGGGCATCCTGCTGGCCGGCGCGTGGCTGCTGCGCATGCTCTGGGCGACGTTCCGCGGCCGCATCCACCCGCTGGGCGGATACGGCCTGGCCATGTTCGCGATGGTGCTGCTGTTCCCGGTGGTCCACCCCTGGTACCTGCTGTGGGCGCTGGTGCCGCTGTCGGGCTGGGCCAACCGCACGCAGTTCCGGTGGGCCGTCGTCGCCTACTCGGCGGTGTTCAGCCTCACCGTCCTGCCGCGCGGCCTCGGCCTGCCGCCGGGCACGGTGCTGCAGATCTACCTCGGGTCGATCGCGGCGTTCATCGTCTGCATGGCCATCATCTTCGCCGTGTCCTGGCGGACCAAGGTCTTCCGCCTCCGCTGACGCCCATCGGGACCCCGCCGCACCCGGATCGGCGGGCGACCACGTGGGCACCGGTCCGTCGTCACGCCCCCGCCCGGGCCCGCCCCGGGACCGCTCGCCTAGGATGTCCAGTCGTGACCAGGAACACCGACACCCCGGCGCTGCAGCTGCGCGGCGTGACCAAGCACTTCGGCGACGTCACCGCCGTCGACGGGCTGGATCTGTCGCTCGAGCGCGGCCGCGTCCTCGCCCTGCTGGGCCCGAACGGCGCCGGCAAGACCACCACCGTCGAAATGTGCGAGGGATTCGTGCGCCCCGACGGCGGCGAGGTGCGCGTCCTCGGCCTCGACCCCATGCGCGACACCGACGAACTGCGCACCCGCATCGGCATCATGCTGCAGGGCGGCGGCGCGTACCCGGGCGTGCGGGTCGGCGAAATGGTCGACCTCGTGGCGTCGTACTCGGATGATCCGCTGGACGTGGATTGGCTGCTCGACGTCGTCGGGCTCTCGCGCCACCGCCGCACCTCCTACCGTCGGCTCTCCGGCGGCCAGCAGCAGCGGCTATCGCTCGCGTGCGCCCTGGTGGGGCGCCCCGAGCTGGTGTTCCTGGACGAGCCGACCGCCGGATTGGACGCCCAATCCCGCCTGGCCGTGTGGGATCTGGTGTCCTCGCTGCGCCGTGACGGCGTCACCGTCGTGCTGACCACCCACCTGATGGACGAGGCCGAGGCGCTTGCCGACGACGTCCTCATCATCGACCGCGGCCGCGCCGTGGCGTCGGGCACGACCGCCGACATCACCGCCGGGACCTCGACGCAGGCGGCGGTGCTCGAGGTCGACCGCGCCATCGACGCCGAGTCGCTGGCCGCCCACCTGCGCGGGGCCCGTTCCCGGGCGGCCACCGACGCGCCGGAGAGGGAATCCGACATCGCCGTGGAGGCCACCGCCCCCAACCGCTACCGCGTCACCGGTGCCGCGGACCCTCGCGGAATCGCCGATCTGACAGCCTGGTGCGCGGACCACGACGTGCAGGTCTCCGAGCTGCGCGTGGCGCGGCGGAGCCTGGAGGACGTGTTCCTCGACATCACCGGCCGAGAGATGAGGAGCTGACATGGCGCCGACGACCCGTTTCCCCGAGGGCACCTTCGCCCCCGCCCCGAAGCGCGCGCCGATGGGCCGCGTGCTGGCGTCGCAGACGAAGCTCGAATCGACGCTGATCTGGCGCCACGGCGAGCAGATGCTGCTGACCATGATCATCCCGCTGGCCATGCTCATCGGCTTCACGCTCGTGCCGGTGCTCGACCGCGAGGCGCCCATCGTCACCGTGTTCCCCATGGTCCTGGCGGTGGCGACTATGTCGTCGGGCTTCACCGGCCAGGCCATCGCCGTCGGCTTCGACCGCAGGTACGGGGCGCTCAAGCGCATCGGCGCGTCGGCCCTGCCCAAGTGGGGCATCATCGCCGGCAAGGCGGGCGCGGTGGCCATCATGGTCACGGCGCAGTTCCTCATCTTCACCGCCGCCGCGCTCGCGCTGGGCTATCGGGCGCCGGTGGCCGCGTTCCTGCTCGCCTACGCGGTGACCATGCTGGGCACCACCGCGTTCACCGCGATGGGCCTGCTCATGGGCGGCACGCTCGGCGCCGAGCTGATCCTGGGGCTGGCCAACCTCATCTGGTTCATCCTGCTGGGCGCGGCGACCTTCGTCGCCGTGGGCCCGGAGCTTTCCGACGGCGCCCGCATGGCCCTGAGCATCCTCCCGTCGGTGGCCCTGACGGAGTCCCTCATCGCCGCATTCGACGGCCGGCTGGCCTGGTTCCCGCTGGCGATTCTCGCCGCGTGGGGCGCTTTGTGCGCCATCGCCGCGACACGCCTGTTCCGCTTCGAGGCCAAGGGAGAATAGCGAACCCCGGGGGGTAAGGTGGGAAGACGTGAGCGACGCCGACCGTAAACTCCCCCTGTCCTTCCTGCCGCTGCCGACGATCGCCCAGCAGAGGCTGATCGCGCTGCTGGTGCTCATCGCCCAAGCGGGCATCGCGGTCACCGGTTCCATCGTCCGCGTGACGGGTTCGGGCCTGGGCTGCGACACGTGGCCCCAGTGCCACGAGGGCAGCTTCACCCCGGTCGCCGGCGCCGCGCCCTGGATCCACCAGGCCATCGAGTTCGGCAATCGCCTGCTGACCTTCGTGCTCGCCGCGCTGACCCTGATCATGTTCCTCGCCGTGCTGCGGGCCGGTCGCCGCAAGGCCGTCCTGTGGCTGGCCTTCCTCAACGGCCTGGGCATCATCGTCCAGGCGGTCATCGGCGGCATTTCGGTGCTGGTCGACCTGACCTGGTACTCCGTCGCCCTGCACTTCCTGGCCACCATCGTCCTGGTGTGGCTGGCGGGCATGCTCTACGTCAAGGTGCAGGAGCCCGACGACGGCCATGCCGTGCGCATCTACGCCAAGCCCCTTCGCGATCTGGCCGGCGCCTCCGGTCTGGCGCTGACGGCCACGCTGGTCACCGGCACCATGGTCACCGGCGCCGGCCCCCACGCCGGCGACGCCTCCATCTCCCCCGACGACCGACTGCAGCTGCCGATCATCGAGCTGTCCCATGTCCACGCCGGCTTCATGTACCTGTACCTGGGCATGTCCATCGGCCTGGTCGTCGGCCTCATCGCCATGAAGGCCGAGCCCGGCCTGCGCAGGCTCGGCTGGTGGCTGGTCGCGCTCATCGTCGCCCAGGGCGCCGTCGGCATGGTCCAGTACTGGGCCGGCGTGCCCGAGGCCCTGGTCCCCGTCCATGTCGCCGGGTCGGTGGCGCTGACCGGCGTGACCGCCATCGTGTGGCAGCTCGGCTGGCGCCATGCCGGCGGCACGGCCACGTCCACGGGTTCTCCTGCCGGCGACGCCGAGTACAACTCGGCCAACGCGAAGGTCGCGGTCTAGGCCGTTCCCCGCCCGACCGCCGGTAGTCTGGCGGCATGCGCGGAATCATCATCGACTCCTTCGGCGGGCCCGATCACCTGCACTTTCGAGATGACCTCCCCGACCCCATCCCGGGCGACGGGGAGGTCGTCGTGTCGGTGGACGCGATCGGCGTCAATTTCACCGACGTCTACCAGCGCGAGGGCATCTATCCCCGCCCGCTGCCGTTCACGCCGGGCTCCGAGGGCGTCGGCCGGATCAAGGCCCTGGGCCCGGGTGCTGCGGGCTGGTCGGTCGGCGATCGCGTCGCCTGGTGCAACGCCCCCGACTCCTACGCGGAGCAGGTCGCGGTCCCGGCGGATTCCCTCATCGCGGTGCCCGGCGACATCCCCGACGACGTCGCCGCCTCCATCCTCCTCCAGGGCCTGACGGCCCACTTCCTGGTCAACGACGTCGGCCGCCTCGCCCCCGGCTCCACCGTGCTGCTCACCGCAGGGGCGGGCGGCGTGGGGCTGCTGCTCACGCAGCTGGCCGTCGCGGCGGGCGCCCGCGTCGCCTCGGTGGTCTCCTCCGACGCGAAGGAGCAGTTGGCCCGCGGGGCGGGCGCCGAGCTGGTCCTGCGTTACGACGACGACCTCCCCGCCCGCATCCGCGACTGGACCCGCAGCGGCTTCGAGCACGGCTCCGGGCACGGCACCGAGCAGGGCAACGGTGATGGCCCCGGCGTGGACGTCGTGTTCGACGGTGTCGGTCAGTCGACGTTCGACGCGTCGCTGCAGTGCGCCCGCGTCCGAGGCCTGGTGGTGCTCTTCGGCGCCGCCTCGGGGCCCGTGCCGCCGATGGATCCGCAGAAGCTCAACGAGCACGGTTCGCTGTTCCTCACGCGCCCGCACCTGCGCCACTTCATCCGCGACCGCGCCGAGCTCGAGGCCCGTGCACACGACGTCCTCGGGCTCGTCGCCGATGGCACGCTGCGGGTCCGCGTCGGGGACCGCTTCCCGCTTGCCGACGCCGCCGCGGCACACCGTGCGCTCCAGGCGCGGAAGACGACGGGATCGGTGGTCGTGGTGCCGTAGGCGTCGTCAAGCAACCGGCTAGAAGCCGAGCATCTCCGCGACGGTGCGCAGGCCCAGCACCGCGTCGACGGACAGGCCGACGCACACCAGCGCGAGGTAGTTGTTGGACAGCAGGAACAGCTTCATGGGCTTGATCTCGCCGCCGGCCTTCACCGAATTGTGCAGCGCCACCGCACCCCACGTGAACCAGACGCCCGCCAGCACCGACACCGCCAGGTAGACCCAGCCGGCCGCCGGGATGAGCAGGAACGTCGTCGCGACCGTGGCCAGCGTGTAGGCGATGATGCGCACCGTGACGTACAGCGGCGGGCGGACGACGGGCATCATGGGCACGCCGGCGGCCTCGTAATCCTCGCGGTACTTCAGGCCCAGCGCCCACGTGTGCGGGGGCGTCCAGAAGAAGATGACCAGGAACAGCACGATCGCCTGCCACCAGTGCAGCCAGCCCGTCACCGACGGCGCATTGTCCGTGATGACCGCCCAGCCGACGAGCACCGGCATGCAGCCGGCGGCGCCGCCCCACACCACGTTCTGGTCCGTGCGGCGCTTGAGCCACATCGTGTACACGAAGACGTAGAACGCGATGGTCAGCAGGATGAAGATGCCCGCCAGCAGCGAATCGCACAGCAGCCACAGCCACAGGAAGCTGGCCACCGTCAGCACACCGCCGAAGATCATCGCATTGCGGTTGCTCACCGACTGCCGCGCCAGGGGGCGCTTGCGCGTGCGGTTCATCACCTTGTCGATGTCCGAGTCGGCGACCATGTTGAACGTGTTCGCGGCCGCGGCGCCCATCCAGCCGCCCACCAGGGTGAGGAGGATGAGGCCGACGTGGACCTCGCCGCGATCGGCCTGCAGCATCGCCGGAATCGCGGCGACCAGAAGCAGCTCGATCACACGGGGCTTGGTCAGAGCCACGTACGCCTTGACGGTGTCCAGCAAAGGGGGTCCTCTCACATGAGTTGAAGCTCCAACCCAATCGGTCGGATGGGACGGGCGAAAAGTTCCCGGTCCTCCTGCGACGTCACGGAAATGTCCCGGAGCGGAAGCGCGGGAAAGCCACGGTCCACCCGGACCCGGCAATGGTAGCGCCTGCCGCATGCCCCGGCGGGCACCGGGGGCGCGTGCCGCCGCGTGAATTGCGTCGCGCGCGCAACGGCCCGGGAGCGGCGGTTGCCGATAGTTCCCGCGCGAGTGGCCCCGGAATCGGCCATCGAAGGGCATACAATGGCCGGGAACTCATTCGCGAGCGAGAACCAGGAGCATCAACAGTGACCCTCTCCCCCGAGCTGCAGGCCCGCGTCGTGCGGAATTACCCCTCGGACTGGACCGACCTGGACACCCGGGCCGTCGACACCGTCCGAGTCCTGGCCGCCGACGCCGTGCAGAAGTGCGGGTCCGGCCACCCCGGCACCGCCATGAGCCTCGCGCCGCTGGCGTACACCCTGTACCAGCGGGTGATGCGCCTCGACCCGAAGAACCCGAAGTGGGCCGGCCGCGACCGTTTCGTCCTGTCGTGCGGCCACTCCTCGCTGACGCAGTACATCCAGCTCTACCTGGCCGGCTTCGGCCTGGAGCTCGACGACATCGAGGCGCTGCGCACGTGGGGCTCCCTGACCCCGGGCCACCCGGAATACGGGCACACCGACGGCGTCGAGATCACCACCGGCCCGCTGGGCCAGGGCCTGGCCTCGGCCGTGGGCATGGCCATGGCCGCCCGCCGCGAGCGCGGCCTGTTCGACCCGGAGGCCCCGACCGGCCAGTCGCCGTTCGACCACCACATCTACGTCATCGCCTCCGACGGCGACATCCAGGAGGGCGTCACCGCCGAGGCCGGCTCCATCGCGGGCACCCAGCAGCTGGGCAACCTCATCGTCTTCTGGGACGACAACGGCATCTCCATCGAGGACGACACCACCATCGCCTTCACCGAGAACGTCTCGGACCGCTACCGCGCATACGGCTGGCAGGTCATCGAGGTCGACGGCGGCGAGGACGTCGCGGCCATCGAGCGCGCCGTCGAGGAGGCCAAGGCCGACACCCAGCGCCCGACGTTCATCCGCGTGCGCACCGTCATCGCCTACCCGGCCCCCAACGCCATGAACACCGGTGCCTCGCACGGCGCCGCCCTCGGCGACGACGAGATCGCGCTGATCAAGAAGGAGCTCGGCTTCGACCCGGAGCAGACCTTCGAGGTCTCCGACGAGGTCATCGCCCACACCCGCGCAGTCGCCGACCGTTCGTCGGAGGCCCGCGAGGCGTGGCAGAAGTCCTTCGACGAGTGGGCCGCGGCCAACCCGGAGCGCAAGGAGCTCTTCGACCGCCTCGAGGCCCGCGCGCTGCCCGAGGGCTTCGCCGACGACATGCCGTCGTGGGAGCCCGACGCCAAGGGCGTGGCCACCCGCAAGGCCTCCGAGGCTGCGCTGCAGGCGCTGGGCAAGACCCTGCCGGAGCTGTGGGGCGGCTCGGCCGACCTGGCCGGCTCCAACAACACCGTGATCAAGGGCGAGGCGTCGTTCGGCCCGAAGGAGATCACCACCGAGACGTGGACGACCCACCCGTACGGCCGCAACCTGCACTTCGGCATCCGCGAGCACGCCATGGGCTCCATCCTCAACGGCATCGCGCTGCACGGCGGCACCCGCCCCTACGGCGGCACCTTCCTCATCTTCTCCGACTACATGCGCCCGGCCGTCCGCCTGGCGTCGCTGATGGACATCTCCCCGCTGTACGTGTGGACGCACGACTCCATCGGCCTCGGCGAGGACGGCCCGACCCACCAGCCGATCGAGCAGCTGGCCACCCTGCGCGCCATGCCGGGCATGACCACCCTGCGCCCGGCCGACGCCAACGAGACCGCCGCCGCGTGGGTCGCCGCCCTCGAGGGCGCCCCGGGCCCGAAGGCCCTGGCCCTGACCCGCCAGAACGTCCCGGTGCTCGAGGGCACAAAGGAGAAGGCCGCCGAGGGTGTGCGCCGCGGCGCCTACGTCCTGGTCGAGGCCGAGGGCGGCACGCCGGACATCATCCTCATGGCCACCGGCTCCGAGGTCCAGATGGCCGTCGAGGCCGCCGAGGTGCTGGCCGGCGAGGGCGTCAAGGCCCGCGTCGTCTCCGCGCCGTCGCTCGACTGGTTCGACCTGCAGGACGACGCCTACCGCGAGTCCGTGCTGCCGAAGTCGGTCCGCGCCCGCGTGTCCGTCGAAGCCGGCATCGCCATGCCGTGGCACAAGTACCTCGGCGACGCCGGCCGCGCCGTGTCCATCGAGCACTTCGGCGCCTCGGCGCCGTACCAGCGCCTCTTCGACGAGTTCGGCATGACCACCGACGCCGTCGTCGCGGCCGCCCGCGAGTCCCTGGCCGCCGCGGAATAATCCCCGGCGCCGAGGGCCCGCCCCGGCAATTCGCTCCCGCCGCCCCGGCCGCCCCTCGTGCGACGGGGCGGCGCTCGCGTGCCGACGCTAACGTGGGTACCCATGGGCGTCGCAAAGCAGAACGCGCGGCGCCGGATGATGCATTACTCGAAGACGAAGACAACCAAGGAAAGGCAACGATGACCAATCCCAATCTCGATGCACTCGCCACCGCCGGCACCTCCGCGTGGCTCGACGACCTCTCCCGCCAGCGCCTCGACGGCGGTGAGCTGAAGTCCCTCGTGGACGAGTACGCCGTGGTCGGCGTGACCACCAACCCCGCGATCTTCTCCTCCGCGATGACCGTCGGCGACGCCTACGACGAGCAGCTGCGCGAGCTCGCCGCCTCCGGCGCCGATGCGGCCGAGACCGTGTTCACCATGGCCATCGACGACGTCCGCCGCGCCTGCGACGAGCTCGCCGACGTCTCCGCCCGCACCGGCGGCGCCGACGGCCGGGTCTCCATCGAGGTCGACCCGCGCTTCGCCGACGATTACGAAGAGACCATCGCCCAGGCCCGCCAGCTGTGGGAGCGCGTGGGCAAGTCCAACGCCATGATCAAGATCCCGGCCACCGACGCGTCCCTGCCCGCGGTCAGCGACGCGCTCGCCGACGGCATCTGCGTCAACGTGACCCTCATCTTCTCCCTCGAGCGCTACCGCCAGGTCGTCGACGCCTTCATCACCGGCATCGAGCGGGCGAAGGAGAACGGCCACGACCTGTCGGCGATCCACTCGGTGGCGTCGTTCTTCGTCTCGCGCGTGGACACGGAGATCGACAAGCGCCTCGAGGCCGCCGGCACGCCCGAGGCCCTCGAGCTGCGCGGCAAGGCCGGCCTGGCCAACGCCCGCCTGGCCTACGCCGAGTTCGAGCGCGCCTTCGGCGCCGACGCCGAGCGCTGGCAGCCGCTGTCGCAGGCCGGCGCCAACGCCCAGCGCCCGCTGTGGGCGTCGACCGGCGTGAAGAACCCGGACTACCCCGCCACCCTCTACGTCACCGAGCTGGCCGGCCCGCACACCGTCAACACCATGCCGGAGAAGACCCTGCGCGCCACCGCCGACGCCGACCTCGACGGCGTCACCGACACCCTGTCCGGGTACGGCGAGCAGGCCCGCAAGACGATGGACGACATCGCCGCCGCGGGCATCGACCTCGACGACGTCTTCGCCGTCCTCGAGCGCGAGGGCGTGGAGAAGTTCGTCGACTCCTGGCAGGAGCTGCTCGACTCCATCGACGGCCGGCTGACCGAGATCCGCGGCAAGTAGCCGCACCCGATCGGCGCCGCCGCTCCACCGTTGACCGACACCTCCCCGAAAGAACCTTCAGTGACCTCTGACATCTCCGGCGCCATCGCCGACGATTGGACCAATCCCCTGCGCGACCCGCAGGACAAGCGACTCCCCCGCATCGCCGGCCCCGGCGGCATGGTCATCTTCGGCGTCACCGGTGACCTGGCGCGCAAGAAGCTGCTGCCGGCCATCTACGACCTCGCCAACCGCGGCCTGCTGCCGGCGTCCTTCGCGCTGGTCGGCTACGGCCGCCGCGAATGGTCGAAGGAGTTCTTCGAGAACTACGTGCGCGAGGCCGTCGAGGCCGGCGCGCGCACCCCGTTCCGCGAGAACGTGTGGCAGCGCCTGGCCGAGGGCATCCACTTCGTCCAGGGCACCTTCGTCGACGACGAGGCCTTCGACCGCCTGGCGGCCAAGCTCGCCGAGCTCGATGCCTCCCGCGGCACCGCCGGCAACTGGGCGTACTACCTGTCCATCCCGCCGGACAACTTCCCCGACGTGTGCCACCAGCTCGACCGGGCCGGCCTGGCGCAGGCGGGCGAGGAGAACTGGCGGCGGGTGGTCATCGAGAAGCCCTTCGGCCACGACCTCGAGTCGGCGCAGGAGCTGAACAAGATCGTCAACTCCGTGTTCCCGGAGAAGTCGGTGTTCCGCATCGACCACTACCTGGGCAAGGAGACGGTGCAGAACATCCTGGCCATGCGCTTCGCCAACCAGCTGTTCGACCCGCTGTGGAACTCGCACTACGTCGACCACGTCCAGATCACCATGGCCGAGGACATCGGCCTGGGCGGCCGCGCCGGCTACTACGATGGCATCGGCGCCGCCCGCGACGTCATCCAGAACCACCTGCTGCAGCTGCTGGCGCTGGTGGCCATGGAAGAACCGGTCGCCTTCACCCCGGAGGAGCTGCAGGCCGAGAAGATCAAGGTGCTGCGCGCCACCGAGCCGGTGCGCCCGCTGTCGAAGACAACGGCCCGCGGCCAGTACTCCGCGGGCTGGCAGGGCAGCCACCACGTCAAGGGCCTGCGCGAGGAGGAGGGCTTCGACCCGGAGTCGACCACCGAGACGTACGCGGCGTGCACGCTGCAGATCAATTCCCGCCGCTGGGCGGGCGTGCCGTTCTACGTGCGCACGGGCAAGCGCCTGGGCCGCCGCGTCACGGAGATCGCCCTGGTGTTCAAGTCGGCGCCGCACCTGCCGTTCGCCGACACCATGACCACGGCGCTGGGCCAGAACGCGATGGTCATCCGCGTCCAGCCGGACGAGGGCGTGCTCATGCGCTTCGGCTCCAAGGTGCCGGGTTCGACCATGGAGGTCCGCGACGTCAACATGGACTTCTCCTACTCGGAGTCGTTCACCGAGCAGTCCCCGGAGGCCTACGAGCGGCTGATCCTCGACGCGCTTCTCGACGAGGCCAGCCTCTTCCCCACCAACGAGGAAGTCGAGCTGTCCTGGAAGATCCTCGACCCGGTCATCGAGTACTGGGGCAAGCGGGGCCAGCCGGACGAGTACCCGGCCGGCACGTGGGGCCCGGCGTCCGCCGACCGGATGCTCGAGCGCGAAGGCCGCACCTGGCGCCGTCCCTGACGGGCGGGACAGGCGAAACAGGTACCAGGGAAAGGAACACCACCGTGCCAATGATCATCAATCTGCCCGACACCGACACGCGGGTCATCGCCCGCCAGTTGGTGACCCTGCGCGAGAAGGGCGGCATCGTCACCACCGGCCGCGTGCTCACGCTCATCGTCCTCGCCCAGCGCGGCGATGACCTGGAGTCCATCATCAAGGCGGTCAACAACGTCTCCCGCGAGCACCCGGCCCGCGTGCTCGTGCTCGTCGCGGGCGAGCCGCGGGGGGCCAACCGCCTCGACGCCGAGCTCCGGCTGGGCGGCGAAGCGGGTGCCGCGGAGGTCGTCGTCATGCATCTCGAAGGCGAGGTCGGCGCCCACCCGGAGGCGATCGTCACCCCGCTGCTGCTGCCGGACACCCCGGTGGTGGCGTGGTGGCCGTCGACGCCGCCGCAGGTGCCGGCCGCGACGCCGATCGGCCAGATCGCGCAGCGCCGCATCACCGATTCGCTGGCGGACCCGGACGCCAACGCCGTCTACACCCGCCGCACCGGCTACACCCCGGGCGATTCGGATCTGGCGTGGTCGCGCCTGACCGCGTGGCGCGGCGTGCTGGCCTCGGCGCTGGATTTCCCGCCGCACGGCAAGATTTCCTCCGCGCGCATCGAGGGCCCGGGCGAGGACCCGTCGGTGGATCTCGCCGCGGGCTGGCTCGCCGATCGCCTGGCCGCGCCGGTGCAGCGCGTGGTCACCGATGAGCCGGAGGTCCCGCTCGACGCCGAGGGCGAGCCCAAGCCGCCGGTGTCCAGGGTCGTCCTGGTGCGCCGCGGCGACGACGGCGAGTGCACCGACGTCACCGTCGAGGTGGAGAACGCCTCCACCGCCTGCGTGACCATCACCGGCCGCCCGTCGTTCAAGGTCGCGCTGTCGCGCCGCACGACGGTCGATTGCCTGGCCGAGGAGCTGCGCCACCTCGACCCCGACACCGCCTACGCTCGCGCCCTGCGCGGTTTGGGCCGCATCCGCCGCCTGACCCGCGAGGAGGCCGAGGAGCTGGAAGCCTCGCTTGACGACGCCCCCTCCGCAGCCCACCGGTCCCCCGCCCCCGCATCCGCCCACCAGCCCGAGGAGTCCTCTCGATGACCGACAGCGCACCCGCGCCCGAATTTTCCCGCCACGCCGACCAGGACGCCCTGGTCGAGGCCGCCCGCGCCCGTTTCGTCGACGTCGTGTGCGCCGCACAGGGCGATGACGGCATGGCCCGCGTCGCCGTGACCGGCGGCGGCGCCGGCATCGCCCTGCTGTCCGCCCTGGCCGCCGACTCCGGCGACATCGACTGGGCGCGCGTCATGGTCTTCTTCGGCGACGAGCGCTTCGTCCCCGAGGAGTCGCCGGACCGCAATGTCGGCCAGGCTCGCGAGGCACTGTTCGACCACGTGGACATCCCCGAGTCGTACATCTTCCCCATTGCGCCGTCCGGCGGCGCGTACCTGGAGGACCCGGTCTGCGCGGCCGACGCCTACGCCGACATCCTGGAGATGCACGCCCCCGACGGCTTCGACGTGCACCTGCTGGGCATGGGCCCCGAGGGCCACGTCAACTCCCTGTTCCCCCACACCCCGGCCATCGCCGAGACCGAGCGCACCGTCGTCGAGGTCCGCGACTGCCCCAAGCCGCCGCCGACCCGCGTGTCCCTGACGCTGCCGGCCGTCAACGCCAGCGAGCGCGTGTGGCTGCTCGTCTCCGGCGAGGCGAAGGCCGAGGCCGCCAAGGCCATCGCCGACGGCGCCGATCCCGCCGAGTGGCCGGCCGCCGGCGTGCGCGGCACGGCCGAGACCATCGTCTTCGTCGACGACGCCGCGGCCTCCCTGCTCTAGCTCCGGTCAACGACCTCGCGCGCATCCGACAGATGCGAAACGGGGCCCGGACGGTGAATTCCGTCCGGGCCCCGTTTCGTCGTCACGCAGCCGGCCCTGGGCCGTGCACGCCTTGCGGCGTGCAATCGGCGGCGTGCGCTTGTGGGCGCCCGCTGCCAGCCGCTACCAGTTGAAGGCCTGGAACAGGCCCAGCAGCACGATCGACGCAAGCCACAGGATGGCCGTGATGATGGTGACGTAGTCGAGGTTCTTCTCCACCACCGTCGAACCCGACAGGTTCGACTGCATGCCGCCGCCGAAAAGGCTGGACAGGCCGCCGCCCTTGCCCTTGTGGAGCAGGACGAACAGGGTCATCAGCACGGAGGTGATGACCAGGACGATCTGGATGGCGAGGTACACGCGCACTTCCCTACGGTTCTCGACTGAAGATGGCAGGTGATTGGTGGTGGCGGGCCCGGCAATGGCCGGGCCCGCAATCAACTGACCAGGTTACCGTACCGGCGCGCCACCGCCCAGCACGAGGGGCGGCGCGTCCCGAAGCGGGGACCCTGCCGGCGGGGGCATGACGGTTAGCCCGAGTTGCGCAGCGCCGTGGCCAGGCCGTTCATGGTCAGCTGGATGCCGCGGCGGACCTTGTCGCGGGCATCGCCGGCACGGTACCGGCGCAGCATCTCCAGCTGGATGGCGTTGAGCGGCATGAGGTAGGGGAACCGCATGTCCACCGAGCGCGCCAGCAGCGGGTTGTCCTCGAGCAGCGAGGAGTAGCCGGTGACCTTCATGAACATCTCGAGGGTCAGCTCGAACTCCTCGCGGATGCGGCCGAAGATCCGGTCGGCGACCTCGCGGTCGGTGACCAGGTCGGCGTAGAGCTTGGCCAGCTCCAGATCCGTCTTCGACATGACCTGCGCCATGTTCGACAGGACCGAATGGAAGAACGGCCAGGTCCGGTTGAGCTCGCGGAGCTCCTCCAGGCGCGACCCGTCCTCGTCCTCGCCGATCCACTCGCGCAGGGCGGTGCCCACGCCGAACCAGCCCGGGACCATCGAGCGCTGCTGCGACCACGCCAGCACCCACGGGATCGCGCGCAGATCGGAGATCGACGTCGTCTGCTTGCGCGACGACGGGCGCGAACCGATGTTGAGGCTGCCGATCTCGCCGACGGGCGTGGAGGTCTCGAAGAACTCGATGAAGCCCGGGTCCTCGTGCATCAGCGCCGCGTAGGCGTCGCGGGAGCGCTCCGAGATCTCCGACATGACCCGGTACGCGTGGTCCTGGTCGTCCAGGTCCTCGAGGTCGAGCAGGGTCGACTCGATCGTCGCGGAGACCAGGGCCTCCAGATTGCGGCGCGCGGAGACCGGGTGGCCGTACTTGGCCGAGATGATCTCGCCCTGCTCCGTGATGCGCACCGACCCCTGCACCGCACCCTTGGGCTGGGCCAGGATCGCCTCGTAGGAGGGGCCGCCGCCACGGCCCACCGTGCCGCCGCGGCCGTGGAAGAGGCGCAGGCGCACGCCCTCCTCGCGGGCGACCTTCGCGATGGCCGTCTCGGCGTCGTAGAGCGCCCAGTTCGCGGCGAAGTAGCCGCCGTCCTTGTTCGAGTCCGAGTAGCCGAGCATGACCTCCTGCAGATCGCCGCGCGAGGCGACGTAGCGGCGGTAGAGCGGGACGTCCCACGCCTCGCGCAGCACCGACGCGCCCGCTTGCAGGTCCTCGATGGTCTCGAACAGCGGGATGACGTCGACCGTGCCGCCGGGGACCCCGTCTTCGACGGAGATCAGGCCGACCTCCTTGAGCAGGATCATCGGCTCCAGCAGATCGGACACCGACGAGCACATGGAGATGATGCAGTGCGGCACGACCTCGGGGCCGTACGCCTCGACGGCGTCGGCCGCGGCGCGCATGATGCCGAGCTCGCGCTCGGTGACCTCCGACAGCGCGACCCCGCGCGGGATCAGCGGGCGGGCCGAGGCCAGCTCGGAGACGAGGATCTCCACGCGGCGGCGTTCCGGCAGGGACCGGTAGTCCTCCGCGACGCCGGAGAGGCGGAAGAGCTCGGTGAGGATGTCCTCGTGGCTCTCCGAATTCTGGCGCAGATCCAGCGAGTACAGGTGGAAGCCGAAGACGTCGGTCGCGCCCTGGATGTCGGCCAGGCGGTGGTCGGCGATGAGGTCGTCGTGGCTGTGCCGCAGCGACGCCTCGACGACGTCGAGGTCGGCGCGCATCTCCGCGACGCTCCCGTACGGCTCGTGGTCCGACCAGTCCCCCTCCACGACCGACTGGCCGAGGCGGGAGATGGCGGTGGCGGCCACGCGGCCGCGGATGCCGTGGACGGCGCGGCGGTACGGCTCGTCGACGCGATTGGGGACGTCGTTCTGGCCGCGGTTGGCCAGCTCGACCAGATCCACCGACACCTGCGTCAGGCGGTCGGAGAAGCTCAGCTCCCGCTCGAGCGCGTGGAGCTGCTTGACGTAATGGCGCAGGATCGTCGCGGCCGCGCGATCGGTGGCGTAGCGCACGACGTCCTCGGTGACGTACGGGTTGCCGTCGTGGTCGCCGCCGATCCAGGAACCCATGCGCAGCACCGGGGTCTCCGGCACGTCCGGGCCGCCCAGCTCTCGCATCGCCCCGACGACGTCGCGGTTGAGCTTGGGCACCGTCTCCAGCAGGGACAGCTGGTAGTAGCGAAGGCCGACCTCGACCTCGTCGCGGATGTCCGGGCGGTTCATGCGGATCAGCGCGGTCTGCCACAGCGTCATGATCCGCCGGCGGATCTCCAGGTCCAGCGCCTCGAGCCGGGCATCGGTGCGGGCGGTGCGCGGCGCGGCGAGCACCGCGTGGCGGTCGCGCATCGACGCGCCGATGTGCTTCTGCACGTCGAACACCGTGCGGCGGCGCGTCTCCGTCGGGTGCGCGGTGAGCACCGGGACGACCTCGGCGGCATTCATCATCGCCGCGAGGTCCGACCCCGGCACGCGGGCCTCGCGCAGCTTCTCCCACGTCGCCTCGAGCGAGGACTCGCGCGGTGGCTCACCGGCGTCGAGGCCCTCCTCCAGAAGACGCTCCTCGTGGAGATCCTCCGCCAGGTTCGCCAGCAGGGCGAAGTGCGTGAACGCGCGGATGATCGGCGTGGTCTCCGCGGGATCGATGTCGCGGAACAGGCCGGTCAGCTCCCCGATCTCCGCCTCGCCGCGATGCAGGCGGAACGCCGTGCGGCGCGCATTCTCCACCAAATCGAAGACCTCGTCGCCCTCCTGCTCGCGGATGACGTCGCCGAGGATCCGGCCCAAATGCCGGATGTCGTCGCGCAAGGTCTCGTCGCTGGTCTTCTTCGTTCCCGGATCCACCATTTCCGAATCTCCTGTCATGTGGGGTTCCACGTTGCCGTCGTCAAGCCTCCCACCGTGCGAAACGCCCCGGGCCAACGAGAAAACGTTGCCGGGGCGTGCCGTCAGCGGTGCGGGACCGGGCGTGCTACTTGACCGCGTCCGCCGCCAGGGCCGACAGCTTGGCGAAGGCCTCGCCGTCCAGCGACGCGCCGCCGACCAGGCCGCCGTCGACGTCCGGCTGGCCGACGATGTCGGCGACGTTCTCCGCCTTCACCGAACCGCCGTAGAGGATGCGCATCTCCTTGCCCAGCTTCTCGCCGCCGAGCTCGGTGACGGTCTCGCGGATGGCCTTGCAAACCTCCTGGGCGTCGGCCGACGACGCGACCTTGCCCGTGCCGATGGCCCACACCGGCTCGTAGGCGATGACGACCTTGGCCAGATCGGCCTCCGACAGGCCCTCGAGCGAGCCCTTGACCTGCTCGACGACGTGCTCGACGTGCTTGCCGGCCTCGCGGACCTCCAGGGGCTCGCCGACGCACACGATCGGGGCCATCGAGGCCTTCAGCGCGGCCTTGGCCTTCTTGGCCACCAGCGCGTCATCCTCGGCGTGCATCTCGCGGCGCTCGGAGTGGCCGACGACGACCCAGCGGCAGCCGAGCTTGGACAGCATCGCCGCGGAGATCTCGCCGGTGTAGGCGCCGGACTCGTGGACGGACACGTCCTGGGCGCCGTAGGTCACGGCCAGCTTGTCGCCCTCGACCAGGGTCTGCACGGAGCGGATGTCGGTGAACGGCGGGATGACCGCGACGTCGACCTTGTCGTAGTACTCCTTCGGCAGGGCGAAGGCGAGCTTCTGCACGACGCCGATGGCCTCCAGGTGGTTGAGGTTCATCTTCCAGTTGCCGGCGATGAGGGGCTTGCGTGCCATTGTGGGTGTCACTTCCTGAGATGGTTAAACGAATGTGGGGTGCGGGCGGCGCGGTCAATGCGCGCGCCGTCCGCGGTCGGTGCCCGGGCGCTTCCGGGAAATCCCGGGGCGCCCCGGATTGCTCCGGAGTGCTAGGACTCCAGCACCTGGACGCCGGGGAGGTCCTTGCCCTCGAGGTACTCGAGGGAGGCGCCGCCGCCGGTGGAGATGTGGCTGAAACCGTCCTCGTCGAGGCCGAGGGTGCGCACGGCCGCGGCGGAGTCGCCGCCGCCGACGACGGAGAAGCAGCCGTTGTCGCGGGTCGCGTCGATGATCGCCTGGGCGACGAAGCGGGTGCCGTTGGCGAACGCGTCCATCTCGAACACGCCCATCGGGCCGTTCCAGAAGACGGTCTTGGTGCCGGCCAGCTTCTCGGCGAAGGCCTTGGCGGAGTCCGGGCCGATGTCCAGGCCCATCCAGCCCTCCGGGATGGAGTCGGCGGCGACGACCTTGTGGTCGGCGTCGGCGGCGAACTCGGAGGCGGCCACGACGTCGGTCGGCAGCACGATCTGGTCGCCGTACTTCTCCAGCAGCTCCTTGCAGGTGTCGATCATCTCCTCCTGCAGCAGGGAGCCGCCGACGGAGTGGCCCTGCGCGGCGAGGAAGGTGAAGCACATGCCGCCGCCGATGATCAGGTAGTCGACCTTCGGGGCCAGGGCCTCGATGACGCCGAGCTTGTCGGAGACCTTCGAGCCGCCCAGCACCACGGCGTAGGGCTTCTCGGGGGTCTCGCCGACCTTGCGCAGCACCTCGAGCTCCGACTGGACCAGGCCGCCGGCGTAGTGCGGCAGCTTCTTCGCGACGTCGTAGACCGACGCCTGCGCGCGGTGGACCACGCCGAAGCCGTCGGAGACGAACGCGCCCTCCGGGACCAGGGCGGCCAGCTCGCCGGCGAAGGCCTCGCGCTCCGACTCGTCCTTCGAGGTCTCGCGGGCGTCGAAGCGGATGTTCTCCAGCAGCAGCACGTCACCGTCGGTCAGGCCGTTGGCGCGCTCGTGGGCGTCCTCGCCCGACACGTCGCCGGCGACGGCCACGTAGCGGTCCAGGCGCTCGGACAGCGCCTCGGCGACCGGCGCCAGGGACAGGTCCGGGTTGACCTCGCCCTTGGGGCGGCCCAGGTGGGCGGTGACGACGACCTTGGCGCCGGCATCCGACAGCGCCTTCAGGGTGGGAACCGACGCGTCGATGCGGCCCGGGTCGGTGATCGAACCGTCCTTGAGCGGGACGTTGAGGTCGGAGCGAACCAGGACGTAACGGCCCTCGACGCCCTCGTCGAGGAGATCCTGCAGGGTCTTGACGGTCATGTGGGGTTCTTCCTTCGTGTGATAAAGCCCCAGGGCCGGGGGGGGGGGGGGGGGGCCCCCCCCCCCCCGGGGCGGGGGGGGAGAGCCGCGATAAGGAGGGGGGTAGTATTAAAAAAAACCAACCCCC
>NZ_JBHXCS010000005.1:0-228491 GCF_042725215.1 Corynebacterium sp. NPDC060344 | reverse complement strand
TAGGAGTTGATTCGAAAGGTACCTACGGTGGTCGCCCTTGTTGTGGGTGGGGCGGTCACCGAGGTGGTCGGTACACCACGCTAGAGGACGCAACCTCACCAAGAGCCCGTTTGCCCACTCGTGTTGATTGAACACTAGCTTGCGACTTTGAGGCTGGCCAGCAAATTTGCACCAATCGGAGGTCTCAGTCAGTAGCAGGGGGTCGGAACGTCATTCCCTCCAATTCGCTTTCCCTCCCTTCATCGTGATGGTGTCCCCCTCACGGGGGATGGTCACCGGGCCCGGCATGGCTTATCTGCGTGAGAGTTTCCATGATCCGGGGGGTGTTGCCACCGGGCACCGGGGACAACCGCTGACAGCTAATAGGGACACGGCCCAACCAGAGGTCTCTTCGTAACGTGGGTGCCTGCAACGGATGTCCAAGACGCCGGTGACCAGCCACGACCAAAAGGACACCATCATGGAACCGTCCGCAACACCCGACATCATCATCGGACTCGACGTCGGCAAAACCGGCCACCATGCCTGCGCACTGACCACAACCGGCAACAAGATCTTCGACAAACCACTGCCGCAAGACGAAGCCGCACTACGCGAAATCTTCGCGTCCATGCAGACCCACGGCAGTGTTCTCATGGTCGTCGACCAACCCAACACCATCGGCGCCTTGCCCATCGCCGTGGCCCGCGACTGCGGTTGCACGGTCGGATATCTACCCGGCCTGGCCATGCGAAAAGCTGCCGATCTCTACCCCGGACGATCAAAAACCGACCGCCGGGATGCATTCATCATCGCCGACACCGCCCGCACCATGCCGCACACCCTGCGAGCAGTCGACCGCGACGACGAGACACTGTCGGCGCTGAAAATGCTCGCCGGATTCGACGACGACATCGCCAAAGACGCCACGCGAACGAAGAACCGCCTTCGCAGCGTGCTCACACAGATTCACCCCGCACTCGAGCGCATCTTCACCGGCGAGATTCTCTCGCGCAGCCTGGTGCTGGACCTACTCATCCACTACGGAGGGCCGACAAAGCTGGCCGCCGCAGGCCGAGGCCGAGTCCTCACATGGATGCGCAACCGCGCCAAGAAGGGCCCGACCGACCTGGTAGACGCAATTTTCGCCGCCCTCGCCGCACAAACTGTCACGGTACCCGGCACTGCGGCGACGGAACTGGTCATCCCGCAGCTGGCGGCGAATATCAAAGCGCTGCAAGCTCAGCGCGACACCATTGCCGGACAAGTCGAGGAGATGCTCAATGACTTCCCCCTTGGCCCAAGGTCTTGATGTCGATGCCCGGCGTGGGCATCAAGACCGCCTCCAACATCTTGCTGTCCATCGGTGACTGCCAGGACTTCGCCGACGCCGCACACCTGGCCGTCTACGCGGGCATCGCACCGATCACTCGGCGGTCGGGCACATCAATCCGCGGAGAGTTTCCCGCCAGGGCCGGCAATAAACGCTTGAAGAACGCGATGTTTCGATCGGCGTGGATCGCGTCGAACTGCCATCCCGCATCACGCGACTACTACCTGCGTAAACGGGCCCTTCCGGATTTAGAGTGCGTTGATTCGGTTCTGGAGTCCTCCGGAGTGGATGAGTGATCGCAAGATGTAGTGCTGCAGGTTGCGCAAGCCGAGGGCGATTCCGCGCAGGTGCTCGGGGCGTCCGTTGATGGCCTCGACGGGGCCGTTGGAGGCCCTGGTGTCGAAGTAGGCCAGGATCTCCGCGCGGCGTCGCCACAACGAGCGGCCGAGCTGGGCCAGTTCGGGCAACTCCTTGGGTACGCCGCCCTTGATCGCTTTGAGGAGCTTGTACATGGCGACCTTGCCCACCCGGCGCCCTGCGTTTTCGTAGGCGGTGATGAGTCGCTGGTAGACGCCGTAGGTGACCTCCACTGCGATGTGTGCGTCGTCGGCGGTGAAGGCTTTCCATAGGCGGGCCTTCTGCTTGTCGGTGAGTAGCTCGGCCCGGGTGTTCAAGGTGCGGCGGATTCCGTACAGCGGGTCGCCGGTGCGGCCGCGGTGCCCGGTGGTGGCCTGCTGCACGCGCTGGCGACACAGGGTGAGCCCCTCGGCGGCCAGGTGCACAACGTGGAAGGGATCCATCACCGTCCGCGCCGCGGGCACGGCCTTGGCGGCGGCAGTGTGGTAGCCGGCGAACCCGTCCATGGGCATGGCCTTGATCCGGTCGCGGAAGGCTTGGTCACGGGCGTCGAGCCAGTCGGTGAGCACCGTCGCCGAGCGGCCCTCGATCATGTCGAGCAACCTCGCCGGGCCGGTGCCGTCGACCACCGGGTCAGGTCGACGAGCACTGTCACGAACGATGAGGTGCCGTCGCCGCGGGCGTGTTTCCACTTGTGCTCGTCGACGCCGAGGACGCGGACCCCGTCCAGGTGTCCGGGCTCGTCGTAGACCATCGTGCGGACCTTCGATACCGCGAGGTCGTTGACCTTGTCCCAGGCCGAGGGCCTTGGCCACCGCCGCGACGCTGGTCCGGTCGATGGCCAGGCGCTGCAGGATCCAGCGGGTGCAGCGGCGGGTGGTCGTGGCCCGCGGCTCGGCCAACTCCGGCATCCGCTGCTGGAAGATCCGCGCCTGGCACGCGGTGTTGTCGCAGGTGACGCGGGGTGTGCGGACGTGCAGCCTGGTCGGATGGCCGACGATGGGCACGTCGGTGACCTGACGTTCGACGTGATCGCGCAGCCTGCCGGCCACACCACACGACGGGCAGTGCGGGTCCAACGCCACTGGCGAGCACCACAGGTGCGTGAGCTCGCCTTCGACGGCGGCGTTGGTGATGGTCACTCCCAGCTCGACGGTGCGGCAGATGGTGTCGGCGAGCAGATTGGCGGTAGCGTTCAAAGCGGGTCCTGGGGTGTGCGATACGGACGTAGAGAACCTGTATCGTCACGCATCCCAGGACCCCTACATCTTGTGCCTTGCCGCCTCACCGGGAAATCCGAGCTACGCACTCCGGATCCGGAAGGGCCCCTTTGGGCCCGACCAGCATCGATCCGACATGCCAGGATCGGCGCCCAGCCATGGCTCCCGGCACCCCCGTCCCATGTACGAAACGACCCGGCGAGATATTGACAATTTTCATAGGGACACCCCCAGCAACGTGATTGAACTAAGACGATATATTGTCTATATTGATCAAATATGCCACCTCAGGGCCGCATGGACGGACGGATAGCCGTCATGCCAAGCTTCATTCCCGCAAAACTCGCCACGCCCTGCCTTAGGTTATGGTTCGAGATATTTCAAGCTCCAGTGGATTTAATCGGCGATTACAACACCCATGATCTCGTTGCGCTTGTCAGCCGACCGTTTCAGACGCGTCGACCTGCTGACAACTTACCTGTCCAGCCTACAACGATACGTTGATAACCCATTCCTCAAGTCAGACGCTAGCGATCGCCCAACGCGGACACTATCTCGCGATTGTTCATTGCCTTCTTCGGCCATGGTCGCCACTTGTTCAGGGCGACCGTAACTCGAATGTAGTACTCAAGATCCTCCGCCTGGGCAGTTACTTCCCAAAAAACTTTCCTAAATCAAATCCCGCTGCTTTAGATAGGTTCGGGCTTTTTCCCCGGAATCAAAATGTCCAGATCTATAGAGGTACGATCCCTGAGGACTATGCACATAGAAATAGGCGAAAGTATCGTTCTCCTCCAAAAGGACGCGCCGTCCCTCCGAGCTGGAAAGCTCAATAAGTTCAGTGCCCTCTTTGTCCGCATACTTACCAACCGCTTCGATCGCCTCTGCGCTCGTGATGATCTGCGCTGTTGAAAGACCGGTCTCTTGCGATTCCGGGTATTCGTAACCACATAGATAGGAAGGAAAGCGGTCCGAACCAAGCCCCACGGAAAGCACTGTTTCTGAGGGGCTGCAATTATCCATCTGTTCGACTAGTACGGATGGTAGGCGACTTGTCAGCTCGGTCTTGATCCGATCACTGTCCTCAATCATCGGATCCGGCCACGGGGCCGCGGCCGGCTGGCTTTCCGACGTCTCGGTCGCCGTCGTTTCCCCTCCGCCGTTGCCGCCATTTCCGCCGCCATTGTCGTCGCCGTCGGACATCAGCGCCCAGGCGCGGCCGATGAGCAACAGCGCCACGACGCCGCCGATGGCGAACAATGGCATCTTCGAGTTCCCCGACTTCGACCCCGACGAGCTGGGCACCGCCGCAAACTGCTGGGGTTGCTGCTGGGCCTGCTGCGGCTGGGTCTGGGCGTGCTGCTGCGCCCCATAGGGATTCGCCGGGCCACCCTGATTGGGCGCCGCGTAGTACGGCTGCTGGGGCATCTGCGGCTGAGGTGACTGAGAAGACGGTGCAGACTGCGGCGTCGGCGGCACCGGAGCCACCGCCATCGAGCCGGCGCCACCGGCGACGGATCCCGGGGCGATCCACGTGGTCACGCCCGCGGCGACGTCCTCGGCCCGGCGCGTCGGGCCCATCAGCGCACCGCGGCTGACCACGGTCTTCGGGTCGTCGAGGGTGGCCACCTGGCACAGCTCGCCGAGGCGGTCCTGGATGTACGGGATCCTCGCGGAACCGCCGGTCAGGTACAGCGCCGTCGACGGATCGGGGCGAAGACCGGCGTCGAGCAGCGTGGCGCGGGTGACGTCGAGGGCGCGGTCGACGTCGGGTTTGATCAGCTCCTCGAACTCCCCGCGGGTGAGCATCAGCGTGGACTCGCGGCCCTGGGCGGCGACGGTGATGGTCGCCCGCGGCGCCTCCGACAGCACCTCCTTGGCCGTCTTGATCGCCCGGTCCAGCGCCAGCGACGATCCCGACGCACCGGAGCGCAGGGCGCGCAGCAGTTCGGTGTCGTTTTCCTCCAGCTCCGCCTCCACCCACGAGCGGATGCGGGCGTCGAGGGTGCGGCCGCCCAGAGAATTGTCACCGCGCGCGGCGATGACCTGCAGCGAGCCATCGGCGGTGGGCGTCAGCACCGCCACGTCGAGGGTGCCGCCGCCGAGGTCGAACACGGCGACCTTCTGGCCGGGCGACAGTGGCCGCTGGAACGAGTACCAGTACGTCGCCGCCCGCGGCTCCGACACCAGCGACAGGCGGCGGCGCTCGATGCCGGCGCGCTCGGCGCCGTCGATGAGGCGCATCAGCTCCGCGTTGCCCCAGCCCTCCGGGTGGGTGAGCACCACGTCATCGGGCATCGACCCGCCCGCGAACCTGCGCGCCCGGTCCAGCACCGACCCGATCACCGCGCCGATGACCTCGGCCACCGGCATCCGCGTACCGGCCAGCAGCACGGTCTCCGACCCCACGGCGCGCTTGGGCTCCGGCAGGAACGCGTCCGGCTGCGACTCCGCCTGATTCAGCGCCACGTGGCCGACCATGAGCCCCTGCCCATCGGCGAACACCGCCGAGGGCAGCAGGTTCCCGTGGTGGGACAGGGCCAGCGCCTCCGCGGGCGCACCACCCTGGCCCGCTGCGGCCGCGCGGTGCGCGGCGGCGGTGTTCGACGTGCCGAAGTCGATGGCCAAACGCCAACCGGACATGATCAAGATCCTTTCGGGAGCGTCAATAATTTGGTCAGCTTAACAGCGACGAGACCATCGCGATCAGGCGAACGCGAGAGTCCTCCTCCGCCGCCGAGCGTCCCACCAGCCCCATCCGCTGCAGCTCGCCGTACATCTCCCGCGCCCTCTGCCGCACCTGCGCCGGATCCGCCGCCGCCGGGAGCCCGACGCGTTCGGCCGGGTTGGCGCCGGTCAAGGCGTCGTAAAGCAAGGGCATCAGCGTCGAATCGGGCGAGGTCGCCGCCAACCCGCGATACGCGGTGAAGAGCATCACCGGCGCCATCGCGGGCTGTGCCGCCAGCACGCCGTGGACGTGGCGGACGTGCGCCGAGCGCTCGTGCGAGTAGCCGAGCAGCTCCAACTGGTGCAGCAGGCGCGCGGCCCGGCCCAGCGAGGCGAAGCGCAGCAGGCCGCCCTCGAGGACGCGGCGCAGGCGGGCGATGCCGGAGCGCTCCTCCAGCCACTCGTTGAGCGCCACCGCCCCGCGCTCGGCGACGGGCGCACCGCGGACGACGCCGTACTCGCCGAGCAGATCCAGCGCCCGATCGCGCAGCCCGGCGTCGATGCGCGCGGGCGCGTCGGACTCCAGCTCCTCGACCAGATCCTCCGGCGCCAGCCGCCCCAGCTCCGCGACGGCGCGGGCCACCGGCTCGGTCACCCGCCCCGTCGCCGCCGACTCCGCCATCAGGCCCGACACCGGCACGACCTCCGCCATCAGCGACCCCAGCCGCCCGCGCAGCACCCCGCAATACCGCTGCGCGTGCTCGATCGGATCGCGCCGGCCGAACGCGCCCTCACCGAAGGAGTCCGCGCGCGCCAGCACCCCGACGGTGTTCAAGGGAGTGAAACCGAGCTTGCCCACGAACTCCCGCTCGTCCGTCCGCGGCGACGAATCGAAGAGGAAGACGGCCGCATCGGCGTCCACGGAGGCGTCGCGCGTCTGGGCGTAGCCGTCGATGAGCGCCCGCTCCGTGGCATCGCGGTTTTCCACCGTGAGCGTGGCGATGCCCGGCGTATCGATGATGGTCATCCGCTCCACCGCCGCCGACGGCAGGAAGCGGTCCACGTAGGCGACCTCCGGAACCGGGCGGCCGACGTCGACGAGCACGCCGTCGTCGAGGACGCCCCGGCCGCGCGTGCCGTCGTTGCCCACGACCTCGGCGCGCGACGGGGCGCCGTGGCGGAAGACGGTGACGGCGTTGGTGGTCTCCAGCGTGCCCGTCGCCGCGACGTTGTCCCCGATCAGCGCATTGACCAGCGTCGACTTGCCCGCCTTGAGGCGACCGACGACGAGCACCCGCGGCGGCGAGAACAGGATCCCGCCCAGCCGGTTGGCGTGGCCCGGCAGGTCGCCGCCGCCGGCGGCCAGCGCATGCAGCGCCCGGTCGATCTCCTGCGTCACCGGATCCATCTGTGCGGGAGCCATCAGCGCCCCACTCCCCTCAGCGTGCCGGCGGAGGTGGCCAGCTCCCCGCGGATCTTCGCCACGATCTCCTTGTTGCGCCGCAGCCGGGCCAGCGTCTGGCGGCGCTCCTCCTCCGAGGCGCGCGCGACGGCGCGGGCGTCTTCGATGCGGCGCTTGATCTCGTCGCCCTCGCGGCGCAGCCGGGCGCGGTAGCGCAGCACGATTTCGGTGCGCACCGTGGTCACCAGCGTGTCGATGTTCCTGTTCACGCTCATCCGCAGCGCCGCCACCGTCTCGCGCGTCCACGTGATCAGGTGCTGCTTGCCGTTGCGCATGGCGCGGTAGGCCATGTTCACGCCGAGCCAGCCGCCGCCGATGACCGCCGCGGGCAGCGCGATGGTGGCCAGGCCCATCGCCGCCAGCGCGCCGCCGCCGGCCGAGGCGATCGCGGGCCCGGAAATGATGCCCAGCGTCACCATGCCCGGGTCCAGCAGGTTCTCCGTCTTCGACGCCACCGAGTGCCGCCCGTCGCCGGTGCCGGTGCCCGCGCCGCCCGGCGCGATGCTCATCAGCGCCGCACCGGCCATCGCCTCCCACTCGTGGTCGTCGCCGAACAGGGCGATCGCCTCGCGGCGCAGCACCTCCAGCTGCTTGTTGACGGTCGCCTCCGCCGCCGCCGACAGCTCCTCCTCGATCCGCGACGTGAACACCTGCGGCTTCGACCGCAGCACCTTCATGCCGGAGCCGTTGATCGTGCGGATCCAGTGCTCGCGGACGCGGTCCATCTCGGCGTCGAACCCGGCCATGATGGATTGCCTTGCGACGGTGATGTTGCGCGCCAGGATCTGCTCCCATTCCTGGCCATGGTCGCGCAGGCGGCGCAGCTCATCGCGGCGGGCCTCGAGTTCGGGCACCACCTCTTCGGCGCGGTCGACGGCGGCGAGGTCGGCGTCGATGGTCGCGGCGACGGACTCCAGCGCCGATTCGGCCATGGACAGCGCCGCGACCTTTGAAAGCAGCGCGCCGCGGGCCATCTCGGCGGTGATGCGGCCGCGCAGCTCGGCGATGCCGGAGCTGCGTTCGACGCGGGCGCGGCGCTGCGGGTCGGCCATCTCGGCGGCGTCGACGGCGCGCAGGCTGGACACGCCGATCACCGGCACGTCGCGGCCCAGGTGACGGCGGATCAGGCGGCGGTCGTCGTCGACGATGGCCCGCCAGCGGCGCAGGTTCTTGTCGGTCTTGGTCACCGCGACGATGACGGAGCCCGCCGCCTGCGCCGCGCGGCCGAGGATCTCCATCTCCGGCGCGGTGATCGGCGTCGTCGCGTCGCACACCATGAGCAGCACCCCGGCCCCGCGGGCGCGCTCCAGGGCGACGTCGATGGCCTCGCGGTCCAGGCCGCCGGCGCCTGGGGTGTCGATGAACAGCGCCTTCGGCACATGCTCGCCCGACACCCGGACCGTCACGCCGGTGGGCAGCTCCGGGGTGTCGGGGTCGGCGACGCGGGCGCCGGTCATCGTCGTCCACTCCCGCAGCTCCGACAGCGGCGCGCGCTCGACGTGGTCGCCGAAGTTGAGGTCGATGACCTCGGTGTTGTCCTCCGACCGCAGCACCTGCACCGGGGCCGACGTGCACACGTCGACGTCGACGGGCAGCAGATCACGGGCACCGGCGATGGCGTTGATCACCGAGCTCTTGCCCCGCTTGACCTCCCCGACGACCACGACCGTCCCGCGCAGCGACGTGTCCGCCCACGTCCGCCGGATCGCGGCAGCCGCGTCGCCGTGGCCGTAGCGGTCGAGGATCTTCAGCGCCGACGACACCGCCTTCGCGGCACCCTCGACGTCCCGGCGCAGTGCGGCGCGGGCGTCGGCGTTGGTCGTCGTCATGCAAGTCCTCGTGGTGGGCCGGATGTGGTGGGCCGGGGCGGGCACTGGCCATCATAAAGGTGCCCCAGGGAAAATAGTCGTGGATAATTTCTCCGGGACGGGAACATTCCGCGCCACCCGGCGCATCTCATCGTCGACCAACGCGGGAAACCACCGCACACGCGACCCGAGAGGATCGGAACAATGTCCGGAAACGACGACCGCACCACCGACCAGAACGCCCCCGAGAACACCGCGCCCGACACCACCGCCCCCGAGAAGACCGCCCCGGCCCCCGCCCCCGAGTCGGGACTGGGCATCAGCCTCGACGAGGTGCTGGAGGAATCCGCCGCCGACGTCATGTCCGCCTCGGACCTCGACGGCGACGGCGAGATCGACCAGATCGTCCTGGATCTGGACAAGGACGGCTACATCGACACCATCGTCACGGACATCGACGGCGACGGCGAGGCCGATTCCGTCCAGTTCGACACCACCGACGACGCCATCCTGGACACGACGCTGTCCAGCAAGGAAGAGGTCGACGCCTTCATCGACGGCCAGACCCCCGCCCCCGCCCCGCAGGCCGACGCCGCTCCCCCGGCCGCTCCCGCCCCGTCGCCGGCCGCCGAGCAGAGCACCGGCACGGGCCAGGCGTCCAACGTCGACGCCGGCGAGTACGACGTCTACGGCCAGGTCTCCGGCCCGGACGTCACCATCGACCTCGACGCCGCGGAGGTCGTGGCGGCGACGGACACGGATGGTGACGGGGTCGTCGACACGCTGTCGCTGGATCTGGACAACGACGGCATCGTCGACGCCGAGATGCGCGAGCCGGTCGGCGAGGGCTTCTCCGAGCTGCACGTGGACACCTCCGGCGACGGCCGCGTCGACCACATCTGGTCGGATTCGGATGGCGACGGCGAGATGGACACCCTCGAGATCGACCGCGACAACGACGGCTACACCGACATCCGCTACATCGACAACGATGGCGACGGCGTCGTGGACGTCGTCGAGGAGGACCCGAATTACGGCGGCACCGACGCCGGCACGGATGCCACCGACGCGTCTGCGGGCACCCTCGACGCCTAGTTGCTTGACGACGTCTCGTCCACCGCAGATAGACGCCCAGTGGACGGAAAGAAGTGGTTGACCACCTCTTTCCGTCCACTGGGCGTCTTTTTGCGTGCAGGGTGGGAGGGGTGTGCGCGAGTACGTCGTCAAGCAACCGGAAAGCGGGAAGTGCGGGAACATTCCGGGGCCGGCGCGCATCTCATCGATGAACAGGCCAGCAGGCGAACCCAGCACCGGGAGGAACCGGAACAATGTCCGACACCACGATCTTCACCCAGTTCATCGACGATGTCCGCGACGAGCAGCCGCAGAGCAGCGCCGCCGACCGCCCCGACCCGACCCCCGAGATCGGCGACCTGCCGTTCGGCGACATCTCCGAGATCGTCGATGCGGTGGACGCGGAGCAGGTGGTCACGAAGTCCGACCTGAACGACGACGGCACCATCGACGAGATCTCCGTCGACCTCGACGGCGACGGCATCGCCGACGTGACCATCTCCGACTTCGACAACGACGGGGTGGTGAACAAGATCGACTTCGACCTCGACGGCGACGGCGAGATCGATGCCCGCGCCTACGATTTCGACGGCGACGGCACCGCGGATTCGATCCTGTACGACACCACCGGCAACGGGGAGTTCGACACCCGCCACCATGATTTCGACGGCGACGGCGTCATCGATTCGATCAACGTCGACCCGTCTGCCATGTAGCGCCGGCGGCGGGGAGGCTAGTCCTTCTCCGTCACCCGGGTCCCGATGGCCCGCTCGTGCCCGCCGCGGCCGAGCGGGTCATTTCCCGCGCTCAGGCCGATCCACGCCATCATGGCCAGGCTGACGATCCACCCGAGGCCGGGGATCATCGACGGCAGGATCCACAGGTTACGGCGCAGGCCGTCGGTGCCGGAGACGGGCAGGGCGTTGGGGCCGCCCATGCGCAGGCCGAGGGCGTGCTTGCCGGGCGAGCCCTCGAAGATGGCGTCGCCCATCGCGCGGTAGGCGTAGAAGCCGGCGGGCCCGGCGAAGATCGCGGCGACGGCGCCGGCGGCCCACGCGTCGGGCGGGCCGAAGGCGCCGAGCAGCACCAGGAGTACGGCGAGCAACCCGCCGTAGATCGCGGTGTCCACGAACAGCGCGCCCAGGCGCTTGATCAGCGGGGCGTTGACGGCCTCGGGGTCGTAGCCCAGTTGCTCGGCCGCGGCGGCGGTGGCCGGGGTGATCCACGGGTTGCGCGGCCGCCCGAGCAGCGGGTGGTCGGCGGGCACGGGGGTGCGCGCGACGACGGGCCTGAAGGGGTCGACTTCGTAGGGGTTGGCGGCCGTGAAGGGGTCCACCTGAACGTGCTTGTGCTGCATGCCGGATTCCGCCTTTCTGTCACGCACCGGTCTCACCACGTCCAACGGCCGCGGCCCCGGGTTTGTTCCCGCCCCCGGTCCCGCCGGGTACGGTTGCCGCATGCGTATTTGCGTCTGGAACGTCAATTCGGCCCGCACCCGCCTCGACCGGATGGTCGGCGCGCTGGAGCGCCACGCGATCGACGTGTTGGCCGTCCAGGAGACGAAGTGCCGCGACGACCAGTTCCCGGCGGCGCGGTTCGAGGAGCTCGGCTACGAGGTCGCCCACCATGGCCTCAACCAGTGGAATGGCGTGGCCATCATTTCCCGCGTCGGCCTCGACGACGTGGTCACGGGTTTCCCGGGGCAGCCGGGCTTCACCAAGGATCAGGAGCTCGAGCAGCTCGCCGAGGCCCGCCACATCGCCGCGACGTGCGGTGGCGTCCGCGTCCACAGCGTCTACGTCCCGAACGGCCGCGAGATCGGCGACCCGCATTACGACTACAAGCTCCGGTTCCTGCAGGCCCTGCGCGATGCGGGCACGGCCTCGCTTGACGACGACCCCGCGCACAAGGCCATGATCGGCGGCGATTTCAACATCGCCCCGCGCGACGAGGACGTCTGGGACATGGCCTTTTTCGAGGGCAAGACGCACGTCACCCCGCCGGAGCGCGCCGCGTTCGAGGCGCTGCAGGAGGCGGGCTTCCGCGACGTGACGCGCGAGCACACCGAGGGCCAGTGGACGTACTGGGATTACCAGCAGCTGCGGTTCCAGAAGCGCCAGGGCATGCGCATCGATTTCCAGCTGGCCACCCCGGCGCTGGCGGACACCGTCACCGGCGCGTTCATCGACCGCGAGGAGCGCAAGGGCAAGGGCGCCTCCGACCACGCCCCCGTCATCGTCGACTACGACGTGTGACTGTCATCGGGGCGACTGCGTCCCGACAACACGGCATGGAACAAGGCCCCGGCGCTGAGCACCATCGCCGCCACGGCGGGCAACCACTCGTCGACGCCGAGTCTGCCGACACCTTCGATTGACGCGATGCGCCAAAGATCCGCCGCCGCTGCGCCGGCGAATCCCAACGCGATCGCTGTAGCGATCGCGCCCAGAACCGCCATCACCACATGCTTGTTCGGCACCAGCAACAGGACGAAGTAGACGCTCACGGCGAGCGTCGAGCACGGACCAAAGAACCCTGGCGCCGCAAAAGCCTGGACCACATTCGCAGATTGCCCCACGAGCAACCACACGGAGTAGAGCCCGAGCGCGAACGCCCCGATTGACCACGGACGAGTATTCATCGTTCTGTTGGCGCGCATCGCGACTGCAGGGACACACCAGTCTTGCGCACACCGCCACGATCGCCGACAGGGCAACAATGAAGCCTCTTTTGTGAATCTCTTGCCCTCATACGCCGCAGCATAAAAGGCCCAGCTCCAGCCGGCAAGGTATTACATGTCACACATATAGCCAGATTCGTCTTGACCGGCCGCAAGGAGCGCAAGGACAATGGCGCACCGACTACGACGTGTAGAACTCGGCGAGGACCTTTTCCCCGGTCTCCGTCACGGTCAGCTCGCGTGAGCCGGAGACGCTGGCGACGAAGCCTTTCGAGATCAGCCCCTGCAGCAGCACCGCCCCGAGAGCACCGGCGAGGTGCCTGTCGCCGTGACTCCAGTCGTCGCACAGGAACGACTGCTTGCGATTGGCGGGCAATCCGGTCAGGCCGGCGCCGAGTTTCGCGAAGCACTTTTCGGCATTCGGCCCGACGTCGACGACATCTCCCCCACCTTCGGCGTCTGCGCTGACCGTGATCGCCTCCGCGGCGATGAGGCCGCGGGTCAGCCGGACCCCGACTTCACCGGCGAGATGGTCGTAGCAGGAACGCGCGTGCGCGAGCCCCGTGCCCGCATCGATGACCGGATACTCCGGCGCAAGTCCGGCCGCCGAAAGCAGCGAGGCAACGACGTCTCCCACCCGGGGGTTCGCGATCGAGTACGTGGCGGTACGGCCACTGCGGGCGACGCGGACGATGCCGGCGTCGCGGAGCCGCTTCAGGTGGTTAGACAGCGCCGACTCCCCGACGCCAAGCTGCTCCGCCATGATGCGGACTCGGGATTCTCCCTCCTCCAGGAGCAGCCGGAGAATCATCAACCGCACTGGTGAGGAGCACTCCGCCGCAATCGACGCAGCGAAAGCCAAAGCGTCGCCGTCCGCCTTCATGCCCGGTGCCTCCTCGATGCCGAACCTCCCCCACATCGGGGGTCGACCACTCTCTTTTCACCCCAAACGGTAGACGCTGGACGATTCGTCATGCAACCTTGCTTCACGCTTCACGTAATCATGAAGCATTACCGCGAGGAGGCTTGCATGCCCGCGAATTCCGGCTCCACGATCCGCTTCGTCTTGTTCGCCGCGGCCTGGGCGACTCTGTGGTCGGGCGCGTTCGTCGCCACCAAAATGGCCCTCGACGACGCTGGGCCCATGACGACCGTCGCCATCCGCACGACGGTGGCCGGCGCCCTGATGGTCGCGGTCACATGGCGGGCGGCGGGCGGGCTGCCCAAACGGAATCTCGGCGGGATCGTCATCGTCGGATTCCTCAACAACGCGGGATACCTCGGCCTCATCGCCACCGCCCTGCCGCATCTGTCGGTGGGCATGGCGGCGATCCTCACCTCGACCATTCCCATCGCGGTCCTGGTCATTTCATCGTTGCAGGGCGCTCACCTCCGGGCATTGCAATGGGCGGGGTGCGCCATCGGCTTCGTCGGCGTCACCGGCTCCGCCCTGACCAGGCTGGGTTCCGGCGATACCTCGGTCACGGGCATCGCCATCGGCTCGGCGGCCGTCGCGTGCCTCATCGCGGGCACGGTGCTCACGCCGCGGCTCGTCCCGCCGGGCAACCCGTGGATGTCGACGGGAATCCAGAGCATCGCCGGCGGCCTCCCGTGCGCGGCCGCGGCCCTGATCTGGGACGGCATCCCGGATCTCACGCCCCGATTCCTGCTCGCCGAGGCGTACCTGATCATCGGCGCGTCGGTCATCGGCATGACGCTGTGGCTGATGATCATCCGCGAATTCGGTCCCGCACGCGCCGCGGTCGCGCATTTCCTTCCGCCGCTGGTGAGCCTGGGCCTGGGCGCACTGCTTCTCGACGAAATCCCCTCCGCCCTCGCGATCGCCATGTGCGTGCCCGCCGCACTCGGCGTCTACCTGGCCACGAAGGCGGGCACCGTCACGCGCCCGCGCCCTCCCGCTTGATCGCCCAGGCGAAGCCGAGCAGGGCGACGCTGACGGACATGGTCATGACGGTGCCCATGGTCATGGCGGCATCCTCGCCGAGCCCGACGAGCGGCGACAGCGCGCCGGCGACGACGAACTGGCCGGCGCCGAGCATCGCCGACGCAGCCCCCGCGCGCCGCCTGGCCAGGCCCGTCGCCAGGGCCGTGGCGTTGCCCATGATGAAGCCCATCGCACCCAGCGCCATCATCAGCAGCGGGACGATGATCCACACGGTGGGGTGGACGTAGGCGTCGACAAGCAAAAGGACCGAGGCCACCAGCATCGCCGCGATGCCGAGGCCCAGCAGGCGCCGCGGATCGACCGTGTTGACCATCCGCGCGCTGACCGCCGAGCCGAGCACGATCATCGCCGACGCGACGGCGAACAGCACCGAATACGTGCCCACGCCCAGCCCCAGCTGGCCCTGCATGACGAACGGCGAGCCGGAAATGTACGCGAACATCGCGCCGAAGCTGAACCAGAATGCGATGACGTAGCCGAGGAAGCCCGGGATCTTCACGACCTCCGCGATGCCGCCGAACAGTCCCCGCAACCCGCCCATGCTGCGGTTTTCCCGGGGCAGGGATTCCTTGACGACGATCGCCAGCACCGCCAGGGACGCCAGATTGAACACGCCCATGAACACGAAAATCGACCGCCACCCGAACGGCACGAGCAGCACGGCGCCGACGAGCGGGGCCATGATCGGGGCGACGCCGTTGATGAGCATCATCAAGGAAAACGCGCGGGCCGCGGTCCTGCCCTCCGCGAGGTCCGCGACGACCGCGCGGGCCAGCACGACGCCCGCGCCGCCGGCGATGCCCTGCACGAGGCGGCCACCCCACATCACCCACACGTCCGGCGAGGCGGCGCAGACGAACGCCGCGATGGCCGCGAGCAGCTGGCTGGCCAGGAGCAGGCGGCGGCGCCCCAGGGAATCCGACATCGGCCCGATGAAGAACTGCCCCAGCGCCATGCCCGCCATGAACAGCGTCAGGGTCAGCTGAATGCCCGGCTGATTGGTGCCCAGGGCATCCGCCATCAGCGGAAACGCGGGTAGGTAGGTGTCGATGGACAGCGGGCCCGCCATCGTCGCCAACGCCAGCGCGGCCAGGATCGGCAGGGGGACGCCGGCATTTTTCCCGGAAATTTCCGCACGCATGTAACACACGACTTTCTACACTGAATATATAGTTGAGGGACTATTCCGGACCCCGCAGCATTCCCGCGGCGGCCCCGGACCCGAGAAAGGAAGGTACACCATGGTTTCCGCTTCCTCCGCCGAGAACCCCGGCTTCAACCCGGACTTCGACGACGCGACGAAGGAGAACGTCCGGCGTATCGCAATCGGGCTGTACGACTTCCTGGCGGCGACGCGCCGACTCGGGGAACGCCCCAACCAGCGCCTGGACATTTCGCAGTCGGAGATGGAGGTGCTGCACTTCATCTCCACCCACCCCGGCTGCGGCGTATCCGACATCGCCCGCCTGCGCTTCCTGCGGCCGTCCAACGTGTCCGCGACCGTGCGGCGCCTGCTGGACAACAACCTGATCAAGCGCGAGCACAACGCCGTCGACCGCCGCGCCCAGGACCTCTACGTCTCCGACACCGGCACCGAGCTGCTCGAGCAGATGATCGGCCACTGGGGCGAGATCATCGAGCGCATCGTCCTGACCATGAGCCCCGACGACGTCCGCCGCCTGGCCAAGGCCGTCCAGCCGCTGATCAAGCTCGCCGAGCACTCCGAGACCTTCGTCGAGGAACACCAGCGCAGGCACGAGACGTTTTAGCTAGCCCAGATCCGCTAGCCCAGGTCTTCGTAGTCCGGCGACGACGCCAGCGCCCACGAGCGCTTGGGGATCCGCCCGGCGCGGTACGCGGCGCGCCCCGCGGCCACGCCGTCGCGCATGGCGGCGGCCATGAGCACCGGGTCCTTCGCGCGGGTCACGGCGGTGGCCAGCAGAACGGCGGAGCAGCCGAGCTCCATCGCCCGCGCCGCATCCGACGCCGTGCCGATGCCCGCGTCGCAGATGACGGGCACGCCGGCGCGCTCGACGATCATGGCCAGGTTGTGCTCGTTGAGCAGCCCCTGCCCCGTCCCGATCGGCGCCGCCAGCGGCATGACCGCCGCGCAGCCGATGTCCTCCAGGCGCTTGGCCAGCGCCGGATCGTCATTCGTGTACGGCAGCACGGTGAAACCGTCGTCCACCAGCTGCTCGGCGGCGTCGACGAGCTCGAGGGCGTCGGGAAGCAGCGTCCTGTCGTCCGCGATGACCTCCAGCTTCACCCACGACGTCCCCAGCGCCTCGCGCGCCAGCCGCGCGGTGAGCACGGCCTCGCGGGCGGTGCGGCAGCCGGCGGTGTTCGGCAGCGCCTCGATGCCCAGTTCGTCGAGCAGCCCCAGCACGCCCGTCCCGCCGCCGGAGTCGACGCGGCGCATGGCGACGGTGGTCAGCACCGTCCCCGACGCCTTCAACGCCTCGCCCAGCACCGCCTGATTCGCGGCGCCGCCGGTGCCCATGATCAGCCTCGAGGCGAACTCGCGGCCGGCGATGACCAGGGGATCTGGCATTCCTAACCCCCCTGGACCGCGGTGAGCACGTCGATGGCCGACGCCCCGAGCTCCCCGACGGTCGACTCCCAGCGCTCGCGCGGCAGGACGACGCCGTCGACGGCGACGGCGACGCCGCGGGAATCCCCGGCGATCTCCTTCACCACGTCGGCGATGGTGGCGTCGGCCGCGAGCTCGCGGTCGGTGCCGTTGACGGAAATGGTGCTGCTCATGAGTTCCTCCTGAATCGGCGCGGGTCGGCGCTCGCGGCCTCGGCCAGTGGTTCGCCCTCGACGATGCCCTTGACGGCGTCGGCGGTGACCGCGGCCAAAAGGATACCGTTGCGCCCGTGCCCGCAGGCCGCGACGACCCCCGGGCGGACCTCGCCGATCATGGGCGCGTTGTCGGGGGAATACGGCCGCAGGCCCGCGCTGACCTCGGCGAACGCGTAGTCGTCGATGCCGGGGAACACGAGCGCGGCGTCGTCGAGAAGCGTCCTGGCCCCGCCCGCGGTCGCCTCGAGGTCGTGCCCGTGCTCGTACTCCGTCGCGCCGATGGCCAGCCCCCAGCTCCTGGGCACCAGGTAGCAGGGCCGGCCGTGGACGCGCGCGCGGATGGTGCGTTCGGGCCTGCTTTCCGACGACCCCCTCCGCCGCACCCTCAGCACTTCACCCTTGACCTCCCTGATGGGGACGTCGATGAGGTCGGCGGACCCGGCGCCCGCGGCGACGACCACGACATCGGCGCCGGTGGTGGCGCGCAGCTCGTCCACGTCGGTGACGGGGGCCAGGGACCGCTCTACCCCGAGGTCGCGGCAGGCGGCGCCGAGCTTGGACAGCAGCTGGCGGTTGTCCAGGCTCCACTCGTCGTCGCACACCACCGCGCCGCGCAGCACCGGGGCCAGGGACGGCTCCAATTCGCGCAGCTCCCGGCGGGTGACGTGGCGCAGCACGCCCGGGTAGTGGGCCTCGGTGGTGGCGACGATCGACTCGACGTCGGCGGCATCGGCCGCATCGACGCCGGCGAGGACCGTGCCGCGGCCGGTGAGGATGCCCGATTGCTCGGCGGGCACTCCCTCGAGGTCCTCGAGCAGC
Organism: Corynebacterium sp. NPDC060344; assembly: GCF_042725215.1. Classification (NCBI taxonomy): domain Bacteria; kingdom Bacillati; phylum Actinomycetota; class Actinomycetes; order Mycobacteriales; family Corynebacteriaceae; genus Corynebacterium; species Corynebacterium sp. NPDC060344. The sequence continues at coordinate 210,321 of NZ_JBHXCS010000005.1, read as the reverse complement.
GGCAGCCAGCGGTGCAGCGACGCGGCGCCGAGGTGGAGCATGACCTCTTCCCCCGGCCACGCCTCGGTGTACGCGCCGAACATGCCGCCGGCCACCCAGCTCGGTCCGACCGCGGCACTCGGCGCGTGGATGCTCACGCGGTGCCCGGCGTGGGCGAGGCGGAATGCCGTGGTCAGCCCGATGACCCCGGCGCCGATGACTGAGATGTGCGCGCTCATGCTCCCACCGCCGCCCGCAGCGCCTCCGCGTTGGTGCGAAGCGCGTCATCGTCGGCGGCGCCCGTCAGCGCGCGGACCACGACGAGTTTCGACGCGCCCGCCGCCGCGACCTCTCCGGCGTTGGAGGCGTCGATGCCGCCGATGGCGAAGAAGGGGTGGGCGGTGGCGTCGTCACGCAGCCTGCCCGCCGCATGCCGGACCAGGTCCAACCCCGCGGCCGGCCGGCCCGGCTTCGTCGGGGTGGCCCACACCGGGCCCGTGCAGAAATAGTCGAGGTTCGGGTCGCTGGCGGCCGCATCGACCTGGTCCGGGGTGTTGCAGGACTTGCCCAGCAGCATGTCCGGGCCGATGAGCTCGCGGGCGACGGCGACGGGCAGATCCTTCTGGCCCGTGTGCAGGACGTCCGCGCGGGCGGCGATGGCGATGTCCGCACGGTCATTGACGGCCAGCAGCTTCCCGTGGCGGTCGGCGGCCTCGCGCAGGACGGCCAGGGCGGCGAGTTCCTCCGCCGCCTCCATCGCGCCGAGCTCCCGCTCGCCCGCCGAACCCTTGTCCCGCAGCTGGATGACGTCCACCCCCGACGCCAGCGCCGCGTCCGCGAACCGCGCCAGCTCGCCGAACCCCGGATCGATATGACGCCGGGCGTCGGTGACCAGGTACAAGGCGGCGTCGGCGAGTTGTGCCCGGCGCGCCGCACGGCCTTCCGGAACATTGTTCAACATGCGCCCAGGGTAGCGCGGATACGCTGGAGGGCATGGACATGAAGTGGAAGAAGGCCGAAGACGTGCAGACCGCCCCGCTCATCGCGGCGGGCCTCATCGGCGGGTGGCTCACCGCCCGCGAAACCGGCATCCGGCCGCTGGGCGGCGCGATCCTCGCCGCCGCCGGCATCTACTCCGCCCGCACCTGGTACGCCCGCAAGGGCCCGCTGGCCACCGCCGGCCTGGTCGGCGCGTACGTCGGCGCCTTCGGAGTCTCGCACCCCGCCGCCAAGAAGATCGGCCCCTGGCCCGCCGTCCTGTCCGTCACCGCCGTGGCCTCGGGCCTGGCGGCACTGGCGGATCAGTAGGTTCCCTGGAAATACAAGTGGCCCCGGGAGCAGAAGCTCCCGGGGCCGCCGAAAATGAGATGCAGACGGTCTACACCGCTGCTCACTGCCCTAAACAGTACCAAAGGCGCAGGGGCCCTCCGAGAAAGGGAAGCGTGCCGAATCATGACGACATCGTCGCGCAGCTGACATTCGGTTTCTGGCCGCTCCTGCTGGCGATCAACACCACGAAGCGCATGCAGGACATCGGCACCGTCCTGTCCGCGATTGACCCCGACTACCCGGGATGGGCATTCCGGGACAGCCGGGTGCGGACCGTGGCCGCACGGGATCCCCGCCGCGGCCGCTGATCACTCCCCGCCCAACAGCTCCTCCGCCCGGCGGCGCACCGCGGGCCACGACTCCGCGAACGCCGGCAGCAGGTCCAGCTCGGTGACCTCGTCGAAGGGCACCCACCGCAGTTCGAGGGATTCGGCGTTGGGGAAGGTGTCCAGCGGGCCGTCGGCAAGCGCATAGACGGTGGTGTAGGTCCAGTCGCCGGCCAACTCCGGCCGCGCGGGATCGGCCGGGAACGGCCCCGAGGTGACGTCGGCGTCGAGCACGCGGACCTGATCGGCCGTGATCCCGGTCTCCTCCTCCGACTCGCGCAGGGCGGCCTCGGCGGCGGTCTCGTGGGAATCGCGGGCCCCGCCGGGCACTCCCCACGTCAGGGGGCACGACGTCCACTCGGCGCGGTGTTGCATGAGAACGCGCCGGTCGGGGGTGAGCACGAGCAGCCCCGCGGCGCCCAATTTCCCCCACAGCCGGGAACCGTCGGGCCCGGCGGCCCAGCCATTGCCGTCGTGAAGCATGGCCCCAGACTACGCGGTCGCCGATTCCGCACCCGCCTGTGGTTTGCCTCACATGGCAACGGGACTAACATCTGTAACAGAGTTACCCCGCGCCCGCGGGGGCCGGATCTGCACCGACGGGAGGCGACGCGCAATGGCCGCTGATGCCGCCGACGTCCGGCGCCGACCACGCAGAACCCGCTTCACCGGCCGCCGCGCTCCGGGCGGATCCGAGCTCGATTCGACGCCGCAGCCATCGCAGGAGCGAACCTCGGGCGACCCCGTGTGGGTGCTGCCGGCGATGTACCCGCCGCCGGCGCCGAAGAAGCCGCAGGACGACCGCGACCCCGACGAGCGCGTCGACGATCTGGAACTCGGCGGCGGCACGACGACGTTCGGGTCGATCCTGGGCGAGCGGCTGGCGCCGGCGCTGGAATTCCCAAAGCGCACCATGTCCTTCCTGCTCACCTCGCCGGGCCGGCTGACGCTGGCGGCGGTGGTGCTGATCATCGCGATCCTCGCGGCGGGCCTGGCCATGTCGCAGTCGACGAGCAACCGGCAGCAGGATCTGGCGACGGTCTCGTCGGCGTCGGAGCCCCAGGCCAACGCCGCGCAGAACCTCTATTCGGCGCTGACCATCGCCGATGCGTCGGCCAACACGTCCTTCAGCCGCGGCGGGCTCGACAGTGCGCCGCAGCTGCGGCAGCGTTACGACGACGCCATCGCCCAGGCCACCCTCGCCGGCACCCGCGCCGCGGCCGGCATCACGGAGGTCGAGGGCGAGTCGATGGAGCACATCGCCACGGTGCAGCGGTTGATCCCGGTGTACACGGGGCTGGTGGAGTCTGCCCGCGCCAACGCCCGCCAGGGCCACCCGGTGGGCGTGGCGTATCTGGCCGAGGCGTCGGGGCTGATGCGATCGGAGATCCTGCCCGCCGCCGCGGCCCTGTACGAGGACACGAGCCGATCGGTCGCCGAGGACCGCGCGAAGCTGACGGGCCTGCCGTGGGTGCCGCTGTCGGGGCTGCTCGCCGCGGTGCTCATGCTGCTGTTCGTGCAGTGGCGCATCACCCGCCGCACGGGCCGGCTGTTCAACATGGGCCTGACGGCGGCGACGGCGCTCATGGTCATCGCCCTGGTGGCGGTGTCGCTGGCCACGACGCTGTCGTGGCGCGGGTCGGCGTCCTTCGGCGGGTCGTATTCGCCGGTGCAGACGCTGACGGAGGCGAGGATCACCGCGCAGCAGGCCCGCGCCGCCGAGACGCTGGCGCTGGTGCGCCGGCAGCCGGGCGAGGCCATCGACTTCGAGAAGGACGCCGATGAGGTCCGCCGGCTCATCGACGAGTCCGGCCGCGATGGCGAGGCGTCCCGCGAGGCGCGGGCGGCGCTGCAGGAGTGGCGCCGGGGCCACGCCGAGATGCGCTCGCGCCTGGACCGCGGCGACTATCCCGGCGCTGTGGAGTCTGCGACGGTGGAGGGCGCGCGGCCGCATTCGTCGGCGGACGCCTTCGGCACGCTCGACGGCTCGCTGCAGTTGGCCATCGCCGAGGCGCGCCTGGATCTGCGCGCGGAGATCGAGGACGCCCGCCAGGCCTCGGCCGCACTGTCGGCGCTGGTCGTGCTGTTGTCCATCGGCGCGACGATCTGCGTCGTCGTCGGTTTCCGCCACCGGCTGCTGGAGTACCTGTGATGCGCCGCCGCACCCCCCTCGCCCTGGCTGCCGTCGCCGCCGCCGTGTCCCTGGCGGCCTGCGCGCCCCAGGCCCCGCTTGTCGACGACCCCTTCAACGAGATCATCGAAAACGCCGAGGGCACGATGCCGCTGCCCCCGGAGGCGCGCTACGAGCCGGCGGATTCGCGTCCCCCCAATCTGCCCAATGGCGTGACGCCGCAGCCGTCGCCCGCCCCGGGCACGGGCCCGGCGGTGGACCGGGTGCCGGAGATCGTCGAGCGCGGGCGCATCATCGTCGGCGTCGACCAGTCGCTGAACCTGCTGGGCTTCCGCGAATCGACGACCGGCGAGCTCGCCGGGTTCGAGGTCGCCCTGGCCCAGGAGATCGCCCGCGACATCTTCGGCGACCCCGACGCCGTGGAGTTCCGCTACGTCGATTCCACCGAGCGCATCGACGCGCTGCGCACGGGCCGCGTCGACGCCGTCGTCCGCACGATGTCCGTCACGCCCGGCCGCGAATCCGCGGTGGACTTCTCCGCGCCGTACCTCACGGCGCGGGCGGGCATCCTCGTGCCGGCGTCGGACTCCGACCGGCAGGAGGGCGCCATCTCCTCCGCCGCCGACCTCAACGGCCGCCGCGTCTGCGTCGCCGCGGACTCGACGCCGGAGGAGATCGTCCGCTCCGAGGCGCCCGGCGCGGAGCTGCTGCTGGTGCGCAGCTGGTCCGACTGCCTGGTCGCGCTGCAGCAGCACCAGGCCGACGCCGTGGTCTCCGACGACACCATCCTCGCCGGCATCAACGACCAGGACCCGGCGACGACCATCGTCCGCCGCGGCCTGAGCACGGAAAACTACGCGGTGGGCGTCGCCCAGGACGACGCCGGCCTGGCGTCGCAGGTGAACCTGACCATCGAGCGCATCCGCTCCGACGGCACGTGGCAGCAGCTCTACGACACGTGGCTGGGGGCGTTCCTGCCCGGCGGCTACCAGCCGGCCGGCGACTACGAGGAGGTCGACCAGTGACGCACCCCGACGAGTCCGCGCCGGCCACCGAGGCCGTCGCCTTCGACCCTTTCGCCGATGACTCGGAGCCCGGCACCGTCGCAACGCCGTTCGACCCGTTCGCCGACGACGAACCCGCACCGACGGTCGCCGACCCGTCGGCGGAGTCCCACCGGCGCGCGCTGGACACGTTCCGCGAGCGCCGCAGCCGCGCCCGCCAGGGCCGCACGGTGGCCGACGGCATGGTGCAGCTGCCGTTCATCCCGCCGACGAACCCGCGCGACGCGGTGATGGAGCCGGACAAGGTCCGCGCCACCGGCAAGCCCGCACCGACGCTGAGCCCCGGCGACCTGGTGGCCGGGCAGTACGAGATCGCCGGCCCGATCGCCCACGGCGGCCTGGGCTGGATCTACCTGGCGCAGGACCACAACGTGTCCGACCGCTGGGTGGTGCTCAAGGGCATGATGGCGTCGTCGAACGAGCGCGACCTGGCCGTGGTCCAGGCCGAGCGCGAGTTCCTGGCGGAGATCACGCATCCGGGGATCGTGAAGATCATCAACTTCATCGAGCCCACCGACACCGACACGGGCTTCATCGTCATGGAGTACGTCGGCGGCCCGTCGCTGCGGCAGCGCAAGCGGGTGCAGCCCGACGGCGTCATGCCCGTCGACGTCGCGGTCGGCTACGTCCTCGAGGTCCTGCCCGCCCTGGACTACCTGCATTCGCGCGGCGTCGTCTACAACGACCTCAAGCCCGACAACGTGCTGCTGGCCGAGGACCAGGTCAAGCTCATCGACGTCGGCGCGGTCACCGGCATCGGCGCCTACGGCCACATCTACGGCACGCCGGGCTTCCAGGCCCCGGAGGTCGGGCGCACCGGCCCGACGGTGGCCTCCGACGTGTACACGGTCGGCCGGACGCTGGCGTCGCTAATCACGGACCTGCCGTCGACCAACGGCGTATACGCCCCGGGGCTGCCCACGCCGATGGAGGAGCCCCTGTTCCGCCGCCATCTCTCGCTGTACCGGCTGCTGCTGCGCGCCTGCGACGAGGACCCGGAGGCCCGCTTCACCAGCGCCGAAGAGATGGCCATCCAGCTCACGGGCGTGCTCCGCGAGATCCTGGCGGTGCGCGACGGGGTGCAGTACCCGCACATCGGCACGCTGTTTTCCCCGCAGCGTTCGACGTACGGCACGAAGCACCGGGTGTTCCGCACCGATCAGCTCGTCGACGGCATCGCCCGCGACGTGACCATCACGCCGCAGGAGATCACCGCGGCGCTGCCGGTGCCGCTGGTCGACCCGACGGATCCGGGCGCGCGGCTGCTGTCGGCGTCGTCGTTCACGGAGCCGGGCGAGCTCATCGACACCCTCACCGCGGCCCTGCAGAACCCGGAGAATTCCGCGTCGGTGGAGATCCCGCTGGCCATCGTCCGCGCGCAGCTGGACATCGGCTCGACGGAGGAGGCCCGCGACGGCCTGCGCGCGGCTCCCCCTCGCCTGCGCAGGGACTGGCGCTGGGGCTGGTACGCGGGGGTCACGGAGCTGCTTCTCGACGACTACGACTCCGCCCTCGTGTCCTTCAACCGCGTGCTGGCCATGCTGCCGGGGGAGCCGGCGCCGAAGCTCGCGCTGGCGGCGACCCTGGAGCTGCTGCAGCAGCGGGCGGGGATCTCGCGCCAGCAGGTGCTCGACCCCATGACCGCGCGGGCGACGGCGAACCTGGACCAGCAGCTGGAGGACATCCCCGAGTCGATGCTGCGCCACCTCACCGACACGTGGACGGCCAACGCCACCGACTCGGAGTCGATGCGCTTCCACGCCACCCGCCTGTACGCGATGGTGTGGGCGACGAACCCGACGACGGTGTCCTCGGCGTTCGGCCTGGCCCGGCAGTTGACGGTGGAGGGCCAGCAGGAGATGGCCATTTCCATGCTCGACCGGGTGCCCGCCGCGTCGCGCCATCACCGGCTGGCCAAGCTGACCACGATCCTGCTGCTGACCTCGGGCGCCCCGGAGTCGCTGTCGGAGTCGCGCATCCGCCGCGCCGCCCGCCGCCTGGTGGAGCTGCCGACCAACGAGCCGCGCCTGGAGCAGCTGCGCATCGCCGTCATGGTCGCCGCACTGAACTGGCTGCGGGCCAGCGGTCTGGACCAGGCGGCGAGCAGGAACGAGCTTTTCGACGTCCCCTTCACCGTCGCCGGTCTCCGCACCGGCCTCGAGGCCGGCCTGAGGCAGTTGGCGAGGTCATCGCCGTTCCCCCGCCACCGCTATCACCTGGTCGACATGGCCAACCTCATTCGCCCCCGTACATGGCGTTAGCCGTGTCGGCGCACTAAGGTGCCGTTCATGACCGGAAAGCACCGCAAGCCCTCCCGCATCCGCCGCGTGGCGCGCACCGCCGCGCCGCTGGCCGTCATCGCCGGCCTCGGCGCCGCCCCCGCCACCGCGGGCGCCCAGCCGCTGCCCGACCTCGGTTCCCTCCCCGCCGGCTCGCAGGCCCCGTCCCGCGCCGACATCGACGGGTTCATGGACCGCGCCCAGGTCCCGTCCGAGGTCCGCGACGCCGTGGAGCCGTTCCTGCCGAAGGCCGAGCCCGAGCCCGCCCCGGCGCCTGCTCCGGCTCCCGCGCCCGCCCCGGCCCCGGCTCCCGCGCCGGCCCCGCAGGAGCGCCCCGCCGACGTGCCGCCGGAGTCCCCGTGCCCGGCCACCGCCCGCGCCTGCGTCGACCTGTCCGGCAACCGCACCTGGCTGCAGCAGGACGGCAAGCTGCTGTACGGCCCGACCACCATGTCGCACGGCAAGCCCGGCCAGGAGACCCCGAAGGGCACCTTCACCGTGACCCGCAAGGTCAAGGACGAGGTCTCCTACGAGTTCAACAACGCCCCGATGCCGTACGCCGTGTACTTCACCAACAACGGCCACGCCTTCCACCAGGGCACCACGGACACCCAGTCCGCCGGCTGCGTCCGCCTCAACCCCGACGCCGCCAAGTTCTTCTTCGACAACCTCAACGTCGGCGACGTCGTCTACATCTACTAGGCGCCGATCGGATCGTCGTAAAGCAACGAACCCGCCGGAAAGGACTTCCGGCGGGTTCTCGCATGCAAGGTGCTACTCGGCGTAGGCCATCGCGTACTGGGCGATGGCGAGCTCCTCGTTGGTGGGCACGACCATCACCGTGACGGTGGAGTCGTCCGTGGAGATCACGCGCGGGCCGTCGTTGGGGCCGGCGTTGCGCTCCGGGTCGATCTTGATGCCGAAGTTCTCCAGCTCCGCCATCGAATCGCGGCGGATGCCCACGTGGTTCTCGCCGACGCCCGCCGTGAACGCGATGACGTCCAGGCGGCCCAGGATGAGCATGTACGAGCCAATGTAGCGGCGCAGCTGGTGCACGTACATCTGGTAGGCCGCCCACGCGTCGGGGTCGTTGTCGTCCATGCGCTCCTGCAGGACGCGGAAGTCGTTGACGCCCGAGACGCCCTTGAGGCCCGACTGGCGGTTGCACAGGTTGTCGATCTCGTCGATGGACATGCCCTGGCGGTACAGGTGGAAGATGATGCCCGGGTCGATGTCGCCGGTGCGGGTGCCCATCATCAGGCCCGCCAGCGGCGTCATGCCCATCGACGTGTCCACCGCCTGGCCCCCGCGCACCGCGGCGCAGGACGCGCCGTTGCCCAGGTGCAGCGTGATCTGGTTGACCTCGCGCGGATCCTTGCCCAGCAGCTCCGGGACCTGGCCCGACACGTACTCGTGGCTGGTGCCGTGGAAGCCGTAGCGGCGCACCGCATGCTCGGCGGCGACCTCCGCGTTGATCGGGTACAGCGCCGCGGCCGGCGGCATGTCGTGGAAGAAGCCGGTGTCGAACACCGCGACGTGCGGGACGTCCGGCAGCAGCTTGCGGGCCTCCTCGATGCCGACGATGTTCGCCGGGTTGTGCAGCGGCGCCAGCGGGATGAGGTCGCGGATCATGCCGATGATCTGCTCGTCGATCAGCTGCGGCTTGGAGAACAGCTTGCCGCCGTGGACGACGCGGTGGCCCACCGCGGCGATCTCCACCGAGTGCGGGCCGCAGCCGTTGTCGTCCATGAGCTGGAAGGCCTTGCCCAGGCCGTCGGCGTGATCGGAGATCGGCTCGGTGACCTCGATCTTCTCGCCCCCGACCTTGAGCACGATGGTGCCGTTGTCCTCGCCGATGCGCTCGACGAGGCCGGAGACGTAGGGCGGCTCGGTGGCGGGCTTGGACGGATCGACCAGCTGGAACTTGACGGACGAGGATCCGGAATTGACTACGAGGGCGTGACGCGACATGGCTTAGTTTCCTCCTGCCTGGATGGCGGTGATGGCGACGGTGTTCACGATGTCGGCGACCGTCGCGCCGCGCGACAGATCGTTGACCGGCTTGTTCAGGCCCTGGAGGATGGGTCCGATGGCGAGTGCGCCGCCGCAGCGCTGGGCGATCTTGTAGCCGATGTTGCCGGCGTCGAGATCGGGGAACACGAAGACGGTGGCCTTGCCGGCCACGTCGGAGTCCGGCATCTTCTTCTTCGCCGTCGACGGCGAGATGGCCGCATCGAACTGCAGCGGGCCGTCGACGGCCAGCTCCGGGTCGAGCTCGCGGGCCTTGGCCAGCCCGGCCTTGACGCGGTCGACGTCCTCGCCCGTGCCGGACTCGCCGGTGGAGTAGGACATCATGGCCACCCGCGGCTCGATGCCGAAGTTCGCCGCGGTCTCCGCCGACACCACGGCGATCTCGCCGAGCTGCTCCGGCGTCGGCTTCGGCAGCACCGCGCAGTCCGCGAAGCCCCACAGCCGATCGTCCATGACCATGAGGAACAGCGACGACACCGTCGACGCCCCCGGCTTGGTCTTGATGATCTGGAACGACGGCTTGATCGTGTGCGCCGTCGTGTGCGCCGCACCGGAGACCATGCCGTCGGCCAGGCCCTTGTGGATCATCATCGTGGCGAAGTAGGAGATGTCGTTCATCGTCTCCCGCGCCTCGTCGAGCGTGATGCCCTTGGACTTGCGCAGCTCCGCGAACTCCTCGGCGAAGGCCTCGAGGTGCTCGGACGTCGCCGGGTCCATCAGCGTCGCCTTCGACAGGTCGAGGCTGAGCACGCGGGCGCGGTCCTTGATGAACTCCGGGTCGCCCAGGATGGTCAGATCGCAGATGTCTGAGGACAGCAGCTCGCCGGCGGCGATGAGGATGCGGTCGTCCTCGCCCTCCGGCAGCACGATGTGGCGGCGATTCTCCTTCGCCTGCTGCAGCAGCCACCACTGGAAGCGCTGCGGCGTCATGATCACCGGCACCGGGGCGAAGACGGCGGACTTCAGCGCGTCGGCGTCGTCAAGCGAAACCACCGGGACGTCGAGCTTCGGCGCCGTGTCCACCTGCCCGGTGAGCACGACGGCCAGCGGCGCGGCGTAGCGGGCGCGCAGCTCGGCGACGGCCATGCGGATGCGGGTCAGCGCGGCGTCGTCGGAGCAGCCCTCCCCATCGGCGACGAGGATGACGCCGGCGCCCGTGACGGCGGCGACGCGGGCATCGAAATCGAGGTTGCCGGTGGCGGTGAGGACCATCGCCTCCTCCGCGCCGGCGCGCTCGGCCTCGACCGCCGTGACGATGTGCCCCAGCGCATGATCCGGGTTGCCCACGACCTCGTCGGCGGTGGCGCCGCCGGGGCCGCCGACCGTGTGCACCAGGCGGGCGCCGCCCAGCGCGGAGGACACCGCTTCGATCACCTCGCGGTGGTCGCTCGCCTGGTCGACGGAGGTCACCAGCACCGCGGTGGTTGCGTTCGGGTTCTCGCTCACGGTTTACGTCCTTTCCGGTGCGCCCGCCCGGACGCACGCCTTTGGACCCGGCTCCGACTCGCGCCGCAAGTCCCGGGGATCAGTGAGTCATGGTTCATTCTCGGAACGAATTGTGAGTCACCTTACATACCGGGCGCAATGGCGGACCTTCGACGGGTACCCCTGTAAGCCAAAGTACCGGCGAATAGCCCCACGTGTCACCCGCATCACGTGACCAGGGTCACACCCGCTGCGGGGCCGGGTTAGGTTCGCCTCACCCGACATGGATGTTCTCAGGTGTCCCCACTACTATGGGGCCGAATTCACTCCGTGCCCCCTCCCCGAGAAGAGCAGGTTCAACTCAGCATGTCCCGTCCCCTCCGCGTCGCCATCATCGGTTCCGGCCCCGCCGGCGTCTATGCCTCGGATGCCCTGATGAAGTCCGGGCGCGAGGTCAGCATCGACCTGTACGAGAAGATGCCCGCCCCCTTCGGCCTGATCCGCTACGGCGTGGCGCCGGATCACCCGCGCATCAAGGGGATCATCAAGAGCCTGCACCGCGTGCTGGACAAGCCGGAGGTCCGGTTGATCGCCAATGTCGAGTTCGGCAAGGACGTGACCCTCGACGAGCTCAAGGAGCTTTACGACGCCGTCGTGTTCGCCACCGGCGCCGTCGGCGACCGCGACCTCGACGTGCCGGGCGCGGACCTCGAGGGCCATCACGGGGCCGGCGAGTTCGTCGGTTTCTACGACGGCAACCCGCTGTTCCAGCGCGATTGGGACCTGTCCGCGGAGTCCGTGGCCGTCGTCGGCGTGGGCAACGTCGGCCTGGACGTCGCCCGCATCCTGGCGAAGACGGGCGATGAGCTGCGCGTCACCGAGATCCCGGACAACGTGTACGAGACCCTGCGCACGAACAAGGCGCGCGAGGTCCACGTGTTCGGCCGCCGCGGCCCGGCACAGGCGAAGTTCACCCCGCTGGAGCTGAAGGAGCTGGACCACTCCCCGACCATCGAGGTCGTGGTGAATCCGGAGGACATCGATTACGACGCCGTGTCGGAGTCGAGCCGCCGCGAGTCGAAGATCGTGGATCAGGTGTGCTCGATCATCGAGAATTACGCGATCCGCGAGCCGAAGGGCGCGCCGCATAAGTTGTTCATCCACTTCTTCGAGTCGCCGGTGGAGATCCTCGGCGAGGACGGCAAGGTGGCGGGCATCCGCACCGAGCGCATGGAGCTCGATGGCGAGGGTGGCGTGCGGGGCACCGGGAAGTTCACCGATTGGCCGGTGGGTGCGGTGTACCGCGCCGTCGGTTACCGGTCGGATGCGCTGCCGGGGATCCCGTTCGATGATCGCAAGGCCGTGATCCCAAATGCCGGCGGCCGCGTGCTCGATGGCTCCGGTGATGACGCCGGGCACATCACGGGCCTGTACACGACGGGCTGGGTCAAGCGCGGCCCGGTTGGCCTGATCGGCAACACGAAGGGCGATGCCAACGAGACGGTGGCGAATCTGCTGGAGGATTACGACGCCGGCAACGCCTTCGTCCCGTCGAAGCCCGGCGAGGATGAGGCCCTGGCGTTCCTGGAGTCGAAGGGCGTTCCTTTCGTGACGTGGGATGGCTGGTACTCCCTCGATGCCGCCGAGCGGAAGCTGGGCGAGGCCGAGGGCCGCGAGCGCAAGAAGATCGTCGAGTGGGACGACATGGTCGAGGCTGCCCGCGCGGAGTAGTTATTTCCCGATGAGCGCAGTGGCCGCGGTGGTGATCGCGCCGAGTACCGCTGCGGCGCCTCCCGCGAGGTTGATGGTCGTCGGTTCCGTGAGGATGAAGAACGATGCGCCTCCGGCGGCGAGCATCAGCCCGCCGAATGCCCCGAACCAGGCCTTCTGCGTGGCCCGCATGATGCAGTAGATGCCGGCGAGGATCGTGAATCCGCCCATGGCGTAGGGAATCCACGGGCCGGGCGCGACGAATATGCCGACGATCTGGACGCCGACCAGCGTCGCCGCGATCAGCCCGATCACCGCGCTGACTTTGATCACCCCGTTTGTTGCTCCCATTGGCACTCCCCTCGGCATCCCGATTGTTCGCGCCCTCTGCGACGTCTTTCGCTGTCCGGCGATGGTCACGACCGTACGCTCACTGCACATTGCGGCTCCGCACCTGAGCGCCCCGGCCATCCCTCTGATCCGCCATCTCGCCTGCCCACCATCTCGCCAAGTCACCATCTCGCCAACTCACCAACTCACCAACTCGATGCCTTTCGGCACCCGCCGACGTCCCGCGACAAGGCAGGCTGACGCCGTCGGATCCGCTTGCAGCCAGTTCGAATAGTCACAAGGGTCCAGCGGGAGTGGGCGGGAATCTGCGGCATCCTGCGGAAGTCGACAGGGGATCAAAAAGGGATCAGAACGGAATCGTGGGGTCAGGTCCCAGCGGGTCCGGCGGTTCGGGTCGCTTAGCCGGGTCCGCGTCGATCGATGCCCGGCGGATCCACGTGCGGCAATCCTCCGACCAACCCTTTCGTCGGCCGGCACGCTCCGGTGAGACTCCCCAGAAGGCATCGGCCTCCGGATTCTCATTGGCCAACCACCCGAACCGCGGCCCGGATTCGCCGCGTGCCCTCTCACCGGGCACGCCGGAGTGGCCGGAGTTGCGGGATTCGTTGGTCCGTCCCGATGATCGGGCCTCCCACTCCGGATCCCACGTGGGATCCTCGGCTGCAGGCCACCCGTCATCGGCGGCATCGGCCAGGCACCGTGCCTCTTCGGCGACCTCCCTGTCCGGGTCATTGAGTGGGCCCGCGGTGAACTCGGCCATCGCCCGCTCATAGTCCGCGGTGGCCTTCGCATGCGCGGCCAGCGCCTCGGCAATCTCTGCTCGGTGCATCGCCTCCGCAGCCTCAGCTTCGGCACGCATCCGCTGGGCATTCGCACCGCGGATGGTCTTCGCCAAGCGAGTGGCCTTCTGATCGAAGGTTTGCCGCTTGATGTGCGCGATCGGCCCGTGCGGCACCGACGTCGCGAAGGCGGAGCCGGTGTGGTCAAACCAGTCGACGGAACCGTCATCGTTCATCACGGCGTTCCAGTGGCGGCTCGTCTTGAGGTTGTGATGGTGCTGGCACAGGCACTGCAGATTCCACGTCGCCGTAACTCCGAGCAGGTTGGAGGCGTCGCCGGCGATGAATGCCGCACCACCTGCAGTGCCATCTGAGGTACCACCGTTGATCGTCATGCCCGGAGCACCCTTCATGGCGTCGGGGTCGTAATTGACGACGTGATCGATCTGGCACCTGTGCGCCGGCACATCACACCCCGGGAACCGGCACCCGCCATCGCGAGCACGCACACGTGCCTTCTGCGCATCCGAGGACACATACCCGTCGACCTGGGAATCGGCGGACAGTCGTACGTCGTCGCAGCGCTCGAGCCACTGCTTGGTCAGGCACTTCGGCAACCATCCGGCGCCGTCGAGCCACAATCGCAGCTCGCCATCATCGGCGCCTGCGTCGGCGTAGACGTTCATGGTCACCTTCGCACCGGCGAAATCACCACGCGACATGGCCATCAGGGCATCGGCGAGAGTGCAATCGACGCCAGCCTTGATCTTCGCATCACGGATGGCGCGCACGGTGGCCTCGAACTCGGCCATGCGGTCCTTGCGCAGACACACCTCCATCGCCCCGAAGTCGCACGGGTAGTCATTGACGATGGTCACCTTCTCCGACTCCAGCGCCTTCTTCTCCTCCTCGTCGGGAGGCGTGGAGATCGGCTCGATCAACTCGATGATGGCGCGCAGCTTGCGCATGAAGACCTTCTGCCCCGGCAATGCCTGAAACTCCTTGTTGGGGACCAGGTACGCCAGGATCTGTTCTTCAACGTCGGCGAGGTGGTCGTCGGACACGGCGATGGTGGCGTCGGCGATCTTCGCCAGGCGCTCGAGGGGAAGCGCCCCGGAGTAGGCGAAGTCGAGGATGCGGGGCATGCGGGAGAGCATGGTGCCGACGTCGCAGTAGATCTCCGCCCAATACGGTGTGACACCGAGGCGGGTGGCGATGGAGGCGATGTGGGAGTCGACGTCAGCACCGCCGTCGGGTGTGGAGGCGATGGCGGCGTCGATGTTGGCGATGTTGCGGGCCCTCCCCATGGCGGCGACGGGTTCATCGCGTTCGGTGACCCACCGCTTCCTGGGAGGAGGCGGCTCGGATGGTCGTTGTTCGTGTTCGTTGTGGTGGTGGTCCGGATCGTCGTGCTCATCGGCTGCGTCATGGTCGAAAGCCATGCGAATTCCCCCGGGAATGCGAGTACGGATCGAGAGTGGATCTACGCGTGATCGCTGGTGCTGATCTGCCCTGACGCGGAACCAAACCCCCGGCCCCGCGGTACTGCCTTGCTTCACCATTCATCATACACGCGTTCGAGAGTGAGAAGGTGAACGGAAGGTGACGGTTTGGCAACTTTTAGCAGCGTAAACGGCTAATTATCCCACCTGGTGCCGTACAATGTTCCACCCAGTGAGATCGAAAGAGTGAACGAACGTGGCACCCATTCACGTAGCCGACCGAGCGCTCACCCCGGCAACTGGTCCCGGCAACCAATTGCGCATCGGCCCGCGCGTGCTCACTGCCCGGGCGCTCACCCCGGCACCTGGCCCCGACACCCACGTGCACACCTGCCCGCGCGCGGTCACCGCGCTCCTCCCGCCCCCGACCCCAGCACCCGCCGCCCCCTCCCCTACCTCAGCCCGATGACCTCGTCGGCGACGGCGTCGAGAAGGCGGTGGTCGTGGGAGATGAACAGGACGCCGGCCCCGGCCGACGCGCGCTCGCGCAGCACGGCGACGACGCCGGCGGCGGTGATGGGGTCGAGCATGGAGGTCGGCTCGTCGCAGATGAGGAACTTCGCATCCTGCACCAGCGCGCGGGCGATGACGGCGCGCTGGAGCTGGCCGTCGGACACCTGCGCGGGGCGGCGGTCGAGCAGCTCGGCGTCGAGGAGCACGGACGCGGCGGCCGCATCGACGGCCTCGCGCTCCCCCTCCGCCTCCCGCCCGATGCGCCCGCCCGCGGCGATGCGCGCCGGTTCGCCGATGGTCCGCCGCAGCGTCCACCGCGGGTCGCAGGCGTCGCGCGGGGCCTGCCCGATCATGGCCACGCGCACGGGGCCGCCGCCGGTCACGGTCCCGGCATCCGGCTCGATGCGCCCCGACAACACCTTCGCCAGCGTCGATTTGCCCGCTCCGCTGGGGCCGGTGAGCCCGAGGATGCGGGCGGGAGGGATGTGGAGGGAGACGTCGTCAAGCACGGTCCGTCCCCGGAACGCGACGGTGATCCCGCGCGCGGAGAGCATCTGCGATTCGGCCATGTCAGCCCCTTTCGTACGGCGCGGTCAGGCGCATGCCGCCGGAGGGCAGCGCGGCGAGCAGGGCGCGGGTGTAGGCGTGGGCGGGCGAGCCGAAAACGCGGTCGGCGGGCCCGTTTTCGACGATTTCGCCGCGCCGCATGACGGTGATGTCGTCGCAAAGCTGGGCGACGCGGAGGTCCTCGATGTCGTGGCTGATCAGCAGGACCGCGAGGCCGTCGTCGGCGACCTCGCGAAGCAGCGCCAGGACGTCGGCGGTCAGGTCGGGGTCGAGCGCGCTGGTCGGCTCATCGGCGACGAGCACGGGCCGGCCGGTCGCCAGCGCCGCGGCGATCGCGGCACGCTGCGCCATCCCGCCGGACAGCTGGTGCGGGAACATGCGGGCGGTGCCGGGCGGCAGGTGGGCACGGTCGAGTTGCTTGACGACGCCACCCTCCCCGCAAATTTCCGCGATCTGCGGGCCGAGGCGGCGCACCGGCGTGAACGACGTCGCCGGGGACTGCGGGACCAGGCCGGCGGTGCCTTCGCCGATGATGCGGCCGGTGACGCGGCAGCCGCGGGGAGTCAGGCCGGCGATGGCGCGGCCGACGGTCGACTTGCCCGCGCCCGAGCCGCCGATGAGGCCGTGGACGCGGCCGGGCTCGAGGTGGACGGTCGCGTCTCGGACGATGTCGGTGGCGCCGGCGGTGATGGTGAGGTGTTCGACTCCTGCGATGGTCATGAGTTCCTCCCGACCAGGATCGTGCGGGGCACCAGGGCCAGCAGGGACAGGGACGCGGCGAGCAGGACCAGGCCGGGGACGGCCAGGGTCCACCAGGCGCCGGTCATGATGTCCGCGCGGGCCTGGTCGAGAAGCGTGCCCAGCGACGGCTGATCCGGCTGGAGACCCAGACCCAGGAAGGACAGGGCGGACTCGTGCCACACGGCGTGCGGGGTGAGCATGACGATCGCGATGACCGCCTGCCCCACCGCCACCGGCAGCAGATGGCCGAGCAGGACGCTCGAGCCGCGCGCGCCGGCGCCGCGGGCCGCGGCGACGAACTCGGACTCGCGCACCGCCAGCACCGTCGACCGGACGACGCGGGCGACCTGCGGCCAGTGCGTCAGTGCGATGGCCAGGACCAGCGCCGGGACGGAACCGCGGAACAGGGCGACGATGACCACGCTGAGGATCAGGTGCGGGATGGAGTTGACGGCGTCGGTGCCGCGCATGAGCACGCGGTCGACCCACCCGCCGCGCACGGCGGCGGCCAGGCCGACTGCCAGCCCGATGGCCGTGGCCGCGCACGCCGACACCAGGCCGATGAACAGCGACACGCGCAGGCCCGCGGCGGTGCGCGCCCACAGGTCGAAGCCGTAGTGGTCGGTGCCCGCCAGCCACTCGCCGCCCGGGGGCAGCAGGGCGCGGGAGAAGTCGGCGGCCGGCTCGGCCCAGATCAGCGGCACGAGGAAGGCGTAGAGGAGAAGGAGGGCCAGGGGGAGGAAGCGGAGGATCTTCATCACACGTCCCTCACTCTCGGGTCGAGGAGCTTGTAGGCCACGTCGGCGACGAGGCTGCCACCCATGACCAGGATGGTGGTCAGCACCGTCGTCGCCGCCAGCAACGGGAAGTCGACGGTCTTGGCGGATTCGACGGTCGCCTGCGCCAGGCCCGGCCACGAGAACACGGCCTCGACGATGACGGCGCCGACGACGAGCTCCGACAGGCGGCCACCGACGAGGGTGACCAGCGGCATCAGCGACATCGGGGCGATGTGGCGGCGCAGCACCACGCCGGGGGCGACGCCGCGGGCGCGGGCGTTTTCCACGGCATCGGAGCCGATGGCCTCCACCGTCGCCTGGCGCACGGCCAGCAGCGGCCACGGCAGCTGCGTGACGGCCAGCACCAGCGCCGGGGCGATGAGGTACGGGCCGACGGTGGCCAGCGACGGGTCCTCGCCGATCGGCGACGCGCCGCCGGCGGGGATGGCGCCGAGGGTGACGGCGAAGATCATGACCACGCCGAGGGCGTAGATGAACGACGGCGTCGCGCCGATGAAAACGCCCAGCGCCACGATGGCCCGGTCCACGGCACCGCCGGGGCGGCGGCCCGCCCAGGAACCCAGCGCCACGGCGAGGGCCACGGCGATGGTCATGCCGGTGGCCGACAGCAGGATCGTCCACGGCAGGCGCTCGGACAGGACGTCGGCGACCGGCCGGCCGTAGGACCGCGAAAAGCCGAGGTCACCGGTGAGGACGTCGGCGAACCAGTCCAGCCACTGGCGCCACCAGCTGACGTCGGCGCCGATGGCGGCGGCGACGTCGGCGCGCTCGGCGGCGGACAGTTCGGCGTAGGTCGTGCCCAGGTAGGAGGCCAGCGGATCGAACGGGGACAGCGCCGCCAGGCCGAACATGACGAAGGAGACGAACACCGTCGTGGCCGCGATGATCGCGGTGCGGCCGGCGATCATCCGGCCGAGGCCGTCGAGGTTGTCCCGGTGGTCGAGCGCGCTCACTTCGTCCAGTCCCGCAGGTTCCACCACGGGCCCCAGGTGGCGCCGTGGATGTGCGGTTCGAGGATGGTGCCGCCCCGGTTCCAGTCATTGCCCTTGGCCAGGTACACGTGGTCGACGGTGACCAGGAAGATGTTCGACGGGTTGTCCACGAACAGTTCCTGGGCCTCGCGGTAGAGGCGGGCGCGGTCGGCGTCGTCGGTGGTCCGGCGAGCTTCGTGGAGCTTTGCGTCGAGTTCGTCGCTGCCGTAGTCGCCGGGGTTGGAGTATTCGGAGGTGCCGGCCTCGCGGGTGTGGAAGAGGTCGTAGGCCATCATGTCCGGGTCCCACGGCGCCGATCCGCCGCCGAGGACGGCCGCGGCCTCGCCGAGGCGCGGGGTGATGTCGTCCCACGTCGAGGCGGTGGTGGGGAAGCTGACGCCGATGCGCTCCATCTGCGCGGAGAACTCGATGCCCAGGTCGCGGCGCTGGGTGTCGGCGCCGGCGTAGTACAGCGGCACCTCGGCGCGGACGCCGTCCTTCTCGCGGACGCCATCGGCGCCCTTGACCCAGCCGGCGTCGTCGAGCATGCGCTCGGCGGCGGCGACATCGTGGTCGAAGACGGCATCGGGGTTGTGGGCGTCGCCGTAGATCGCCGGCAGCGCCGTCGAGATCGCGCTGCCCTTGCCCAGCAGCGGGCCGTCGACCATCGCGTCGCGGTCGACGGCGATGTTGAGGGCGCGGCGCACGGCCGGGTCCTCGAGGAAGGGGTGCTTGGGCAGGGAGATGCCGCGCCAGTCGGCGGTCTTCGCGGTGACCACCTCGATGCCGTCGCGGCCCTCGAAGGTGCCGGCCACCGACGGCGGCACGTGGGCGCCGTCGAGTTCGCCGGAGGCCACGCGCTGGGCGCGGGCGGCGTCGTCGGCGGCGAGCGTCACCAGGAACTCGCCGACCTCGGGCGCGCCATTCCAGTAGTCCGGGTTGGCGGTGTAGCGGACCAGGTCGCCGGTGCGCTCGGTGACCTCGTAGGCGCCGGTGCCCACGGGCTTCTCGCCGAGCGGGCCGTTGACCACGTCGCCCTCGGCCACCAGCTCGGACGGGGCGATGGCCAGCGTCAGGCGGGAGTCGAAGCCGGCGTAGGGGTGGGCAAGGACGAAGGTGACGGTGGAGTCGTCGACCACGCGGACCTCGTCGATGAGGTCGTAGCGCGTGGACACCTTGGAGCCGGTGGCGGCGTCGCGGGCGACGTCGTAGGTGGCCTTGACGTCGGCGGCGTCGAAGGCGGTGCCGTCGTGGAAGGACACGCCCTCGCGCAGCTTCACGGTCCATTCGCTGGCGTCGGCGTTGGGCTCCGGCTCCCCCGCGGCCAGCGCCGGGACGAGCTCGGGGATGACGTCGGGGCCGGCGCCCGGGTCGGGCCGCAGCAGGCCGTCGTAGATGGGGCTGATGCCGGTCTGCCCGTACCCCGAGGCCGGGTGGAAATTGTCTGCGGTGTCCTTGTCCGCCAGCTTCAGCGGCCCGTCGCCGGACTCCCCCTGGCCACAGGCGGCCAGCGCCAGGGCGCTCACCGCCACGACACCGACCGCGACCTTCTTCACCGACATGCGCGCCTCCTGCTCCGATTGATTAACAGGAAACTAGCATGCGGCTCATTGCCCTGTTCAATCGTTTTATGCGCAAGCGCGCAGGTAACCGTGCTCCGCGCGCGCCAGGACGACGTCGGCGAGCAGGTCCCCGAGCGGTTGCGCGACGCGCGCGCCCTGCTTGACGACGCCCCCCTCCACCCGATCCCACAGCAGCCCCGGGGCCGTGAACAACGGCACCACGACGACGCCGCGGCCGGGACGGCGCGGCAGATCGGGCACGCCGTGGATGGCGAACGCCGCGCTGACCCGGCCGGGCAGCAGCGCGCCGAGCTCGCCGGCGAAGGCGTGGACGGCGTCGTTGGCGGCGGCCGACGAGGATCCGACGGCGACGAGGAGGACGTCGTCGCGCGGGTCGCCGGCGGCGGCGAGGAAGGAGCGCACCACGGCCTTGCGCACGCCGTCGCCCAGGCCGATGCCGTCGCGGACGTCGAGGCGCACGCCGGTGGCCGCCTCCGCCGCCGCGACCTGCTCGGGCAGGTCCACGGTGCGGTGGAAGGCCTCGGTGAACAGCAGCGGCACGACCACGGCATCGCGGATGCCGCGGCCGGCGAACTCGGCGCACAGGTCCTCCAGCGACGGGTCCACGAGCTCGAGCCACGCCACGCGGACGTCGTCGGCGCCGGGCAGGCGGCGGGCGACGGCGCGCGCCAGACCGTCCAGGCATTCCTTCGCACCCGGGTTGCGCGAGCCGTGCGCGACGAGGATCAGCGCCGTCATCGCACCAGACCGGCCGTGAGGGTGTCGCCGGTGCCGGGCTCGACCAGCAGGAACGCGCCGACGCGGCCGCCGACGCGGTAGCGCTCGACGGGCAGCGGCTGGGCGACCTCGACGGTGACCTCGGCGACGTCGTTGGCCGACAGGGAATCCGCCACGCCCGTGGGCTCGCCGGTCTCGACGTCGATGAGCGCGTCGACCGACGCGATCCGGCCGCGGACCAGCGCGGCACCGTAGCGGACCTCGACGACGCGGCCCACGGCCAGCGGGGCGTCGGCCAGCTGCACGGCGACGGCGGTGAACCGGCGGACGTCCTCCGGGCGCTGCCCGCCCGAGATGAGGTCGCCGCGCGCCAGATCGAACTCGGCGCCCAGGCTCAGCGCCACCGACTGGCCGGCCGACGCCGACTCGACGTCCTCGCCCGCGACGGTGAGCCGGCTGACGGTCGCGGTGCGAGCACCGGGCAGGCCGACCTCGTCGCCCACGGCCACCGACCCGACGGCGATGCGCCCGGCGTAGCCGCGGTACTCCGTCGCCGCGTCGCGGATGACGTAGTCGACCGGCAGGCGGAAATCGCCGGTCTCCGAGGCGCCGGTGTCCAGGCCCTCGAGGATCTCCAGCACGCTCGGCCCGCCGTACCAGGGGGTGTGCGCCGACCGGTCGACGATGTTGTCGCCGACGAGGGCGGAGACGGGGACGACGCGGACGTCGTCAAGCGACAACCGGTCCGCCAGCGCGCGGACGTCGGCCTCGATGGCCCGGAAGGCGTCCTCCGAATACCCGACCAGGTCGATCTTGTTCACCGCCACGATGACGTGGCGCACGCCCAGCAGGGCCGCGACCGTGGCATGGCGCTTGGTCTGCGTGACCACGCCATTGCGGGCGTCGACCAGCACCACCACCGCCTCCGCCGTGGACATGCCCGTGACGGTGTTGCGCGTGTACTGCTCGTGGCCCGGGCAGTCGGCGAGGATGAAGGAGCGCGCGTCGGTGGCGAAGTACCGGTACGCGACGTCGATGGTGATGCCCTGCTCGCGCTCGGCGCGCAGGCCGTCCACCAGCAGCGACAGGTCGGGGGCACCGGTGCCTCGCGAGAGAGCCTCGTACTGGTCGGCGAGGATGTTCTTGGTGTCGTGCAGCAGCCGGCCGACGAACGTCGACTTCCCGTCGTCGACGGAACCGGCGGTGCACAGGCGGAGAGCGGTGGTCATCAGAAGTAGCCTTCCTTCTTGCGGTCCTCCATCGAGGATTCGGAGAGTTTGTCGTCGGCGCGGGTGGCGCCGCGCTCGGTCAGCGTCGACGCGGCGATCTCGGCGCGGATGTCGGACAGCTCGACGGCCTCCGACTCGACGGCGCCGGTGCAGCTCATGTCGCCGACCGTGCGGTAGCGGACGGTGCGGACCTCCACGGTCTCGCCGTCGCGCGGCCCGCCCCATTCGCCCGGGGCCAGCCACATGCCGCCGCGGTTGAACACCTCGCGCTCGTGGGCGAAGTAGATCGGCGGCAGCTCGATGCCGCGGGCCTCGATGTAGGCCCACACGTCGGCCTCGGTCCAGTTGGAGATGGGGAACACGCGCACGTTCTCGCCCGCGGCGTGGCGGCCGTTGTACAGGCCCCACAGCTCCGGGCGCTGCCGGCGCGGGTCCCAGCCGCCGAAGGAATCTCGCACGGAGAAGACGCGCTCCTTGGCGCGGGCCTTCTCCTCGTCGCGGCGGGCGCCGCCCATGACGGCGTCGTAGCGGCGCTCGGCGATGGTCTCCACCAGCGGCACGGTCTGCAGGGGGTTGCGGGTGCCGTCGGCGCGCTCGGTGAGCGCCCCGCGGTCGATCCAGTCCTGGACCTTCGCCACGCGCAGCGTGATGCCCGGCTGGGCGGCGACCTTGTCGCGGAAGGCGATGACCTCGGGGAAGTTGTGGCCGGTGTCCACGTGCAGCAGCTCCAGCGGAACGCCCGCCGGGGCGAAGGCGCGCTTGGCCAGCTCGAGGACCAGGACGGAATCCTTGCCGCCGGAGAACAGCAGGGCGGGGCGGTCGAACTGGCCGGCGGTCTGCCGGATGATGTCGATGGACTCCGCCTCGAGCTCCGCCAGGCGCGGGTCGAGGGAGGTGGTGGTCGCGGTGGTCATGGTGCTCTCTTTCGTCGTCGTCCGGGTCACGTGTGCAGCCCGCATTCGGTCTTTTCGGCGCCGGCCCAGCGGCCGGAGCGGGGGTCGGCGCCCGGCGCGACGCGGCCGGTGCAGGGGGCGCAGCCGATGGAGGGGAATCCGGCCCTGGTCAGCGGGTGGATGATCAGGTCGTGGTCGGCGATGAACCGGTCGACGTCGTCGTCGGTCCAGGCGGCCAGCGGGTTGAGCTTGATGCGGCCGGTCTTGTCGATCTCCAGCACCGGCGTGTGCGCCCGCGTCGGCGCGTCGACGCGCTTGAGGCCGGTGACCCAGCCCTCGTACGGGCCCTTCATGCGGGCCAGCGGCTCGACCTTGCGCTGCGCGCAGCACGCGGTCGGGTCGGTGCGGTACAGCTCGGGCACCGCGCCGGCGTCGGGGGTCACGGTGACCAGGCGGTTGGGGTACCGCTTGTCGACGGCCCGCGCCACCTCCAGGGTCTCGGGAAAGTGGTACCCGGTGTCCAGGAAGATGAGGTCCGCGTCGGGGGCGTGGCGCGCGGCGAGCTCCGCGAGCACGGTGTCCTGCATGGACATGGTGACGGCCAGCGGCGTGCGCAGGTGCTCGGCGCCCCACTCGAGGATCTCGCCGGCGGTGGCGCCCTCCAGCGAGGGGCCGTGGTCCAGCGCCAGCTCGAGGAGGCGGCGGGCCGTGGCCGGATCGGTGATGACGTCGGTCATGACAGCTTCCTTTCGACCTGCCCGTGCAACTTGACGGTGAACACCCGGCAGCATTCGCGGCACTCCCAGGCGTAATCGGTTTCGGCGTCGGGCCAGAGCTCTTCGCCGCCGCAGTACGGGCAGTGCATGACCGCCCCGCGGTTCGGGTTGGGGTGGGCCGAACGGCCCGAAATGCCGAGGTCGCTCACTGCAGGTCCTCCTCGGCGGCGCGCACGACCCAGTGGCGGAACTGCTCGCCCTCGGTGCGCTGCTCCTTGAACTTGACGACGACGCGCTCGACGTAGTCGCCGAGCTCGGCGGAGGTGACCTTGTGGCCGCGCAGCTTGCGGCCGAAGTTCGCGTCGAGGCCCAGGGCGCCGCCGAGGTGGACCTGGAAGCCCTCCACGCGGTTGCCCTCGTCGTCGGTGACGATCTGCCCCTTCAGTCCGATGTCCGCGATCTGCGTGCGGGCGCAGGCGTTGGGGCAGCCGTTGAGCGAGATGCCGATGGGCACGTCCAGGTCGCCGAGGCGCTGCTCCAGCTCCCCGACCAGGTCGATCGCCCGGGTGCGGGTGGTGGTCAGCGCCAGCTTGCAGAACTCCAGGCCCGTGCACGAGATGATGCCGCGCCGGAACGCCGACGGATTGGCCGACAGCCCCAGCTCGTCGAGCTCGGCGACGAAATCGTCGACGCGGTCCTCCTCGACGTCGAGGAACACCAGCTCCTTCATCACCGTCGTGCGCACGCGGCCGACGCCGTACTTCTCGGCGACGTCGGCCAGCGCCACCAGATCCGACCCCGGCACGCGGCCGACGATCGGCTTGACGCCCACGTAAAACTTGCCGTCGCGCTGGCGGTGCACGCCGACGTGGTCGCGGTCGCGCTCCCAGGGTTCGGGCGCGGGGCCGTCGTCAAGCGAAAAGCCGAGGTAGTCGTCCTCCAGGACCTGCCGGAACTTCTCCTCGCCCCACTCGGCGACCAGGAACTTCAGGCGCGCGCGGGTGCGCAGGCGGCGGTAACCGTAATCGCGGAAGATGCGCGCGACGCCGGCCCAGACCTCGGGGACGCGCTCCAGCGGCACCCACGCGCCCAGGCGCTTGCCCAGCATCGGGTTGGTGGACAGGCCGCCGCCGACCCAGACGTCGAAACCGGGGCCGAGCTCCGGGTGGTTCACGCCCACGAAGGCGACGTCCTGGACCTCGTGCGTGACGTCCAGGCGCGGGCTGCCCGAGACCGCGGACTTGAACTTGCGGGGCAGATTGCTGAACTCGTCGGTGGACAGGTACTCGTCCTTGATGCGGCGGATGGCCGGGGTGCCGTCGATGATCTCGTCCTCGGCGACGCCCGCCACCGGCGAGCCCAGGATCACGCGCGGCACGTCACCGCAGCCGAAATGCGTGTCCAGGCCCACGGCCTCGAGGCGATCCCAGATCTCCGGCATGTCCTCGATGCGGATCCAGTGCAGCTGCACGTTCTGGCGGTCGGAGAAATCCGCGGTGTCGCGGGCGAAGTCGCGGGAAATCTCGCCGATCGCGCGGAGGCCGTCCGTCGTCGTCTGCCCGCCGTCGAGGCGGATGCGCAGCATGAAGTACTTGTCCTGCAGCTCGGCGTTGGTCTTGACGCCCGTGTGCTCGCCGCCCATGTCCTGCTTGCGCTGGGTGTACAGGCCGATCCACTTGAAGCGCGGCGCCAGATCCTCCGCGGGGATGGAATCGAAGCCCTCGAGGGCGTAAATGTCGCGCACGCGCTGCTGGACGGCCAAGCCGGCGTCCTCCTGCTTGATGCGCTCGTCGTCGTTGAGCGGCTCGCGGCCGTCGATGAGCCACTGCCCCTGGGGCTTCTTCGCCTTGGGCCGGCGGGCTGGTTTCGTTGCGGTGGTCATGGCTGGTTCGTTTCCTCGCATGGCTGAATGGGGTGGTTCGTTGGCGGGGTGTAAATCAGTTCGTCGAAATTTTTAGACCGCTCGGTCTTTCTCCCGCTCGGGGGCGGGGTCCTGCAGCGTGACCCGGGGGCGCAGCCACGGCAGGGTGTCGTGGCGGCGCGACCAGATGAGGATCGCCGCGACGACCGCGACCCAGGCCAGCAGCAGCGGGACGACCGTGCCGAAGAGCGTGCGCAGGTTGAGCAGCACCAGGACGCCGCCGATGACGATGCCCAGCGTCCGCGGGTTGATCCGCCCGACCAGGATCGCCGCGATCGGCGCGGCGATGACGCCGCCGACCAGGAGCCCCAGGATGGGCAGGGTGTGCTCGGCGAATTCCTGGCGCAGCAGCGGCAGGAAGCCGAGGACGGCGGCGCACGTGACCAGGAATTCCGCCGCGGAGACGGTGCCGATGACGCGGCGGGGCTGATCGGCCTCCGCGCTGAGCATCGTCGACGTGGTCACCGGGCCCCAGCCGCCGCCGCCCGTCGCGTCGAGCAGGCCGCCGACCAGGCCCAGCGGGCCCAGCTTGGCCAGGCCCCACGACTTCGCGGCGGCGTTGCGGCGGGAGGGCAGGAAGGCGAAGCGGATGAGCACCCACAGGCCCAGCAGGAGCAGGATCGTCGAGGTCACGGGCTTGGCCACGTCACCGTCGAGGCTGGACAGGAAGGTCGCGCCGGCGAACGCGCCGATCGCGCCGGGGATGCCCAGGCGCAGCGCGCGGCCCCAGTTGACGTTGCCGAACCGCCAGTGCGAGACGCCCGAGGCGAAGGTGGTGCCCACCTCCACGACGTGCACCACGGCCGAGGCCGTCGCCGCGCCGGTGCCGGACAGGATGAACAGAGTCGTCGCCGTCACGCCGAAGGCCATGCCCAGCGTGCCGTCGACGAGCTGGGCCCCGAGGCCGATCAACGCGAACAGTACGATTCTCTCCATGGCCCGAACACTAGACAGGCCGGTCTGTCCGACGCGCCGTTCGTGTCACCATGAATCGAACCCGGCGATTTTCGCGGCGAACCCCGAATATCGGGAGCCATGACCATTCCGAGCATCCCCGCATCCCGCCCGCTGCGCGTCGCCGTCATCGGCTCCGGCCCCGCCGGCATCTACGCCTCCGACGCCCTGATCAAGTCGGGCCACCCGGTGTCCATCGACCTCATCGAGCGCCTGCCCGCGCCGTTCGGCCTGATCCGCTACGGCGTCGCGCCGGATCATCCGCGGATCAAGGGCATCATCAAGAGCCTGCACCGCGTGCTGGACAAGCCGGAGGTCCGACTGTTGGGCAACGTCGACGTCGGCCGCGACGTCACGGTCGCCGAACTCGAAGAGCTTTACGACGCCATCATCTTCGCCACCGGCGCCACCGGCGACCGCGACCTGGACATCCCCGGCGCGGACCTGGCCGGCCACCACGGGGCCGGCGAGTTCGTGGGCTTCTACGATTCGCACCCGGAGTTCGCCCGGTCGTGGGATCTGTCCGCCGAGTCGGTGGCCGTCGTCGGCGTGGGCAACGTCGGCTTGGACGTCGCCCGCATCCTGGCCAAGACCGCCGATGAGCTGCTGTCGACGGAGATCGCCGACAACGTCCACGACGGCCTGTCCGCCAATGCCGCCCGCACCGTCCACGTCTTCGGCCGCCGTGGCCCGGCGCAGGCGAAGTTCACGCCGCTGGAGCTCAAGGAGCTGGACCACTCCCCCACCATCGAGGTCGTCGTCGACCCGGAGGACATCGACTACGACGCCGCCTCCGAGTCCGCCCGCCGCGACTCGAAGATCGTGGATCAGGTGTGCTCGATCATCGAGAACTACGCACTCCGGGAACCCGGAGAAAAGGAACCGCGCGCGCCCCACAAGCTCCACCTGCACTTCTTCGAGGCCCCCGTCGAGCTGCTCGGCGAGGACGGCCGCGTCACCGCCATCCGCACCGAGCGCACCGAGCTCGACGGCGAGGGCGGCGTCCGCGGCACCGGGAAGTTCACCGACTGGCCGGTCGGCGCCGTCTACCGCGCCGTCGGCTACCGCTCCGATGCGGTGGCGGGCGTGCCGTTCGACCAGGACAAGGCCGTGATCCCCAATGACGGCGGCCGCGTCGACGGCCGCACCGGCCTGTACACCACCGGCTGGGTGCGCCGCGGCCCCGTGGGCCTGATCGGCAACACGAAGGGCGACGCCAACGAGGTCGTCGCGAACCTGCTGGCGGACTGGACGGAGGGGCGCCTGGTTGCGGTGGCCGACCCGTCGGAAAGCGCGGTGACGTCCTTCCTCGCCGACCGCGGCATCGAATTCACCACGTGGGAGGGCTGGCACGCGCTCGATGCGGCCGAGCGCGCGGCCGGCGCGGCCGAGGGCCGCGAGCGCAAGAAGATCGTCGAATGGGCCGACATGGTCAGACACTCGCAGGCCATGGCCTTCGCCCGCTAAAGTTGGCCTATGGCATACCACGCGGATTCGGCGGACCTTCACGACAAGGAAATTCTGACCTGGCAGGGCTTCGGCGACGCCTCGCGCGAGCTGGCGCAGACCATCGCGGATGACGGCTTCGAGCCGGAGGTCATCATCGCGATCGCCCGCGGCGGCCTCGTCGCGGCGGGCGCGCTGAGCTACGCGCTGGGGGTGAAGCTGTCCGACGCGATCAACGTGGAGTTCTACACCGACGTCCACGAGACCCTGCCGGATCC
Organism: Corynebacterium sp. NPDC060344; assembly: GCF_042725215.1. Taxonomy (NCBI): domain Bacteria; kingdom Bacillati; phylum Actinomycetota; class Actinomycetes; order Mycobacteriales; family Corynebacteriaceae; genus Corynebacterium; species Corynebacterium sp. NPDC060344. The sequence goes on along the minus strand of NZ_JBHXCS010000005.1, from coordinate 182,146 downwards.
GATCCTGCTGGAGCCGCTGCTCGACGTCGAGTCGATCTCGAACCGCAGGCTGCTCGTCGTCGACGACGTCGCCGATTCGGGCCGCACGCTGCAGCTGGTGCTGAACATCCTGTCCGAGCAGGGCGCCGAGGTCCGCTCGGCCGTGCTCTACGAGAAGCCGCGGTCCGTGGTCAAGCCCGAGTACGCGTGGCGCCAGACCGACGAGTGGATCGTCTTCCCCTGGTCGGATCAGCCCCCGGTCACGCCCGCTTAACGACGGATCGGCGCGTAAACCGTTGGCCCGCAGTGGTTGTGGGCCGTGTTTGTGAGCGCGGGAGCCTAGACGCCGTTCGAACACTCATGCGATTTTCGAACGGTTTGGGCCGGATGGCACGGGGAGAAATCCGGCGCGTGTTCTAGTGTGCGGGGTGACGGACGAAGAAGAGATCGTGTGTGGGACGCGATCGGCGGCCGTCGCCCACGACCGGGGGAAACGCGATGCGAGATCACGCATCCAGCCAGCCCAGACCGACACCCTTCGACGCCGCATGCTCCGCCGGTGCGCCGCGATGGGCCCATGAGTTCGCGAGTGCGGTGTCCATCATCCGCATCAGGGGCAATCGCGACGAATTGCGCATCGCGGAAGCCTGCGCGCCACCGGACGGGACCGCGGACGTCACGGACCACTTCGCCCACGTTGCGCTGCTGTTGGGCGTGACGCCGGGAGTGGCGGAGTCCTATGCCGACGTCGGCGTCATGCTGCGGCGGTTTCCGCGGCTGGCGCGGGTGCTCCTGCACCGCGGGCACCTGCCGTTTTCGCATCTGCGGGTGCTGGCCAGGTGCACGCTGACGGCGCCGGACGAGATCGTCGACAAGCTTGAAGAAGCCCTGCTGCCGCTGGTCCTGCCCACGCGCGACGGGCAGGCGCTGAAGGGCTGGCGGGCGCTGCACAATCGGGTGCAGGAGGTCATCGAGCGGTTCGAGCCGCTGGCCCGGCCCCGGGACGTCGACGGCGATCCGGTGGATGATCCGGCCGAACCCCTGAAGGAGTTCATCGAGGTCGAGGAGTACCCGCGGGTGGCCGTGCTGAACGCGCAGCTGGATCCGGCGCGGGCGTTCGAGGTGATGACGGTCCTCGACGCCATCGCCGCCAAGGAGGGCTGCTCGCGCGCCGAGGCCCTGACGCACCTGGTCCGGGGCACGTGCGAGGTGGCGGTGACGCTCAACGTGTACAAGAGCTGGGAGACCGGCGAGACGTGGGTGCCCAGCGCCGGCGGGTGGGTTCAGGGGCGGTTCGCCGACGACTGGCTGGACCTGGCCGACGGCGCGCGGCTGTGCGGCGACTCCGGGACCGGCGGGTATGCGCCGTCGGAGGCGCAGAAGGCGTTCATCGTCGGCCGCGACGGCACGTGCCGCTTCCCCGGCTGCGATCATCCCGCCCACCGCACCGAGGGCGATCACGTGGAGAACTACGACCACGACCATCCGGGCGCAGGCGGCGCGACCGACACGGAAAACCTCCACTGCCTGTGCAAGAAGCACCACGATCTGAAGACGCGGAAGATGTGGGACGTCCTGCGCATGCCCGACGGCACCGAATACTGGACTTCGCGCACCACGGGGATGACGGCGGTCAGCGTGCCCACCGGGCCGCTGGCGGGGAAGCACCGGACGAACTTCACGGCGCGGCAGATGAGAAAGCGCCGCACGCTGGCCGAACACAACGAGAAGCGGCTGCGGATCCTCGAAGAGGAACGCCGCATCGCCGCCGAGGCCCGCGAAGCGCAGCGGATCCGTGACGAGGAAGAAAAGGAGCGCTGGGACGAGGTGTGGGCGGCGTAGACCGGAACCGGAGAACTACTCCACCGACACGCTCACCGCGGCGGCGGCCTTCGCGGCGTTGTCGCGGGCGGCGTCGACGTCTTCGGCGGTGGACACGGCCACGCCCATGCGGCGGCGGTCGTGGGCCTCCGGCTTGCCGAAGAGGCGGACGTCGGTTTCGGGGACGGCCAAGGCGTCGGAAAGCCCGGAGTAGGTGGGGGCGAACCCGTCGCACCCTCCGTAGACGACGGCCGAGGCGCCCGGCGACGTCAGCGTGACGTCGATGGGCAGGCCGAGGATCGCGCGGGCGTGGAGCTCGAACTCCGAGAAGCGCTGCGTGGCCATGGTGACCAGGCCGGTGTCGTGGGGACGGGGGCTGACCTCGGAAAACCACACGTCATCGCCGCGGACGAAGAGCTCGACGCCGAAGATGCCGCGGCCGCCCAGCGCACCCGTGATGCGCGCGGCGACCGAGCGGGCGTTGTCCAGCGCGACCTGGGACATGGGCATCGGCTGCCACGACTCGACGTAATCGCCGTCGACCTGGCGGTGGCCGATGGGCTCGCAGAACCACGTCGCCGGCTCGCCGGTGGCGGGATCGATGGAACGGACGGTGAGCAGGGTGATCTCGTAGTCGAAGTCCACGAAACCCTCGACGATGACGCGGCCCGAGGACACCCGGCCGCCGCTCATCGCGTAGTCCCACGCGGCGTCGATGTCGTCGGCGGCGCGGACGGTGGACTGGCCCTTGCCGGACGAACTCATCACGGGCTTGACCACGCACGGCAGCCCGATGTCCTCGACGGCGGCAGTGAACTCCTCGTGGGTGGAGGCGAAGCGGTAGCGCGACGTGGGCAGGCCCACCTCCTCGGCGGCCAGGCGGCGGATGCCCTCGCGGTTCATGGTCAGCTGCGCGGCGCGGGCGGTGGGGATGACGGTGACCCCGCCGGCCTCCTCCAGCTCCACCAGCGCGTCGGTGGCCAGGGCCTCGATCTCGGGGACGATGAAGTGCGGCCGCACCCGCGCGACCAGGTCCTTCACGGCGGCGGCGTCGGTCATGTCCAGCTCGTGCCAGAAGTGCGCGACCTGGTGGGCCGGGGCGTGCGCGTACCGGTCGGCGGCGTGGACCTCGACGCCGAGGCGCTGGAACGCGATGGCCACTTCCTTGCCCAGTTCACCGGAGCCGAGCAGCAGCACGCGCGTGGCGCCGTCGGTGTAGGGGGTGCCGGTGGAGGCGGGGGTCAGCATGGGAACTCCTGGGGTCGGTCGGTCCGCGTCAGATCCATCCTAGGCCCAGGACCCGGTCGAACTCGGCGTGCACGTGGGCTGGGTCCACGTGCGTGACGACGCCGACCTCCCGTCCCCCGCCCTCGCAGACTGCGCCACGGTCGGAGTCGACGGCGGACAGGTGCATGGGCCGGACGGTGGCGTCCACCGTCCCGCACGCGACCATCGCGGCGAAGAGGTCGTGGACCTGGGCCAGGTAGCCGATGCCCTCGCCACGGTGGAAGCCGAAGTAGAAGCGCAGGGCATCGGCGACGACGCCGCCCAGCTCGCCCGGGATCGCCCAGCGATCGATGTCCTCCGGCCGCACGATGATGGTCTCGGTGACGTCGAGGGGGCACAGGGTCAGGGGCTGGTCGTTCGGGGCGAGGACGGTGGCGACGGCATCCGGGTCGACCCAGAAGTTCCATTCGGCCGTCGGCGTGGTGTTGCCGGGATGGTCGACCGCGCCGCCCATGACGGTGATCCGCTCGAACGCCGACGCGAGCTCCGGATGCCGGGCGGCCGTGGTGAGGGGGCCGGTGATGAGGAGGTCGGCAGGGGCGTCGTCAAGCACCCGCCGCCACGCGCCCGGCGCGGCACCCGGCGCATCGCAGGCGGCCGCCGACGGGGGCCGGGCGAAACCGAGGCCGAACTCGCCGTGGGTCTCCGGGGTCGTGGTCAGCGGGACCTTCAGCGGGGCGCCGTCACCGGCGAAGACGTCGACGTCCGGGCAGCCGCAGAGGTCGAGGATCCACCGGGAATTGCGCGCCGCCTGGCAGACGGTGGTGTTGCCGGCGGTCGTGGTCACCGCGGCCAGGTCGATCTCGCCGGCGCGGTGGAGGCCGGCGAGGTAGATGAGCGCGAGCATGTCGTCGATGCCCGTGTCCACGTCGGCGACGAGGCGTTTTTTCGCGGTGAAGGCCATGCCCGAACGATAGCCGCGCTGCCTGGGCAAATACGGCCACTGCAACAAATGGCAACACCTATGTCGCCGGAAAAGCCGGGCATAGCATCGGGTCAGGCAAGCAAGGGAACACCCCGAAATCCACGACAAGGAGCACAGACATGAGCACGGCGGCACGCGCCATCCTCTCCGATCTCGCCGAGACGCGGGACGAACGGGAGGCGCTGTACATCGACTTCCACCAGCATCCCGAACTGTCGATGCAGGAGCACCGGACGTCCGCGAAGATCCGCGAACGGCTCGAGGCGTTCGGCGCCGAGGTCGTGCCCGTCGGCCGCACCGGCGTGGTCGGCGTCATCCGCAACGGCGACGGCCCCGTCGTGGGCATGCGCGCCGACTTCGACGCGCTGCCGATGAAGGAGGAATCCGGCAAGGACTACGCCGCCACCGGCGCCACCCAGATCGACGAGAAGACCGGCGCCGAAACGCCCGTCGCCCACACCTGCGGCCACGACATGCACATCATGGGGCTGCTCGGGGCCGTCGAACAGCTGTCGAAGCACACGGGCGACTGGGCCGGGACGTTCCTGGCCATCTTCCAGCCCGGCGAAGAAACCGCCGAAGGCGCGAGGGACATGGTGGACGGCGGGATCGTCGACAAGCTGCCGAAGCCCGACGTCGTCCTGGCCCAGCACGTCCTGGGCACCGTGCCCGGCGGCTGCGTGGGCACGCGGCGCGGACCGGTGCTGTCGACGGCGTCGTCGATCGAGATCGTCGTCCACGGCGCCGGGTCCCACGGATCGATGCCGCACCTGGGGGTCGACCCGATCGTGCTGGCGTCGACCATCGTGACGCGGCTGCAGACGCTGGTCTCCCGCGAAGTGCCGCCGACCGAGACCGCCGTGGTCACCGTCGGCAGCATCCACGGCGGCACGAAGTCGAACATCATCCCCGACTCCGTCACCCTGCAGCTGAACACCCGCGCCTACAGCGCCGAGGTCGCCGACCACCTCCACGCCGGCATCGAGCGCATCGTCCGCGCCGAATGCGAGGCCGCCCGCTCCCCGAAGGAGCCCGAGTTCCGCTACTACGACCGCTACCCGCTGACCCTCAACGACAACGCCGCCGCCGACGCCGTCCGCGCCGCGTTCGACGGGTACTTCGGCGAGCAGTCCGTGGACATGGCCGCCGTGCCCGCCTCCGAGGACTTCTCCATCATCCCCGACGCATTCGGCTCCCCCTACTGCTACTGGGGCCTCGGCGGATTCGCCGAGCCCGGCGCGCCCGGCAACCACTCGCCGAAGTTCGCCCCCGACATCCACCCCACCCTCGACCGCGGGACCGAGGCCATCGTCGTGGCCGCCACCGCCTGGCTCGCCAAGGACATCTGACATGACCACCACAAAGACCTACCACGGCACGGACAAGGCGCTGTTCGGCATCGTCCTGGCCGTCATCACCTTCTGGCTGTTCGCCCAGACCACCATGAACATCGGCCCGCTGATGGCCGAGGACGTGGGCATGCCCATGGAGGTCATGAACATCGCCATCTCCCTGTCGGCGCTGTTCTCCGGCATGTTCATAGTCATGTGGGGCGGCATGGGCGACAAGATCGGCCTGAAGAAGGTTGCCATCTGGGGCAACCTGTTCAACATCGCCGGCTCCGTGCTCATCTCGCTGGCCGTCGGCGCGGCGTCGTCGCCGATGATCCTCGGCGGCCGCATCCTCCAGGGCCTCGCCGCCGGCGCGATCATGCCGACGACCATGGCGCTGCTCAAGGTCTACTGGGACGGCCCGGCCCGCCAGCGCGCGGTGTCCATGTGGTCGATCGGCTCGTGGGGCGGCTCGGGCCTGACCGCGATCTTCGGCGGCTTCATGGCCAGCACGGTCCTGGGCTGGCGCTCCATCTTCATCATCTGCGCGCTGGTGTCCGTCGCGTCGATCCTGCTCATGCGCGAGATCCCCGACGCCGCCCCGGGCGCGGGCAAGGCGGGGACGACGGACTGGACGGGCATCATCACGCTGGCCGTGTCGCTGGCGTCGCTGCTCATCGTGGTCACGCAGGGCTCGAAGATCGGCTGGACCAACCTGTGGACGTGGGTGCTGCTGGCGGTGTTCATCGCGTCCTTCGGCATCTTCGTCAACGCCGAGGTCCACCGCGACGCCCCGTTCGTCGACTTCTCGCTGTTCAAGAACACGGTCTTCACCGGCGCGACGATCTCGAATTTCCTCATCAACGGCACGGCCGGCGCGCTGACGGTGTCGCTGTGGGTGCTGCAGGGCGCGGCGGGCATGTCCGCGGCGGAGGCCGGCTACCTGACCATCGGCTACGCGGTGTTCATCATCGCCTTCATCCGCGTCGGCGAGAAGCTGCTGCAGAAGTTCGGGCCGCGCAAGCCGATGATCTGGGGCAGCCTCATCGTCCTGGCGTCGATCGCGCTGCTCATGGCCACGCACACGATGGCGTGGCAGTACAAGATCCTGGCCATCGTCGCCTACTCGCTGTTCGGCCTGGGCCTGGCGTTCTACGCCACCCCGTCGACGGATGCGGCGCTGTCCAACCTCCCGGCGGATCAGGCCGGCGCGGGCTCGGGCATCTACAAGATGGCCTCGTCGCTCGGTGCGGCGTTCGGCGTCGCCGGTTCCGCGGCGATCTTCACCGCCCTGTCCACCCATGGCCTGGACATCATGGGCCAGGCCATCGAGTTCTCCGGCCGCCAGGACAACACCGCGGTCCGCGAGGCGGGCATGATCGGGCTGGCCTTCAACGCCCTCATGGCCATTGCCGCGCTGGTGTCCATCACCGTCTTCATCCGCGACAAAAAAGCTTGACGACGCCCACGCACATCCGCGTAAACGTCGCCAAGCGAGAGGGGCCTACGCCTCCAGCAGGTCGTTGATGACGATCGTCTGGTCGCGGCCCGGGCCGACGCCCACGTAGGAAATGCGGCAACCGGACAGCTCCTCCAGGCGCGCGAGATAATCGCGCGCCTTTTCCGGCAGCTCATCGACGGTGGTGCAGCCGGTGATGTCCTCGTCCCAGGCGGGCATGGTCTCGTAGATCGGCACCGCATGGTGGAACTCGGACTGCGTCAGCGGCATCTCGTCGTGGCGCACGCCGTCGACGTCGTAGGCGACGCAGATCGGGATCTCGCCGATGCCCGTGAGCACGTCGAGCTTGGTCACGAACAGGTCCGTGAAACCGTTGACCCGCGAGGCGTAGCGCGCCAGCACCGAGTCGTACCAGCCGCAACGGCGCAGGCGCCCCGTGTTGACGCCCACCTCGCCACCGGTGGTCTGCAGGAACTCGCCCCACTTGTCGAACAGCTCCGTCGGGAACGGCCCCGCGCCCACGCGCGTGGTGTACGCCTTGATGATGCCCAGCGTCGACGTGATCTTCGTCGGCCCGATGCCCGAACCCACGCACGCGCCGCCCGCGGTCGGGTTCGACGAGGTGACGAAGGGGTACGTGCCGTGGTCGACGTCGAGCATCGTCGCCTGGCCGCCCTCCATGAGCACGTGCTCGCCGGCGTCGAGGGCCTCGTTGAGCACGTACGCCGAGTCGACCACCATCGGCTTGAGGCGGTCGGCGTAGGACATGAAGTAGTCGAAGATCCGATCGGCCTCGATGGCGCGGCGGTTGTACAGCTTGACCAGGATCTGATTCTTCTGGTCCAGCGCCGCCTCGATCTTCTGGCGCAGGATCGACTCGTCGAAGATGTCCTGCACGCGCAGGCCCACGCGGCCGACCTTGTCCGCGTACGTCGGGCCGATGCCACGGCCCGTGGTGCCGATGGCGCGCTTGCCCAGGAACCGCTCCGTCACCCGGTCCAGCGTCTGGTGGTACGGCGCGACCATGTGGGCGTTGCCCGAAATGCGCAGCTTGGACGTGTCCGCGCCGCGGGCCTCGAGGCCGTCGATCTCCTCGAACAGCGCCTCCAGGTTGACCACGCAGCCGTTGCCGATCATCGGGGTGGCGTTCTCCGACAGCACGCCCGCGGGAAGGAGCTTCAGCTCGTACTTCTCGCCGTTGACCACGACGGTGTGGCCGGCGTTGTTGCCGCCGTTGGGCTTGACCACGTAATCGACCAAGCCGCCGAGGATGTCGGTCGCCTTGCCCTTGCCCTCGTCGCCCCACTGGGCGCCCACCACGATGATTGCGGCCATTGCATTCACTCCAACAAGTCGGTTGATAAAACCCCCGGCTAGTGTAGTCACATGCGGATTCTGGTGTTGCGATGCGGTGTCGGCGACATGCCCCTCCTGCCGGGGCGGAGTGATCTGGGGGTGCTCGACGACGTCGCAAAGCAGGTCCTTCCCCACGACGACGCGCCGACGCCCGACGACATAGCCAAGGGCAAGGACGTGCCCCACCTGGGCGCGCCGCGGCCCGCGACGCAGCGGCCGAGCGAGCCCGTGCGCGTGATCGTCGTCGGGCCCGACGCGTCGCTGGCGGCCGTGGTCACGCACCTGATGCGCCGCAACCTGCTGTGGTTCGAGGTCGCGCACGTGCCCACCGCGCCGTCGCCCGCCGCGACGAATTGGGGGGTCGAGGGGGGCGGGGAGTTCGGGCTTTCGATGGCCGACGCAGAGTCCCGCCCCGTGCGGCCCGTGCCGCTGACCCGCGACGACACCGGGCAGGCGATCGTCGGGTTCGCCCTGCTCACGGAGCCGGGGATCGCGGGGACGGCGTCGCGCGGGGGCTTGCGCGGCGAGGTGTGGGTCGACAGCACCGAACTGTTCTCCGGCACCGCGCACGGCGTCCAGGTCCGCCCGCTGCCCGACGCGCCCGGGCTGGTCGCCGCCGAACTGCCGCCGCCGCCCGGGCGGGGCGGGCTGTTCCGCAAAAAGCTTTCCGACGACTCCGGCCTCGCCGACATGTCCGGCGCACCGCGGACCCTGCACGAACCCGTGACCGGGCGGGCCGTGCAGGCCGGCGGCCCCGGGTTCCGGTACGTCCGCGACGGCGTGGAGGCCAAGAAGCCGCGGGAGAAGACGACGATCTACCGGCATTTGCTGGATCTGCAACTGGTGAGGTGACCCGGCGCGGCCTAGGCTTCGGGCAACGCACCCGTGCGTTTGACCCCGAAATCGAAAGGCGGAAGCCATGTCCACGGACGTCAAGACCGGACCGATCCCCACCACCCACGACCCCAGCATGATCGCCCGCCTGCTGTGCGAGATGCTGGGCACCCTGTGGCTCGTCTTCGGCGGCGCGGGCTCCGCCGTGTTCGCCGCCAGCCAGATCACCGAGGGCAGCATCAACATGGGCCTCGGTTACCTGGGCGTGGCGCTGGCCTTCGGCCTGACCGTGTTCACCGGCGCGTACAGCTTCGGCACGATCTCCGGCGGGCACTTCAACCCGGCGGTGACCCTGGGGCTGGCCGTCGGGCGGCGGTTCGAGTGGCGCGACGTGCCGGGGTACGTCGTCGCGCAGCTGGTCGGCGGCCTGCTCGCCGGCGGGCTGATCTACATCATCGCCGCGGGCAAGGAGGGTTTCGAGGCCACCGGGTCCATGGCCGCCAACGGCTACGGCGCCCACTCCCCCGACGGCTACGGCCTGACGGCGGTGCTCATCGCCGAGATCGTGCTGACCGCCTTCTTCCTGTGGATCATCCTCGGCGTCACCGACAAGCGCGCCACCCCGGGTGCCGCGGGCGCCGTGATCGGCCTGGCGCTGACGCTGATCCACCTGGTCTCGATCCCGATTTCCAACACGTCCGTGAATCCGGCGCGGTCGATCGGCGTGGCGTTCTTCCACGGCGATGGTGCGCCCGGGCAGCTGTGGGTGTTCATCGTCGCGCCCATCGTCGGCGCGATCATCGCCGGCCTGACGTACAAGGTCGTCACCGACGAGCGGGTGTAGCCGCCGGCCAAGGTCATCACCGGGCGCCGTCGACCATCACCGGGTCCCATCCACGTGTGCCCGATCATCCATCGCGGTTCAGTTCCCCGTTTGCCGGGGTGACCGTCACTAACTGCCGACGCTTCCGCGATTCGCTGCAACGAAAACGCCGAAGCGTCGGCAGTTAGTGCCATTCACGGCCCCTTGGCCACCCCAGCCGCTCCCTCCAGCTCCTCCCCGACCGGCGAAGACGACGTATGCAGCCACACGCCGAGTGAACGCCGGTAAATGCCCAGGACGCGAAATTGTGTGGCTGCGCCCGTCGGATAGCGCCGCCGGGCGGGGCGAGGACTACCACTGACCGTGACCAATGGGGCAAATGGGGTTGCTGGCGAGGCGGGGCGGATCGGTTGGGGGAGCGTAAGGCGTCACTCCCCAGTCCCCGTCGAGGCCCACCCCTCCGGCGACACCACCGGACGGTCAACCAACCACCGCCGCCCCCGAGGACGATGGGACCGAGGAGCGACTCGGCGAGATCATCGCCGGGCCTGAAAAGGACCGAACGCCCCGTACGATTTATTTGCCAAACCTCCACCCAGGATCCCCTAGCCCCTATACCGTGGCAGCCATTCGCACGACCGACAGGAAGGGCCGCCCGGTGCCACGCACTCAAGCTATCGACAAAGTGTGAAGCCGGCATAGCGGCAGGCATAGTCGGAGGAAAGGGCGCCGGAGCCGGAACAGCAGGCGCAGCTGCAGGACTAGGAGGAATTGCATCATGCCCCATCTAGAAGACCAGCACGCAAAAACTACGGGCAAAAAGCCCATACCGAGAACTCAACTCACCTACACCCTAATCGCAGCCATTATTGTTGCTCTCACCGCCATTGCAATCGGCGACTTCAAATGGCTGGCGGTCATGATCCCCATCATATTATTCCCACTGGCCGTTTACTACGCCAAAAATAGGCGTCGCCACTAAACGGCCCGACATTCAAGGTCGTCACCGCTGGGCGGACGTAGACGCCGGTGGGGTGGGCAGGGGCGGCAGCTGGACGGCTTCCGCTCGCACCCGTTTGCCGGGGTGACCGTCACTAACTGCCGACGCTTCCGCGATTCACTGCAACGAAATCGCGGAAGCGTCGGCAGTTAGTGCCATTCACGGCCCCGTAGGCCACCCCAGCCGCTCCCTCCAGCTCCTCCCCGACCGGCGAAGACGACGTATGCAGCCACACGCCGAGTGAACGCCGGTAAATGCCCAGGACGCGAAATTGTGAGGCTGCGCTCGTCGAATAACTCCGGCCCGCGAGGCGGCGATCACCACTGGCCGTGACCAATGGGGCGCATGGGGTTGGCGACGAGGTGGGGCGGTCGGGGACCACCACTGGCCGTTGCCAATGGGGCGCATGGGATTGGCGGCAGGGTCGGGCGAGCGACGGGGCGCCGGGCGCTCAGTCCTCGTCGAGGTCCCACACCTCCGGCGGCATGGCCGGGCGGGCGACGGTCGGCGGGAGCGCCGCCACCGCGGACAACCGCGACAGGCCGCACACCTGCAGAAGGTCGACGACCAGCGAACGGCACTGGGCGAAAATGACCACTTCCGACAGCGTCGCTCCCTCCACCACCGCCGGCCGCATCTTCGCGGCGAGAATGCGCAGCTCCCGGATGGCCGCCTCATGGGTGACGGTGCCGTGGCCATCATCACCGGACACCGCCGCGAACGTCCCCGTCTTCGAATCGTCATGGGGAAGCTCGCCCCAATCGGGGATGTCGGCGAGCGACGGGGCGTCGTCAAGCAATCTTCTGACCGTATGCGCCGACTGGCTGACCCCCATCACCAGCGCGACCAGCTCCTCCGACGACTCGCCGCCATCCTCCGTCGACGTGATCGCCCGGCGCGCCAGCACGCGGATGTTGCGCACCGCATTGTCCACCGGATGGACCAGCCGGGCCAGCGAGCGGAACTGCCTGCGGCGATTCCACAACAGCGGCGACAACTGCACCTGCTCGACGCCATCGGCGATGGTGCGGTCCATGAGCGTCACATCCGCCTGCGACGCCCGCGCGACCTGCAGCCCCGCGCGGATGCGATCGGCGTCGCGGTCCTGGAGGCCGCGGGCGACGTCGTAGAGGACATCGGCACCCAGGTCCAGGACAGTCGCCACCGTGCGGCGGGCCTCCGACACCGGATTGCGCGGGATCAGCGCCATCACCAGCACGCCGATGAGGCCGCCGACCAGGGCGTCGACCATGCGCTCGTAGGACAGCGTCGACCCCGGTGGCATGATCGTCGCGATGAGCACCGCCGACGACGCCGCCTGATTGACCACCAGCGGCCCGCGGCCGACGAACACGCCGATCATCATGGCCACCAGCACGCCGACCGTCAGCTGCCACACGCCCGGGCCGAGCACCGAGAAGATGACGTCGCCCACGCCGACGCCCAGCGCCGCGCCGAGCACCAGCTCCAGCGAGAACTTCAGGCGCGGGCCCTCGACCATGACGTTGAGGCCGATGAACGCCGCCATCGGCGCGAAGAACGGATTGGGGTGGCCCAGGACCTCCAGCGCGAACCAATACGCCAGCCCCGCGGCCAGCGCCGCCTGGATCACCAGCAGCCACCGCGTGCGCAGGCGCTCGACGCCGTGGAGGGCGCGGGTGCGCGGGCGCATGCGGCGGCGCAGCGCCATCGCGGCGCGCGACGCCGGGTGGCGCAGGGCCTCGAGGTACTCGGTGGCGTCGAGGCCGATGTCGCGGGGTTCGCGGCGCGGGGCCGGGTGCGTGGGGCCGGTCATGGGCGCCTACAGGTTGGTGGCGGCCACCGCGGACTGGTCGCAATCCTGCAGCAGGGCGAGGCAGCGGCCGTACTCGTCGTCTTCGCCGATGGCGCGGGCGGCCTTGGCCAGCGCGGAGATTGCGCGCAGGACGCCGCGGTTGGGCTCGTGCGACCACGGCACGGCGCCGAAGCCCTTCCAGCCGTTGCCGCGCAGCAGGTCGAGGCCGCGGTGGTAGCCGGTGCGGGCGAAGGCGTAGGCGGTGACGGCCTCGCCGCGCTCCAGGGCGTCCTCGGCGAGGTCGGCCCAGGCGGCGGAGTCGCGGGGGCAGATGCGGATGACGTCGTCGGCGGGCTTGCCGGCGGCGCGGGCCGCGTCGGCGTCGGCGAACGCGGGAAGGTGGACCGGGGGCGGAGCCATCATGTCGTTGAGCTTCATGCCGACCACTATGCCAGCGCCTTGAGCCCGACGATGCCGCCGACGATCATCGCCAGGAACAGCATCCGCGGCAGCGTCACGGGATCGCCGTCGAACGCCATGCCGTACGCCACGGTCAGCGTCGCCCCGATGCCCACCCACACGGCGTAGGCGGTGCCCAGCGGCAACTCGCGCATGGCCCACGCCAGGCCACCCATGGAGATCGCCAGCGCGACGAAGAACACCACCGACGGCACCAGCCGCGTGAACCCGTCGGATTTGCCCAGCGCGACGGCCCACACGGCCTCGAAGGCGCCGGAGACGACCAGCACGAACCATGCCATGGCGCGGCCCCCGCTACGTGCGGGCGAGGATCTCCACCGCCACGGCGAGGTCCTCCCAGCTCATGCCGGCGGTCTTGAACACGACGGGCCGCCCGGATTCCGCCAGTTCCAGGGCCAGGCCCTGCTTGACGACGACGTCCCTGAACTCCACCCACTCGCCCCGCCGCAGATGGCCTTCGTCGACGGCGAGCATCACGTCGCCGCATTCGGTGTCTGCGACGTGGCCGTCCTCGACGATGACGCGGGCGCGGCCCATCAGCTCGCCGGGCAGCTCGCGTTTGTCGGGGTGGTGGGCGCCCATGGCGACGACGACGGCGTGGTCGGCGACGTCGGCATCCGCCAGCACCGGCTCATCCGCCGAGGTGGCGCACACGATGAAGTCCGCGCCGGCGGGCAGCTCCGTGGCCACGGAATGGGGCACGTCGCAGTCGATGTCGCGCGGGGTGCGCACGACGAAGGTGACCTCGACTTCCCCGAACAGCTCCACCGCACCGAGGGCGTGGTGGACGGCCTGCGGGCCCGAGCCGATGATGGCCACGCGCAGCGGCCGGCCGGGCTGGCGGCGGGCCTGCACGATCTCGAGCACTCCCGCGAACGACACCGCCGGCGTGCGGATGTCGGTCAGCGCCGGTCCGTCGATGACGGCGGCGGGGGCGAGCGTGGGGCCGTCGAAAAGCACGTAGGCGCCCTGGACCCACGGCCGCCCGCCGACCGTGATCAGCTTGACCCCGGAATGGTCGCGGCCCGTCGACGGCATCCACAGCAACTGGCCGCCGCCCGGGACGTCGGCGCTGCCGCGCGGGATGTCCGCGGCCGGGTCGACGCCGTCGAGCAATGCCGCGCGCAGGACGTACGCCGCGCGGCCGACGGTCATGGCGGCGCGGGCCTCGGCCGATCCGATCACTCGCACGTGGCCCCCTTCGACTGGCCGGCCTCCGGGCCCGCGGAATTGCGGCGGACGTCCTCGGCGACGCGGGCGGCGGCCTCCATCAGCATCCAGCCCGACAACTGCACCGACAGGTCGCGCTCGCGGATCGCGCCCTCGCGCACCGCACCGGCCACCGACGCCGACACCAGGCCACCGGCCTGCGGGAACGTCGCATCCCTGGTCCAATCCGCCGGGAACAGCGGCAGGCCGTCGACCTCCAGCCGGTGCTGCCACGCGCTGTTCGCCGTGGCCAGCACCAGGCGGCGGGCGATGCGCGCGGCGGCGCGGTCGGTGCGGCCATCATCCGGCAGGCGCATCGCCGCATCCGCCAGGTAGCGCATGAGCACGCCGTTGAACAGGCCGCCGTCGCCGCCGCCACCGCCCTTGAGCACGTTGTCCGGCGTCGCCATGTCCTTGGCCACCGAATGGATCAGCGTGTGCAGGCGCGTGAGGTACCGCGTCGACGCCTCGCGGTCGCCGCGCTCGCGCAGGGCCAGGGCGATCTCCAGGCACGCGCCGATCATGACGCCCTGGTTGTACGTGTACCGGCCGCGCTCGACCTCGGCGCCGCTCATGGACAGCCGCACGCCATCGAGGATCAGCCCCGAATCATCGACGAGGTTGTCGAAGATCCAGTCCACCAGCGCACAGGCCTCGTCCAACCGCCCCGCGCGCGCGAAGGCGATGGCCGCCGGGCCGTTGGACGGCACGTTGAAGAACACGTCGCCCACCCGCCACGGCAGCACGCCCGTCGACGGGTCGATGCCCTCCACCAGCGAATGCAGCAGGCGCCGCGTGGTCCCCCGCGCACCCCGGCCGACGTTGCCGGCGCGGCCGAGGGCCAGCACCATCCACGCGCGGTCGTCGAAATACTTGTTGGACGACAGCGGCGAAAGATTGCGGAGGCGGATGCCCCGGATGGTCGCCTGGACCGCCTTCGACTTCTCGCGCGACGGCACGCGCGCCGCCGCGTCGATCAGGCAATCCAGGTAGTGCGCCTGCCACCAGTAATGCCAGGAGAAGAACGCCTTGTGCTGCACCGGCGCCGGCCACGACGGCACCGCCAGGTTCGTGCCCCGCAGCCCCCACAGCCGGGCGCCGTGGCGGTCCCGGATCGCCTGCTCCGCGACATCGGCGCGGTAGGCCCAGTTTTCGGCCTCTGTCCGCGACATCCTGACCACCACGGGGCTCTCCTTCTACGTAATGCCGTTAATCCAGACTCATCCTACGTGGCGCGGCGGATTCACCACGCGTCTTCCAGGTGCGCATGCGTTCGAACCCAGGCGTGCATCGCGATTCCCGCCGCCACGCCCGCGTTGATCGACCGCGTCGACCCGAACTGGGCGATGGACACCGTCATGTCGGCGGCGTCGCGGGCGGCCTCGGTGACGCCGGGCCCTTCCTGCCCGAACAGCAGCAGGCAGTTTCGCGGCAGCTCGGCGGTCTCCAGCGGCACCGACCCGGGCACGTTGTCCACGGCGACGACGGCCAGGCCGTGCTCGCGGGCCCAGGCGACGACCTCGCCGACGGTGTCGTGGTGGTGCAGGTGCTGGTAGCGGTCGGTGACCATCGCGCCGCGCCGGTTCCAGCGCCGCCGGCCCACGATGTGCACGGCCGCGGCGGCGAAGGCGTTGGCGGTGCGCACGACGGTGCCGATGTTCGCGTCGTTCTCGAAGTTCTCGATGGCCACGTGCAGCGGGTGCCGCCGCGCGTCGATGTCGGCGACGATCGCCTCGCGCGTCCAGTACCGGTAGGCGTCGACGACGTTGCGGCGGTCGCCCTCGGCGAGCAGCTCCGGGTCGTACTTCGCGTCGCCGGGCACGGGCTCGCCGGGGTGCTCCTCGGCCCACGGACCGACGCCGACGCGCGGCGCGCCCCACTCGGTCGGGCCGGGCTGGTTTTCCCCGGTCACTTCCGCCCGAGCTCCAGGATGCCGTCGACGAGCAGCAGCTGGGCTGCGGTGTAGGTGTCCATGACCCCGGCATCGAGAAGCTTGCCGACGACGCCCTCCTCCCCCACCAACGCACGCAGCATCAGCAGCGCGTCCGAGACCAGGAAGAGATTGCCGCCGTGGCCGATGCCGAAGCGCGGGTCGCCCTCGCCCAGGCCGTCGACCAGGCGGGAATCGTCGCCGAGCATCGACGTCGTGGACAGCAGGAAGCCGTACCCCGCGGCCGCGGGCAGCAGATCCGGGCGGGTCAGCGCCGACCCCGCGACGGACGCCGCCCACAGCGGATAGCGGGCGAGGCTGCGGAAACGGTTGGGGCGGGCCCCGGCGTCGTGAAGCATCGTGATGTACGCCGCCTGATTGACCGCGAACGCCGCAGCGCCCTTGTTCAGGTCGTTCTTGCGCGGCATGAGCACCAGGTCGCCGAGCCAGCCGCCGGCCAGGCCGACGAGCAGCCCCGCCGTGACCGCGGGCCTGGTCTCGTGGCGGCGGCGGACCACCGAGGCGGCCAGCAGCGGCATGAGCAGGGTCTTCGACGCCTTGCGGGGCTTTTCCGCGCCCAGCGCCGAGGACACGACGTTGACCAGCGCGGCACCGACGTAGCCGGCGCGCTCGGGCTCGCGGGTGGCGCGGCCGACGGCGGCGACGAGCGCGCCGGCGCCCTCGGCGGTGCGGCGGACGGCGGTCTGCTTCAGGGTTTCGGGGGTGCGGCTCATGGCTACTCCAATCCCAGGTCGGTGAGGCCGAGCAGGAAGCGGTACTCCAGCCCCTCGGCGCGGATGACGTCGGCGGCGCCGGTGTTGCGGTCGACGACGGTGGCCACGCCGACGACGTCCGCACCCGCCTCGCGCAGTGCGGCGACGGCGGTCAGCGGAGAGTTGCCGGTGGTGGTGGTGTCCTCGACGACCAGGACCTTCGCGCCCTCGATGCCGGGGCCCTCGACGCGGCGCTGCATGCCGTGCTTCTTGGCCTCCTTGCGCACCACGAACGCGTCGATGGGGCGGCCGGCGGCGTGCATGACGGAGGCGGCCACCGGGTCGGCGCCCAGCGTCAGGCCGCCGACGGCCACGTAGTCCCAGTCGGCGGTGAGCTCGCGCAGCAGCTCGCCGATCAGGCGCGAGGCCTTGTGGTGCAGCGTCGCGCGGCGCAGGTCGACGTAGTAGTCGGCCTCCTTGCCCGACGACAGCGTCACGCGGCCGTGGACGACGGCCAGCTCCTTGACCAGCTCGGCGAGTTCCGCGAGCTTCGTGGCGTCTACCTTGGGGTTGTTCATCGCTGGTCGTCCTCTTCCGGTTGTGCGTCGTTGTCTGTGCTTGCCTGGTCCCCGTTGCCGAAGATCCCCGCCGGCCCGGAGTCGGGGCGGATGATGCGGCCGCCGGTGATGGTGGCGCGACTGTGCTCGGGGTCCTCGCCCAGCGCCGGCAGGTCCGCGCCGGATTGGCCGATGTCGCGGAACTCGCCGTCGCCCATCCGCTTTCCGACGGCCCGCGTCGGCGTCTCCAGCGGATGCTCCGGGGCGGCCGGGGGTTTCCAGGCGGGGGCTTCCTCGACGGGATCGGGCACCGCCGTGAGGGTGGCGGCGCTGGGCTCCGGCAGCGGGCGCAGGTGGCCCGGCGCGGCGGCGCCGGGGGCGGCGTCGGCCGCAGTGGCGCGGGTGGGGTCGCGGTGGGCGGCGTCGAGTTCGCCGATGGATCCCGGCGACGGCGGCAGACGGCGGGCGATGTCGCCGAAGCCGGCGATCGGGGCCAGCGCGGCGTCCCACTCGTCGGGGCCGGAGCCGTCGACGAAGGCGGCGATGACCCACTCGCCCTCCGCCCACGCGGCGGTGATGAACTCCGGCAGCGACCGCAGCACCTCATGGGCGCGGTCGTCGAAGATGCGGTGGATGATGTCGGGGTCCGTGGCGGAGACGGTGACGTCGCCCTCCACGCCGACCTCCGGGAGGTCGGTGCGGCCGTCGCGGGAGAATTCCATGATCTCGTCGGACGGCACCGGGCGGCGCAGCGCCAGCAGCGTCACGCCGCCGATGTCGCACAGGTGCATCTCGCGGCCGTGGGCGAAGCCGCTGACGATGTCGCGGGCATCGCCCTCCGGAACGCGGTCCCACCACGAGGCGGCATCGGCGTCGACCTTGCGGAAGTCCGCATTGCGATCGGCCGCCCACGCCTTGCGCGCCCGGCGCACTGCCATCCCGGCCAAGGGGCCGGCGTGGCGGAGTTCCTCGCGCGTGGGAAAGCGCGGCGCGAACGACGGCCGCGAACGGCG
Source organism: Corynebacterium sp. NPDC060344 (assembly GCF_042725215.1). Classification (NCBI taxonomy): domain Bacteria; kingdom Bacillati; phylum Actinomycetota; class Actinomycetes; order Mycobacteriales; family Corynebacteriaceae; genus Corynebacterium; species Corynebacterium sp. NPDC060344. The sequence continues at coordinate 163,655 of NZ_JBHXCS010000005.1, read as the reverse complement.
GGGAGCCTCGCCGAGATCGAGCGGCTCGTCATCGGGATCGAGCTCCACCTCTTCGACGTCGATGGGCTCATCGAGGTCGGAGGGGGCGGGCTCGGGTTCAGCCTCGGGTTCAGCCTCTGGTGCAGCCTCAGGTTCGGGCTGGGGTTCCGGCGCGGGTTCTGGTTCGGGCTCGGACTCGGGCTGAGTTTTTTCCTCTACCGCCATATCCTCGTCATCCGCTCCCGCCTCTTCGGGCGGGGATGCGGTCTCGGCGGGTGCGGTGGGGGCGTCGTCAAGCGAACGCGAAACCCCCGCACCGCGGCGCGAATCCCAGACGAACAGGGCCACGCCCACGCCCAACAGGGCGATCCCGAGGAGAACGAAGAGGAAAGTCATGGTGGGGACAGTCTATGCGCCCCCGTCACAGGCGGACGATGGGCCGCGCCGGATCACCCGCCCACTTCGACCAACCACCGACGAACAGCGACGCACCCGGCATGCCGGCCTCGTGCATCGCCTGCACGAACAGCGACGCATGCAGGCCCGAACCCGAATAAACGGCGACCTGCTCGCCCGAGGTCACGCCGACCTCGGCGAGCTTGGCGCGGATCTCGTCGGCCGGCAGGAACTCGCCGTCGCGCTGCAGCGCGCGGGCCGGCAGATTCACCGCGCCGGGGATGTGGCCGGCCTGCAGGTCCAGGCGCTCGGCACGGCCCTGGAAGCGGGACAGCTCGCGGGAATCGATGAGGACCCCGTTGTCCGGCCACGCCGCGACCTCGTCGACGTCGACGACCGGCAGATTGCCCTCGGTGACCGTGCGGTTGCCCGGCTGCGGCAGGTTGCCCGGGCCGCCGGCGGTGTCGAAGCCCTCGGCCTCCCACGCAGCGATGCCGCCCGACAGGACCTTGACGTCCTTGATGCCGGCCCAGGTGAGAATCCACCAGCCGCGCGACGCCAGCAGGCCATCGCCCTGGTCGTAGATGACGATCTCATGCGCATCGGTCAGGCCCCACCGGTCGACGGCGTCCTGGACGCGCTCCAGCTCGGGCAGCGGATTGCGGCCATGCGCGCGGTCCGGGATGCCGACCAGGTCGAACGTCGGGTCGCAGAACAGGGCCAACGGGATATGGGCCATGGTGTAGTGGCCGTAGGCCGAACGGTCGCGGGACCAACGGGTGTCGATGATCGCGATGCGGCGGCCGGATTGAATGTGACTGTGGAGTTCCCGTGCGGAAATGCAGGTGCTCATACCGGTAGAGCCTAGAGGCGAACCGGCGAATCCGCCGCGCCGCCCCGGCCGGGGCGTTAGCCTGGCGCCATGAACGAGACGAAGCGCACCGCATTCATCACCGGCGCGGCCCAGGGCATCGGCCGCCGCACCGCCGAAATCCTCCTCGACCGGGGCTGGACCGTCGGCGTGTACGACATCTCCGACGAGGTCGCCTGGGCCGAGGGCCGCGCCGGGGCCGTCACCGGGCACCTCGACGTCCGCGACCCGGAGGAGTGGCGCGAGGCGCTGCGGTCCTTCGCGGCGGAGGCGGGCGGTGCCGGCATCGACGTCATCGTGAACAACGCCGGCATCCTCTATGGCGGCGCGTTCGAGGACGCGGACACCGACGTCGACGAGCGCATCATCGACGTCAACGTCAAGGGCGTCGCCTACGGCGCGAAGCTGGGGCTGCCGTACCTGAAGGAGTCGCGCGGCCAGCTGATCAATCTGGCGTCGGCCGCGGCGATCTACGGCACCCCGGACATGGCCACGTACTCCGCGACGAAGTTCGCCGTCCGCGGCCTGACCGAGTCCCTGGATTACGAGTGGCGCCCCCACGGCATCCGCGTCGCCGCCGTCTGGCCGCTGTTCACCGACACCGGGATGCTCGACGGCGTGGCCACCACCGGCGTCAGCCGCCTGGGCATCCGCCTCACCGCCGATGACGTCGCCCAGGCCGTGGTCGACTGCATCGACGCAGGCTACAAGGACGGCGAGCGCCACACCCCCAAGCCCGCCAAGGTCCACTACCCCGTGGGGCTGCAGGCCAAGTTGCTGTTCGCCGGCGCGCACATGTCGCCGCCGTTCCTCACCCGCTTCGTCAACGGCAAGCTGACCACGAAGAGGAAGATCGGGTTTTAGCGGGGGTTGGGTGTGGCCGGGGAAGCCGCCTCCCGCACTGGGCGGTGACGGCTTCCCCGACCATGAAACCCCGCTGACGCGGGGAACACGTCTTTCGACGAAGAACCACGTAACAACAAGCGGCTCATGCCCGCTGGCGCAGGACGCCAGCCCAACGTAGCCCCCCAACCCATGCGCACGCCAAGGTATTGAACTATGCCAGTTCATGAACCTTGTAGTTATTTGGTTCTTGCGCTTGACGACGCGCATCCAGCTGACATAAGCTTCGATTTATGAACGTAGACTCCGGTCCGGATCGCGATAGCGGACTCTTCGAACGCCTGAGCCAGTTCACGGCGCAGGCATCACCCGAACTCACTGCGATGTGGGCAAAATCCGGCGACGATTCCGGCTGGCTTTCACTGCCCCAACACCTGGCCGATGCGGCCGCAGTCTCGTCACTGCTGTGGGAGCACTGGGTATCCGATTCGGTCAAGCGGTTTCTGGAAGACAAGCTCGACATGGACGAGCCGGACCTGCGTACGCTCCTCACATTTCTTGCCGGCGCCCACGACGTCGGCAAAGCCACGCTCAAATTCGAGCGCCAGATCGAGAAAACCGAACGGGGTCGCGAGATCCTTGACGACCTCGCGACCACCGGACTCCCGCTCGCAATGTCCACGCTGGAGGCGGAACGCGTCACCTTCCCTCATGGACTGGCGGGAGAGGCCATCCTTCATGCCTGGCTCTTGAAGCAAGGGTGCAAGAAGCAAACGGCGAACTCGATTGCGCCCATCATCGGAGCTCACCATGGCGTCGCCACGAACGGGGACGACCTGAAACACGCCGAACGTCTGTTGAAGGACTACGCGGCGCCGTGGGTTGCGGTACACGACGAAATACTCGATGGCATGTCATCGGCCACTGGATTCGCGACGATTGCGGCGCGGCTGCCCAAGAAGCTCCATGCGGATTCTGCGATGCTGCTGGCCGGCTTGATCGTGATGTCCGACTGGATCGCTTCCAACTCGGATGTTTTCCCGATGACTCCACACGGAACTTTGGAGGATCGGGCACGCAAAGGGTTTCTGGCACTCGGGCTGACGGGCCCCTGGAATGCGGAGGCCAGCCTGGACGACGGCACGGACGCCTACTACCGGCAAGCTTTCGACTGGCCGGATTCGTTCGGCGCCCGACCAATTCAGCGGGTCGCCATCGATGCAATCGCGCAATCCGACGGTCCTTGTTTGATGATCGTGGAGGCCCCGACGGGCGAGGGAAAGACCGAGGCCGCATTGGCCATCGGCCACCTCATCGCGGCAGCCACGGGTGCACAGGGGCTTCTTCTTGCGACTCCGACGATGGGCACGTCGAACGGCCTGTTTCCCCGCGCTCGTGACTGGGCCGCTCTCAATACTCCGACCGGCCACGTCACGTCGATGAATCTCGTCCACTCCCGGAAGCATTTCTCGAAGGACTTCGAACAGCTCCGGACCCGGGGAATCGCGGAGGACGCTCCGGGAGCCCACGGCTCGGTCGTCGCAAGTCAGTGGTTCAACGGGCCGAAGCGGGCGCTCCTTTCGAACTTCGTCGTCGCGACGGTCGACCAGGTCCTCATGATGGCTCTTCAGATGCGCTATTCGATGCTCCGGCACATTGGCCTCGCCGGAAAAGTGATCATCATCGATGAGGTCCACTCGTACGACCTCTACATGGGCAGCTACCTGAAAAAGGCATTGCAATGGCTCGCACGGTACGGCGCATCCGTTGTACTCCTCAGTGCGACTCTCCCCAAGAAGGAGAAGCTCGAACTGGTTCGGGCTTACGGCGGGCAGCTTTCCGATGAGATCCCTGACGATCTTTCCGTCGGATATCCGCTCCTCACCGCCGTGGACCGCCATGGCGTACGGGAGCACGACGTTGAATCCCGGCCCACCGACCTCAACGCCTCAATTGACGTGATCCCCGATTCTCTCGAAGACCTGGCGGGAGTGGTCGAAAGCCTGGTCTCCGACGGCGGGTGCTTGCTCATCATCTGCAACACCGTCCGACGTGCACAGGAGACGTATCGGATGCTCGCGGGTGCCTACGCCGATGACGTCGAACTCCACCACAGCGCATTCATGGCGGCGGAGAGATCTCAACGTGAAGACGAGCTCCGAATCGCGCTCGGCCCCGAGAGCCATCGTGGCGCTGGCCGCCCCGACAGAAAGATCATCGTCAGCACCCAGGTCGCCGAACAGAGCCTCGACATCGATGCCGATGCTCTCATCACCGACATCGCACCGATGGACCTCATGATTCAGCGAATCGGACGCATCCACCGCCATGCCCGCCCCGACACCGACCGACCGGCGAATCTGCGCGAACCGAAAGTGTACGTACGCGCGATCGAAGAACTCGAACCGATTCCGGTTTTCGAAGGAGGGACGGCGGCGATCTACGCGCCGGCGATCCTGATGTCGACGCTGGCCAACCTCCCTTCGAGCTTTCGGCGACCCGACGACATCTCCCATTTGGTGCAGGCGACTTATTCCCCCACTTTCACTCCACCGGACGCATGGGCCACTAGGTACGGCGAGTGGAAAACGGAAATGACTGCGTCACTGCAGCTCTCGGAGAAGAGGGCGAGCACTTTCCAGATTCCGGAGCCCCAGTACAGCGCGAAGATCGTGAAACTCTTCGAGCGCTACCACCGGAGCATGGAGAAGTCCGCGGCCGGCGAAGAGGCGGGAGCGGCTCAAGTCCGCGACAGCGACCCAACATTCGAAGTGATCCCGATCATCTCCACGGACTACGGGTACCGAGTCGTTCCGATTCCCGGCGAAGAATCCCCGGAAACCGAGTTCATGGACGATGCCGAACCCGATCGGTCCACGGCATTCCGTCTTGCTTCGTCCGTCCTGCGCCTACCGGCCCGATTCAGCCGGCGCGACAGTGTCTTCAAACGGGTCATCGACAAACTCGAGCTGGAGACGCCGATCGGGTGGTCCAAGAATTTTCTTCTGAAGGGGCACGTCGCCCTCCGACTCGATGAAAACGGGGAAGTGGAACTCGACGGCCAACGGCTCCGATATTCGTCCGAGCTCGGGTTGGAACAGGTACGGCAAGAGAACAAATAGAGTTGCAACTAAGGGAACGAAAGGAAAAGAACGTGAACTCACCACCGAGCTTCTCACTGCTCACCGAGCCGTGGATCCAATGCGAAATGATGGACGGAGGAGTCGAACTCCTCAGCATCACCGAGATTTTCGACGGCCGTCGCGACGTCAAGAGCGTCCGGGGAGACTCACCCGCCCAGGACTACTCGGTTCTACGTGTTCTCCTGTCCATCTATTGGCGAGCACACCACCCCGACACGAAGGTCCGAGCGGGTGAAACCTTCGTATTCAGCGATTGGTTCGGTGAGACGCTCGAGGACGTGGGCGATGCCGACGACGCCGTCATTGAATACCTCGAGAATTGGAACGACCGCTTCGACCTGCTCCACCCCGAGAAACCGTTCATGCAGGTTGCGGACCTGCACACAAAGAATGGGGCATTCTCGGAGATTCAGCGCATCGTTCCCGAAGCTGAAGACGAGTACTTCACCATGCGCGCCGGCACCGGTCGTAATTCCTTGTCGTTTGCCGAAGCCGCGCGATGGCTGATCTACGCGCAGGCGTACGACTACTCCGGCATCAAGTCGGGTGCCGAAGGTGATGCCCGAGTAAAGGGTGGCAAGGGTTATCCGATCGGGACCGGTTGGACGGGCCGCACGGGCGGAACGGTCGTCGTCGGAGACAACCTGCGGCACACCCTGTTGCTCAACACCACGCAAGAAGCGCTGACCGGCGCCGACGACAAACCAGTATGGGAACGCGATCCCGACACGTCGGCTGAACGGCACATCGCGCCTCCGGCCGGCGCCGGGGCAATTGCGGGGCCCCAGGGTCCGAATGATCTCGCCACTTGGCAGGGGCGCCGCATCCGCATGTATGTCGATGGTGATCGGGTCAATGCAGTCCTCGTGAGCAACGGCGATCAGATTCCCAATGCCGGAGCCAATGTGCGCGATGACCCCATGACCCCCTACAGGTACAGCCCGAATCAGTCGAAAAAGGGCGACGTGGTGCACTACGCGCTGCCCTTCGACCCGAATCGGACGATGTGGCGGTCCCTCGAACCGCTGATCTCGCTGGACCAAGACCCCGGCTTCGACGGCAAGAACATCGCCCCGATCAGACCAAAGAACTTGTCTCAGCTCGCCGACTTGGCCAGAGACATCGATCTACCCCGCGTACTCGACGTTCACTTGGTTTCCGTGGTTTACGGTCCGCAAGCCTCATCGGTCGCCACGACGGTCGTCGGGCGAATCGAGATTCCCGTGGCGCTGTTGGAGACGGAAGCGGCTGACGTTCGCGCCGAACTCATCACCACCGTCGCAGCCACCAGAGACGCTGCCATCGCCCTCGGGCAGTTCGGCGGACACCTGCTCGAAGCGGCGGGTGGGGCGTACGAGTTCCAACCGGATCCAACGGATGGAATTCTGTCCGAACTCGAACCCAGGTTCATCCATTGGTTGGCGCACCTGCGCGTCGATGACGTCGAAAAGCAGGCGCAATCCTGGCAAACGGAAGTACGCCGGGAGATCCTGGAAAAAGCCGCAGAAATCATGCGCGGCGCAGGACCGAAGGCTCTCGCGGGACGAGAAATCAGCAGCGGCCCGGACGGGTCGAGCACCAGGATCCTGTCGGCGGGTTCGGCCTACCGGATGCTCCAGAACCGCTTGAAGAAGATTCTCTACCTCATCGACGATCCCGCCCAAAAGGAAGATCGCACCACCTCAAAGGAGAAGACCCGATGACGACAGCGAATCCCGACGGAGGCGCGCGAGACACGCTCTACGTCGCGGTCGGCGCCACGGCTACCCGATTGCAATCCCAGATTCTCGGTGAACAAGGCGAACGTGCGCAGGCCGCGGCTCGCGGAACGCTCGCAGAGCTTCGGCGCAACGCCGGCCAACGGATTGACCGAGATCCACTGTCCCTGGAAAAGACGCTGCTGGTGCTCCAACCGACGCTCAATGAGAATTCGGTCGGCCACACGGATGCGCCTTCCCCGTCCGAAACGGCCGCATTTCATGCGCTGACGCTGTTCGCACTGCACATGCAGAGCTCCTCCCGCCCGATGCACGTGCGGAATACCTCGTTCGCCGGCGCATGCGGCCGCCTCTACGCCCAGAGCGAGTCCGGATCCCTCAAGCCCCGGTTCGATGCACTCCTGCTCGCCCGGTCCACCCGATCCAGGCTGACTCACACGCGATCGATGATCACGCTCCTCCGCGGTGCAGGCATTGGTTTCGACTACGCCCAGTTCGCCAACGATCTGCGAGCGCTGGACAAGGCCGAACATCGGCCCGGCGTCCTTCTTCGCTGGGGCCGCGACTTCGCGATGGGCCGGTTCACTGCCGCCGAATCGAAGCAAACCCCCTCCTCGACCCCTTCCCCCACCTCGTAGCTTTAACCGTCCCCGGAAAGGACCATCATGTCCCTCATCATCGATATCCACGCCCTTCAGACTCTTCCGCCCAGCCTGATCAATCGAGACGACACCGGCGCTCCCAAGTCCGCCATCTACGGTGGCGTTCCCCGCCAGCGCGTGTCCTCCCAGTCCTGGAAGCGCGCAATCCGCCAGGACTTCGAGAAGAACTTTGACCCGGCCAGCGTCGGATTCCGCACCAAGTACGTCGTTGGATTGGTCGTCGACAAGGTCAAGGAGCTCGGCGGCGAGGAATGGACCGACGAGCGCGCCGCGGAAAGGGTCGAGCAGGCGTTCAAGGTGGTCAAGATCAAGCTGACCGAACCGAAGACCAAGGAGACCGACTCCGAAGAAGAAAAGAAGCGGGTCTTCCAGCAGACGGGATACCTGTTGTTCCTCAGCCCGAAGCAGATCGAGAACCTGGCGCGCGCCATCATTGACGCTCAGGGAGAAAACTTGAAGAAGGGAGATGTCGCCGATCTGCTGAAGAAGGACCACAGCGTCGACATCGCCATGTTCGGCCGCATGGTCGCCGATGACCCGTTCTTCAATGTCGATGCTTCCGTGCAGGTCGCCCACGCCATCGGCATCCACGAAAGCGAGCCGGAGTTCGATTTTTACACGGCCGTGGACGACGTGATCGAGGACAATGATGAGGTCGGCGCCGGCATGATGGGCACCGTGCAGTTGACGTCCTCGTCGTTGTATCGATTCGCAACTCTGGACGTTGAATCCTTGGCCGAGAACCTCGGGGATCGTGATGCAGCCGTCACCGCGGCCGTAACCTTCCTGCGCAGTTTCATTTCGAGCCTTCCCACCGGCAAGCAGAACACCTTCGCGCACAACACCTTGCCGGAGCTCGTCTATGTGGCCGTCCGCGAAGATCGCTCGATTTCTCTGGTCAATGCCTTCGAGAACCCCATCTCGTCCGGCACCGATGGCCGCCGCCAGGCCGGTGCTCGCGCTCTGGCCAAGGAAGAAAAGGCGATCGAAACCGACTATGGCTTCGTCCCCGCCGCCAGCTTCGTCGTCGGACTCGGAGATCTCTCGGAACCGTTCGCCGACATCGCGACGAAGACCACCCTCCCCGAGCTCGACGGCCTCGTGCGTTCGGCCATTTCCGGGGCGGGTGCCTAGCCATGGCCCACTCTCTGCTCCTCCTGTTGAAGGGGCCCATGCAATCGTGGGGCGACTCCAGCCGGTACAAACAGCGCACCACCGGACAGGTGCCCACGAAATCCGGTGTCATTGGGCTCCTCGCCGCCGCCGAGGGCCGCCGCCGGACCGATCCGATCGAAGACCTGACCGAGTTGACCATGGCCGTTCGCGTCGATCAGCCGGGCAGCCTCCTCCGTGACTATCAGACGGCGCTGGCCGACGGCGCAAAGCACGCCAACTTGGTGACGCGCTACTACCTGTCCGATGCCGCGTTCGTCGTGGCGCTGGAGACCTCACGTCGGGAGGTCCTCGAAGGGCTGGAAGCAGCCCTGAGAAGTCCGCGATTCCCTCTCTATCTTGGACGACGTTCGTGTCCGGCACCGGTGAACCTGGTTCTCGGGATCGTCGACAAGCCTGCGACGGAGGCGCTGCGCGCCGAGCCCTGGCATGCGGCGGATCACCATCGAAAGAGCCGTGCCAAAAACGTTGAACTCCCCATCTACAGGGATGGACTCCCAGGTGAATCCGGTGGATTCGCCCGCCAGGACATCCCGGTGTCGTTCTCCCAGGAACACCGCGATTATTCGTGGCGAACCGTGGTCCTCGAGTCCGAGGGGTGCCGGGTCACCAACGACATGGGCACTTCGGTCGATCCCTTCTTCGAAACGGTGATTTCGGCATGAGCACCTTCACTCGCATCTACCTCAATCCCCGGAAGCGTGGCGGCAGAAAACTGCTGACCAATCCGGAGGCCATGCATGCGGCGGTGCGTGCAGCGTTTCCCCCGGACATCGACACCGGCGATTCCCGCGTTCTGTGGCGGGCCGATTCCCAGGGCGACGAACACGTCCTGTACATCGTCGGGCCCGAGACCCCCGATGCCGTCCACATCATCGAGCAAGCCGGATGGGATACGCGTCCGCCTCAGACAGCTGACTACGCCAGGCTGCAGGGGTCGTTGGTGAAGGGACAGAAGTGGGCCTTCGAATTGCTTGCCAACCCCGTCTCGTCGAAAGCCGGCGAACGCGGGACGCGTGGCAAGGTCGTCGCCCACGTCACTGCCGAGCATCAACTCGAGTGGCTGAACCAGCGTGCGGAATCGGCAGGTTTCCGGTTGCTTGACGACGTCCGAGTGGTTGGCCGAGAGAGGCTTTCCTTCAACAAGGGATCGGGGTCAAAGCCTCGTCGGGTGAGCATCTCCACTGCGCGGTTTTCCGGAACTCTGGAGGTCACCGATGTCGATGCGCTTCGATCGACCCTCAATCTGGGCATCGGCCGGGCTCGCGCTTACGGCTGCGGCCTTCTCACTCTCGCCAGACATCGATGACCTGCCATGAGGAACCCAAGTGAGGTGCCACTGGTCCGCCAGGAACTGTCGCGGGTCGAGAACCGAATCAGCTTCCTCTACGCGGAGCGGGCGGTGATCAATCGCGACAACAATGCGCTGACCATTGCCGATCAGCGGGGTACCGCTCACGTGCCGGCCACCACGTTGGCGGCGCTTCTATTGGGGCCGGGCACCCGCATCACCTATGCCGCCATGGCATTGCTCGGTGATGCGGGTGTTTCGGTCGTGTGGACCGGCGAAAAGGGAGTTCGCTACTACGCGCACGGCCGACCACCGGCGAAAACCTCAAGGAATGCCGAAGCCCAGGCCGCGATCGTGAGCCATCAGCGCCGCCGCCTCGCTTGTGCCCGCGACATGTACGGCATGCGATTCCATGGTGAGGATGTCTCGTCCGCAACGATGGCTCAACTTCGTGGCAGAGAGGGAGCGCGGATGAAGCGGATCTATTCGGAACAAGCGGAACGCGTGGGGATCCCCTGGAGCCGGCGCAATTACGACCCGAACGACTTCGATTCCGGTGATCCGATCAATCGCTCGCTCACCGCAGCCAATGCCGCCTTGTACGGCGTGACGCATGCTGTAATCACCGCGCTCGGGTTCATTCCTTCCCTGGGCGTGGTGCATAACGGAACGGACCGTGCGTTCGTCTACGACATTGCGGATCTGTACAAAGCCGAGATTTCGATTCCCGCCGCGTTCGACGCTGTCGTCGACTCCGACGCCGACGCTGTCTCCAGTGTTCGACGGCGGGTGCGGGAATTGGTCGTGACCAGTCGCCTCATGGAACGAATGGTCCGGGATCTCCATCGCCTCATGCACACGGATGCCGCACCCGACGCCATGGACGTCGAGCTCATGCTGTGGAATGAACTCGAAGTGATTGCAGCCGGCATCAACTGGGCCGAACCTGAGGAAGTCGAATCGTCATGATCGTCCTGGTCGTGACGGCATGCCCAGCAGGTCTTCGCGGAGATCTGACGAAATGGTTGGCCGAAATTTCACCGGGCGTCTTCGTGGGACAGCCTTCGGCACGAATCCGGGATCTTCTTTGGGATCGGACCCTTGATCTTTGCAAGGACGGGAGAGCGCTTCTCGTGTACAACTCCAACAACGAGCAGGGACTCGAATTCCGAACTCACCGGCACTCCTGGAAGCCCACTGATTTCGATGGCCTGACGCTGATGATTCGACCTTCAGCAAAGTCCGCAAACCGGCGCACAGGGTGGAGCACGGCCCGCGGGGTTCGCCGAAACCGCTTCTAAGTCCCCATCGGTTGGTGAGATAGAGTCGTATCCGCACTGCTGATCAGGCGGCCTAATTCGCAGCTCACCGAGTGTGCTCCCCGCGCCAGCGGGGATGAGCCGGTGTTTGCGGTCGTCGTTGGAGGTGAGGAGCCGTGCTCCCCGCGCCAGCGGGGATGAGCCGACGTGCAAAACCACCCGTAAGTGCTTTGCCGAGTGCTCCCCGCGCCAGCGGGGATGAGCCGGAGGACTGGCCAGTGGTGCTGTGGATCAGTGGGTGCTCCCCGCGCCAGCGGGGATGAGCCCCCCGCGACTTCCCCGGCGCGCATGCCCGTAGCGTGCTCCCCGCGCCAGCGGGGATGAGCCGGGCCGTGAATTCGGTTTCCGACAAATCCTGCAGTGCTCCCCGCGCCAGCGGGGATGAGCCCGACTTCGGGAACTGCACCCCCGCCGGCAGGAAGTGCTCCCCGCGCCAGCGGGGATGAGCCCTGGGCGGTCGGCTTCGGTGCGGGTCCGGTCGGGTGCTCCCCGCGCCAGCGGGGATGAGCCCGTCATCCCCAACATGGCCTGCCCGAAGTGCGGGTGCTCCCCGCGCCAGCGGGGATGAGCCCCGCCCACGGGTGCGGGCGGTTGTCGGTCGAGGGTGCTCCCCGCGCCAGCGGGGATGAGCCGCGCATTCGCACGTCACTGGCAACCCGGGCGGGGTGCTCCCCGCGCCAGCGGGGATGAGCCCAGGTGCTTCCCGGCCAACGTCATCCCGACCAGGTGCTCCCCGCGCCAGCGGGGATGAGCCCAGCTCGCTGTGCACCTCGGGATCTCTGGCGGAGTGCTCCCCGCGCCAGCGGGGATGAGCCCGAGCTCATCGTCGGCCTGGCCACCGCCGCGGTCGTGCTCCCCGCGCCAGCGGGGATGAGCCGTTCAAATCGGACTGCTCGCCGTGGAGGTAGTCGTGCTCCCCGCGCCAGCGGGGATGAGCCCGTTGAGCGCGGCACGGGCCTTGGGGCTGTCGCGTGCTCCCCGCGCCAGCGGGGATGAGCCCGTCGCCCAGGACATCGAAACTGACGGCGTCGTGTGCTCCCCGCGCCAGCGGGGATGAGCCGTTCGACAGCCTCACCCCGGTGTCCAATCCGGCGTGCTCCCCGCGCCAGCGGGGATGAGCCTCGTCCACGTCACCAGGCTTCACGTCCTGAATAGTGCTCCCCGCGCCAGCGGGGATGAGCCCACGCACCGGCAATGCTCGTGGAATTGCTGCACGTGCTCCCCGCGCCAGCGGGGATGAGCCGGGAAATAACGCCCGAAAGTCCATCGGCCTTGAGTGCTCCCCGCGCCAGCGGGGATGAGCCCGGTCAAATACTGATTACTGCCATTGGTACTAGGTGCTCCCCGCGCCAGCGGGGATGAGCCCCCCCAAGGGCCGGCGGCCCGAGGGGGTTTGAAGTGCTCCCCGCGCCAGCGGGGATGAGCCGTATCTATAAACAGCATCTGGAATCCAACGGTGGTGCTCCCCGCGCCAGCGGGGATGAGCCCAACCCCCACACATGATACGGGTCACGCGGGTCGTGCTCCCCGCGCCAGCGGGGATGAGCCCGAGGGCGGTGACATCACCGTCACGATTCACGGGTGCTCCCCGCGCCAGCGGGGATGAGCCCCGTAAATTGGTGCCACCTCACTAAGCAACATCGTGCTCCCCGCGCCAGCGGGGATGAGCCGTCGCGGTCGTGGAATTCCTTCATGCGGGCCAGGTGCTCCCCGCGCCAGCGGGGATGAGCCCGACTCAGCAATAAGCGCCCGTTTCTGCTCACGGTGCTCCCCGCGCCAGCGGGGATGAGCCCCTACTCGCATGGTCTCGGCGTGGTGCCGGTGGGTGCTCCCCGCGCCAGCGGGGATGAGCCCATGGCCGTTTTCGTGTGCGACTTTTGCGAGTAGTGCTCCCCGCGCCAGCGGGGATGAGCCCTAACAGCGAAGGGGAACAGCCCCGCCGCTACCGTGCTCCCCGCGCCAGCGGGGATGAGCCCGGTGAGGCGCCCGGTACCCTGCTGCTGTCGACGTGCTCCCCGCGCCAGCGGGGATGAGCCCTGCGTGAAAAACGACTCGGCGACGATGGTCACGTGCTCCCCGCGCCAGCGGGGATGAGCCCCACAGCGCCGACTTAGACGACAGGGCGGCGGCGTGCTCCCCGCGCCAGCGGGGATGAGCCCATGTCCGCCATGGTCCAGGAATGTTCGTCGCTGGTGCTCCCCGCGCCAGCGGGGATGAGCCGGCGACGTGTCGGTCTGGGGGCACCGGGCGGACGTGCTCCCCGCGCCAGCGGGGATGAGCCCCGGCCACCACGAGCAAACCGGCCGCCCGCCGCGTGCTCCCCGCGCCAGCGGGGATGAGCCCGGCACGCGGGGGTTTCGTCATGGGAGGACACAGTGCTCCCCGCGCCAGCGGGGATGAGCCCCCACCGCCAGAGCGGCTTCCTCCGTCGACCCGGTGCTCCCCGCGCCAGCGGGGATGAGCCCCGGAACCGGGGTAGCGCCCGGCCCGAGGCAACGTGCTCCCCGCGCCAGCGGGGATGAGCCCGACCCGACCGCACTGAACGACAGGTTGTCGGAGTGCTCCCCGCGCCAGCGGGGATGAGCCCGTCAGCGTCCCCTTCACGGGGACGACGTGGGCGTGCTCCCCGCGCCAGCGGGGATGAGCCTCAGCTGCCCCGCCGTCTGCGTCGCCTCCTCCAGTGCTCCCCGCGCCAGCGGGGATGAGCCGGCTCCGACGTGGCAGGTGGCGGCGGGTGATCCGTGCTCCCCGCGCCAGCGGGGATGAGCCCGCCCCGCCCCTCGCGTAGGACTCGCGGACCTCGTGCTCCCCGCGCCAGCGGGGATGAGCCAGATCTACCCGGTCCCCATAGCGGCGGATGTAGAGTGCTCCCCGCGCCAGCGGGGATGAGCCCCACCACAGGCCCCGGTCGCCTTTCTGTGCGGGGTGCTCCCCGCGCCAGCGGGGATGAGCCCACCGACAGGAGGTCGGAGACCTGCCCGGAGACGTGCTCCCCGCGCCAGCGGGGATGAGCCCATGGCCGGAGCCGGGGTGCAGGTCAGGATGGTGTGCTCCCCGCGCCAGCGGGGATGAGCCGATGGGCCGCGCCATGCAGCTCGTGGAGGGCACGTGCTCCCCGCGCCAGCGGGGATGAGCCCATCGCGCTGTACTTCGCCGCGTCCGAGAGGGAGTGCTCCCCGCGCCAGCGGGGATGAGCCCCGTATAGCCGCACAGTTCGGCCTGTAGGTCGCGTGCTCCCCGCGCCAGCGGGGATGAGCCGTCGTTGCGGCATTTCCATGCGACGGAGCTGCTGTGCTCCCCGCGCCAGCGGGGATGAGCCCGATCGATCCGAGGATCGGGGCGAACGGGCCCAGTGCTCCCCGCGCCAGCGGGGATGAGCCCAGGTCAGATTGGCCCTCCTTCGGGGCCCTCGGGTGCTCCCCGCGCCAGCGGGGATGAGCCGTTGTCGCGGCTGCGGCACCTCGGCACCCTCATGTGCTCCCCGCGCCAGCGGGGATGAGCCGAACCCGGACATATCGGCGCCGGCCAGCTGCTGGTGCTCCCCGCGCCAGCGGGGATGAGCCGCGACTAGACGACGATGGAGTTTGGCGAAACGTGTGCTCCCCGCGCCAGCGGGGATGAGCCCGGATTCTGGCCGATCGCGTACGCCGCGACCGCGTGCTCCCCGCGCCAGCGGGGATGAGCCCATCACGTTCGACCCGGAGGGCACCGGGCGGCAGTGCTCCCCGCGCCAGCGGGGATGAGCCCCTCGAATCGGTTGTCCGCGGCTACGCCGGGGGGTGCTCCCCGCGCCAGCGGGGATGAGCCCCCGTGGCCCACGATCATCTGCGCCGTCGCCCTGTGCTCCCCGCGCCAGCGGGGATGAGCCGTGGTTAGCCGGGACGCCAGACTGCGCAGACATGTGCTCCCCGCGCCAGCGGGGATGAGCCCGCATTCTGCATGCCGCGAATCGTGGAGGAATGGTGCTCCCCGCGCCAGCGGGGATGAGCCCTGCTTCCACTCCATCGGCAGATGCCACGGCAGGTGCTCCCCGCGCCAGCGGGGATGAGCCCGTGGATTTCAACGCCACGCTAGCCGAGTGGAAGTGCTCCCCGCGCCAGCGGGGATGAGCCCATCTACCGTCACGCGGTCGCCGGGCCGCCACGGTGCTCCCCGCGCCAGCGGGGATGAGCCCTGGTCCGGGATATCGAACACGGACAGTGCCTTGTGCTCCCCGCGCCAGCGGGGATGAGCCGGGTGAGTGCACGTTGCCGGGGTCGCATCACCTGTGCTCCCCGCGCCAGCGGGGATGAGCCCGCGTCCACCCCGATATCGCGGAGGAACTGGTGGTGCTCCCCGCGCCAGCGGGGATGAGCCCCGGCCACCGAAGCGGCGACCGCCGCGGCGCTGGTGCTCCCCGCGCCAGCGGGGATGAGCCGGCCGCGCCGACCTCGGCAACACCCACCCCGGTGTGCTCCTCGCGCCAGCGGGGATGAGCCCGCGGGCAAGGGGCACCTCACGAAAATCACTAGGTGCTCCCCGCGCCAGCGGGGATGAGCCCTCGCCGGCGATTTGGCGGCGGATGGGCTTCACGTGCTCCCCGCGCCAGCGGGGATGAGCCGGCTGTGCCCGACAAGTAGGCGGTGAGCAATGGGTGCTCCCCGCGCCAGCGGGGATGAGCCCAACCGCGTTCCGGAAAGCTTGAAGTTCCGGCAGTGCTCCCCGCGCCAGCGGGGATGAGCCGTTCGCCCATGCGCGGGATTACCTCGGGCTGCGGTGCTCCCCGCGCCAGCGGGGATGAGCCCGGAGAACCGCGGTGACCGACCCCTGCGCCATCGTGTGCTCCCCGCGCCAGCGGGGATGAGCCCTGCATGTTCGCCACGAACGGGGCAATCCACGTGTGCTCCCCGCGCCAGCGGGGATGAGCCGTCACGCCCGTATACCGTGGCTGGCGGCGGGAGGTGCTCCCCGCGCCAGCGGGGATGAGCCCTACCGCCCTCGGAACGCCAGTGGCGGGTGATGGTGCTCCCCGCGCCAGCGGGGATGAGCCCTCGCCATCCGCCAGCCACACGGGGATGGTGTCGTGCTCCCCGCGCCAGCGGGCATGAGCCCCCGTCCTCGTGGTCGGGGCCGATGACCGAGCAGTGCTCCCCGCGCCAGCGGGGATGAGCCCAAGGCTGCAGGCCGCGCCGCCAACACGCCGTCGTGCTCCCCGCGCCAGCGGGGATGAGCCCCGCCCGGAGCCGTCGAGCTCCAGCGCAACGTCGTGCTCCCCGCGCCAGCGGGGATGAGCCGCCTGCGGAGCTGGAAGCCGTGGAGCTCACGGCGTGCTCCCCGCGCCAGCGGGGATGAGCCGGCGGTGCAGAGCTTCCTCGGCTCATACGCCGGGTGCTCCCCGCGCCAGCGGGGATGAGCCCACGTCCACCGGCTCCGGCGCGAAGCAAGACGAGTGCTCCCCGCGCCAGCGGGGATGAGCCGTCCAGGACCGGGCGGCCGATGTTCTCCCACGCGTGCTCCCCGCGCCAGCGGGGATGAGCCCGTCTACTACTTCGGCGCCGAGCACGTCCCCGGGTGCTCCCCGCGCCAGCGGGGATGAGCCGCCGAGCAACATCGAGCTGGAGCTCGTCGACGAGTGCTCCCCGCGCCAGCGGGGATGAGCCCGTTCGACTCCTGGTGCCTGCAGGAAGACGGCCGTGCTCCCCGCGCCAGCGGGGATGAGCCCGGCACCATCCCCGATGAAGGGCACGTCGAGGGGTGCTCCCCGCGCCAGCGGGGATGAGCCCCGGCATCCCGTCCTCGCGGAAGCGATCGAGGTGTGCTCCCCGCGCCAGCGGGGATGAGCCCGTCGGCAACGGCTTCGGCACCTACGGCGCCGTGTGCTCCCCGCGCCAGCGGGGATGAGCCGAGGTCACCGTGACCTCGACCGTCGAGGTCGCCGTGCTCTCCGCGCCAGCGGGGATGAGCCCATCCCCCCGGCGTTGAGCTCCACGCGGATCGGGTGCTCCCCGCGCCAGCGGGGATGAGCCCCGACGCCGAGCTCGGCCATGTGGACCTCCTAGGTGCTCCCCGCGCCAGCGGGGATGAGCCCGGGTGATGGTTCATGGGCGCACCCCCTGGAACGTGCTCCCCGCGCCAGCGGGGATGAGCCGTCCGACCGCCCTAGGTTCGATAGGCCGGGTTCGTGCTCCCCGCGCCAGCGGGGATGAGCCCGTGCCGTATGCACGCACTTAAAATCCGTGAGGGTGCTCCCCGCGCCAGCGGGGATGAGCCGAGGTCGCGGCACCACGTCGGGAAGTCGATGCCGTGCTCCCCGCGCCAGCGGGGATGAGCCCCGCACCCACACCGCGCCGGCCGCGCCAACCGCGTGCTCTCCGCGCCAGCGGGGATGAGCCCTGGGCCACGCAGCCGCCGGCGATGAAGCATCAGTGCTCCCCGCGCCAGCGGGGATGAGCCCTGTTCGGACCTGTGCCAGCCGTTCCAGGGTCGGTGCTCCCCGCGCCAGCGGGGATGAGCCCCCGCCTGAAATTCAACCCCGCCGGGTTCCACCGTGCTCCCCGCGCCAGCGGGGATGAGCCGATGTACGGCGCGATCAATAGCGGTCTGGCCGCAAGCGCGTCGAGCGTTCTAGGACAACGTCCCGAACGTGTCCTGTGCGTGATTGATCGCCGCGCCGAAAAAGCCCTTCGCAAAGCCGGGGTCGGTGAAGATCGAGATGACGATGTCGAGCATGTGAATGTCCCTTCCGTTGCACGTATCCGCGATGCGGTTGCCCACGAGAAGTAGCACGTAGAACGGGCAAAACGCGCGAGGCACGCACGCTGACCGCCGCCCTAACGGTGTTGCTTCCGGGTGCGCGGCGGAATACGTTTGAGTGATGAACGTCGCCACGCAGGTTCGCCGCACCACCACCGCATCGACGTTGGCCGTGGCCGCACTGGTGATCGCGGCGTGCACGGCGGAAGAGGGGATCCCGGAGGCGTCGGAAAGCAACGATTCAGGCTCCATCGAACTGAGCGTATCCCCCGACCCGGTCACGCTGAACGACTCAGGCACCGCCGAATACACCGCCGAATGGAAGGCCGAAGCCGCCTCCGACGCCGACGAGAACTGCGAGTTCGTGGTCACCGTCAGCGATCCCGACCAGCAGGTCATCCACTCCGTGCCGGTGTCCGGCTGCGACAGCTCGATGAGCATGTCCCTCGTCGATGGCGCCGGCGAACTCGAAGCCGGCGACTACGTCGTCGAGCTCGAGCGCGACGGCGAGCGCGCCGAAGCCAAGTTCACGCTGGAGAAGTAGGAACGCGAAAAGCGGGCCGGGTGTTTCCACCCGGCCCGCTTTCATGTGTTGGTTACCTACTCCTCGTCGCGGGGCTCGCCGGTGATGGCGAGCTTGTCGCCATCCTCGGAAACCCGGACCAGGACGCGGTCACCGTCGCGGACATCGCCGGCGAGCAGGCGCTTGGCCAGCTCATCGCCGATGGCCTTCTGCACCAGACGGCGCAGCGGACGGGCACCATAGGCCGGGTCGTAGCCGCGCTCGGCCAGCCAATCCAGCGCCACTTCATCGACGTCGAGCACCAGGCGGCGGGCCGACAGCCGGGCCGCCAGCTGCGCGACCTGGATGTCCACGATGCCGCGCAACTGCTCCTGCGACAGGGCGTCGAAGATGACCACGTCATCCAGGCGGTTGATGAACTCCGGCTTGAACGCCGACTTCACCGCCGTCATCACCTGCTCCCGGGTACCGCCGGCACCCAGGTTCGAGGTCAGGATCAGGATGGTGTTGCGGAAATCGACCGTGCGGCCCTGGCCATCGGTCAGGCGGCCTTCGTCCAGGACCTGCAGCATCACGTCGAAGACATCCGGGTGGGCCTTCTCCACTTCGTCGAAAAGCACGACCGTGTACGGGCGACGCCGCACGGCCTCGGTCAGCTGCCCACCGGCATCGTAGCCGACGTAACCCGGAGGGGCACCGATCAGCCGGGCCACCGAGTGCTTCTCGCCGTACTCCGACATGTCGATGCGCACCATCGCGCGCTCATCGTCGAACAGGAACTCCGCCAGCGCCTTCGCCAGCTCCGTCTTGCCCACGCCCGTCGGGCCCAGGAACAGGAAGGAACCGGTGGGGCGATCCGGATCCGCGACGCCCGCACGGGTGCGGCGCACCGCATCCGAGACGGCCACCACGGCCTCCTCCTGGCCGACCACGCGCTCGCCCAGGACCGACTCCATGGACAGCAGCTTCTCGGTCTCGCCCTGCATCATCTTGCCCGCCGGAATGCCCGTCCAGGCGCTGACGACGTCGGCGACCTCCTGCGGAGAGACCTCCTCGTTGAGCATCGACTCGCCCTGCGACTCCTCCACCGCGGCCTCCGCCTCCGCGAGCTGCTTCTCCAGCTCCGGGATGCGGCCGTACCGCAGCTCGGCGACGCGGCCGTAATCGCCCTCGCGCTCGGCCTTCTCCGACTCCGTGCGCAGCTGATCGAGCTCCTCGCGGACGACGCGGACGTCATCGATGGAGGTCTTCTCGTTCTGCCAGCGCGTCTTCAGCTGCGTCAGCGTCTCGCGCTCGTTGGCCAGCTCCTCGCGCAACTTGGTCAGGCGCTCGGCGGAGGCGACGTCGGTCTCCTTCTCCAGCGCCATCTCCTCGATCTCCAGCCGGCGCACCACGCGCTCGGCGGAATCGATCTCCTCCGGGGAGGAGTCGATCTCCATGCGCAGGCGCGACGCGGCCTCGTCGACCAGGTCGATCGCCTTGTCCGGCAAGAACCGCGACGTGATGTAGCGGTCCGACAGCGACGCGGCGGCGACCAGCGCGGAGTCGGTGATGCGCACGCCGTGGTGCACCTCGTACCGCTCCTTCAGGCCGCGCAGGATGCCGATGGTGTCCTCCACCGACGGCTCGCCCACGAAGACCTGCTGGAAACGGCGCTCCAGCGCGGCGTCCTTCTCGATGTACTTGCGGTACTCGTCCAGCGTCGTCGCACCGACCAGCCGCAGCTCGCCGCGGGCGAGCATCGGCTTGATCATGTTGCCCGCATCCATCGACCCGTCGCCGGTCGCGCCGGCGCCGACGATGGTGTGGATCTCGTCGATGAACGTGACGATCTGCCCATCCGACTCCTTGATCTCGTCGAGCACCGCCTTCAGGCGCTCCTCGAACTCGCCGCGGTACTTCGCGCCGGCGACCATCGAACCCAGGTCGAGGCTCATCAGGGTCTTGCCCTTCAGCGACTCCGGGACATCGCCCGCGACGATGCGGCGGGCCAGGCCCTCCACGATCGCGGTCTTGCCCACGCCGGGCTCGCCGATGAGCACCGGGTTGTTCTTCGTGCGGCGCGACAGCACCTGCACCACGCGCCGGATCTCCGAATCGCGCCCGATGACCGGGTCGATCTTGCCCTCGCGGGCCCGCGCCGTCAGATCCGTCGCGTACTTCTCCAGCGCCTGGTACTGCTCCTCCGGGTCCTCCGAGGTCACGCGCCGGTTGCCGCGCACGGACGTCAGCGCGCCCTTGAGCGCCTCCGGCGTCGCACCGGCATCCTGCAGCGACTTCGCGGCCTCCGACTGCCCGGTGGCAATGCCGATGAGCAGGATCTCGGCGGAGACGTATTCGTCGCCAAGCTCACCCGCAAGCTCCTCGGCCGCGGTCAGCGCATTGAGCGCATCGCGGTTGAACTGCGGGTTCGCCATGTTCGAGCCCTGCGCCGTGGGGTAGCCCGCGACGAGCTCGCGGGCGCGGGTCAGCGCCGCCTTCGGCTCGACGCCCGCGGCGGTGAGCAGCGGCGCGGCGATGCCATCTTCCTGCTCCAGCATTGCCACCAGCAGGTGGCCGGGCCGGATGTCTGGGTTGCCCGCGGCGGACGCGGACTTCAGCGCCGCCTGCAGGGCCTCATTCGTCTTGGTGGTCGGGGTGAACGACATGGTCCTCGTCCTTTCGGGGTGTCATTGATTCATTCGCATGTGAGTCGATCGCGCTCAACTCCGCTCCCGGGTTGCCACGATCGTAGCCATTCATGCTCTGCAACGCCCCCAGGGTTGAGCCTGTTCCACTCAACCCTGCCATTTTCCGTGATCCCCGTCACAAACGGGTGGCCGCACCGGGTGATTAATAGCATTTTCCGGGACCTTCTTTACCGCCTTCAAAGGCCGCCGTGCCATCCTGGCTCATCATGGAACACACCCGCCGTCTCATGCGCGCGGCCGCCGCGTTCGGGCGACTGTCCCCCACCATCGGCGCCGAAGCCTTCCGCAGGCTCCTCGACGCCGAGCCGCGCTTCCGCCACATGTTCGGCGGCTCGAAGACCGCGCTGCGCGACCAGTTCATGTCGGCGCTGTCCTTCGCGCTGACCGCCCGCGCCGACGTCGGCCGCTTCCCCGCCTCCGCCACCGCGCGCCTGCGGCAGCTGGCCCGCGACAACCGGAAGTTCGGCGTCGCCCCGCGCGACTACTCCACGCTGGCCGAGCACCTCCTCGACGTCTTCGGCGAGCGCCTGCCCGCCGGCGCCGACTCCGCCGCCCAGATCGCGGCCGTGCGCGGGATCGTCGACGAGGCCATGGGCGTCATCGCCGCGGCCGCCCGCGACGCCGAGCTCGCCGACGGCCCCGCCACCTTCACCGGCCGCGTCCTCGAGGTCCAGCGCCGCACCCGCGACATCGCCGTCATCCGCATCCACTGCCCCGAGCCGATCCC
Source organism: Corynebacterium sp. NPDC060344 (assembly GCF_042725215.1). Taxonomy (NCBI): domain Bacteria; kingdom Bacillati; phylum Actinomycetota; class Actinomycetes; order Mycobacteriales; family Corynebacteriaceae; genus Corynebacterium; species Corynebacterium sp. NPDC060344. The sequence goes on along the minus strand of NZ_JBHXCS010000005.1, from coordinate 141,588 downwards.
CTTCACCGTCGGCCAGCACCTGCCCATCCGCTCGCCGCTGGCGCCGGGCATCTGGCGCGATTATTCGCCGGCCCTGCCGCCGAATCCGGAGGGCCTTCTGGAGTTCCACGTCCGCATCGTCGATGGCGGCGCCGAGTCGCGCCCGCTGGTCGCGGCCTCGCGCCCCGGCGACGAGTGGACCTTCGGCACCCCGCGCGGCAGCCTGGGCCGGGTCCTCGACGAGTACCGCACCCCGCTTTACGACGGCCCGCCCACCGGCAGGCACCACCTCCCCGAACCGGCGCCGCGGGAGATCGTCATGGTGGCCGGCGGCACCGGGCTCGCCCCCTTGCGCGCGCTGATCATGGAGGCCGCCGACCTGCCGGCGCCGCCGCCGATCCACCTCATCTGGGGCGCCCGCACGCCGGGCGAACTGTACGACCTCCGGACGGTGACCGAGCTCGCGCGCAACCTGCCGAATCTGACGGTGACCACGGCCGTCGAAAAGCGAAAAGATGCGCCGCTGACCAACCCTGGCCCGTTCGGCGCGCACCCGGCCGCGCCGATGCCCAGGTTGGGGGTGGCCGCGGACGTTGCGGCGCGCATGCACCGGGACGGCGCGCTGGCCGGAAAGACCGTGCTCATCGCGGGTCGCGGCGAGATGATCGAGGCGACCCGGCGGCGGCTGATCGACGCCGGCGCTGACCCCCGGTCCATTCACCACGACCCCGTGGCCAAGACCACCGCGCGACGGGAAGCGGCCCGGGCCGTCCTTGACTAGGCTGGTGACGAACACCCTTCCCGACGAAAGGACACGCATGAACGCCATTAACCCGGAGCAGGCCAAGCAGATGACCGAGGGCAAGGGCTTCATCGCCGCCCTCGACCAGTCCGGTGGTTCCACCCCGAAGGCGCTCGGCCTGTACGGCGTCACCGAGGATCAGTGGACCAACGAGGACGAGATGTTCGACCTGGTCCACGAGATGCGCACGCGCATCATCAAGTCCCCGTCGTTCAACTCCGACCACATCCTCGGCGCGATCCTGTTCGAGCAGACCATGGACCGCGAGATCGACGGCATGCCCACCGCGCAGTACCTGTGGGAGAAGAAGGGCGTCGTCCCGTTCCTGAAGACCGACAAGGGCCTGGCCGACAAGGCCAACGGCGTGCAGCTGATGAAGCCGTGCCCCGACCTTGACGAGCTCCTCGAGCGCGGCGTGGCCAAGGGCATCTTCGGCACGAAGATGCGTTCCTTCGTCGCCGAGGCGAACGAGGCCGGCATCAAGGAGAACGTCGACCAGCAGTTCGAGTTCGCCAAGCAGGTCCTCTCGCACGGCCTGGTCCCGATCGTCGAGCCCGAGGTGGACATCAACGCCGCCGACAAGGCCGAGGCCGAGGCCATCCTGCGCGACGAGCTGATCAAGCACCTCGACGCCCTCCCCGAGGGCGAGCAGGTCATGATCAAGGTGACCATCCCCTCCGAGGATGGCTTCTACACCCCGCTGGTCGAGCACCCCAAGTGCATGCGCGTCGTCGCCCTCTCCGGCGGCTACCCGCGCGAGGAGGCCAACGAGCGCCTCTCCCGCCAGCCCGGCATGATCGCTTCCTTCTCCCGCGCGCTGTCCGAGGGCCTGTCGGCCCAGCAGACCGCCGAGGAGTTCGACGCCACCATGGCCGATTCCGTGAAGGGCATCTACGAGGCCTCGCTGTAAAGCGCGCCGCGTCAGACGAGTGACGCCCCGCACCGGTTCATTCCGGTGCGGGGCGTTCGTCGCTCTTCTGGGTGTGGTTTAGGCGGGGCGGGCCGGGCTACTTCCGGATTTCCAGCACCGGGATGGACTTGCGGATGCGCTCGACCTCGTCGAGGTCCACGTCCGCGATGAGCAGCTGCGGCGCAAAGCCGGCTTGGGCGACGACCTCGCCGTCGGGGCTGGACAGGATGGAATGGCCGACGCCGACGGGGCCCGCCGGCTTGCCGGCCTTGGCCGCGCCACCCGGGCGGGCGGCGTCGACGGCGGCGATGAAGCACGTCGAATCCAAGGCGCGGGCGGCGACGAGCGCCTCCCACTGGCGGACCTTGCCCGGGCCGTCGTTCCACGACGCCGGCAGCACGATGACCGCGGCGCCCTTCTGCGCGAGTTCCACGAACTGTTCCGGGAACCGCACGTCGAAGCACGTGGCCAGGCCGACGCGCACGGTGCGGCGGACCTCCGCCTCCCCCACCGGCACGTCGATGACCACCAGGTCTTCGCCGGGGGCGACGGTGTCGGATTCGCGGAACCCGAAGGCGTCGAAAAGCCTGATCTTGTCGTAGTGGGCATCGACGTCGGGCCCCGTGGCCAGCAGCGTGTTGTGCACGCGCCGGAGTTCCTTGCCGTCGCGCTCGACGACGTCGGCGGGGCGGAACATGCCCAGGACGACGGTGACGCCGGCGTCGGCCGCCGCGGCGCGGACCTCCGTGGCGAAGGGCCCGTCGAGCGGCTCCGCGACGGTGTCCAAGCGGCCCGTGTTGAAGGCCTTCATCGTGGCTTCGGGGAAAACCACCAGGTCAGCGCCTGCGTCGGCGGCGCGGACGATGGTGTCCTTGACCTGGCCGAGGTTCTCCTGCGGCTCGGCGGACAGTTCCAGCTGGGCGAGTGCGATGCGCATGCGACCGACGTTACCGGGGTTCATCCACAGGCGGGGGTGGTGCGGGGATTCATCCACAATCGGGGCGGTTTCCGGCCCGCGCCGACGTGCGCCGATCCGCGCGGGCGGGGACCCTGCGGGCATGACGAACACGGGGATGACGGTGAGTCCGCGGGCCCTGCGCGGGCTCGGCGAGATGCTGGCGGTCCAGGGCCACCGGGTGCGGGGGCTCGGGTCGACGCTTTCCGACGACGCCGAGATGGCCGGGGCACGGGCTTGGGGCGAGTTGATCCACGGCGCGATGCTCTGGCGCGAGGAACTCACCCGCGAAGGAGATGCGGTGGAAACGCTCGGTGTGACCGCCCGACGCATCGCCGCCGGAATCGAAGATTGCGATGGATCCAATGGAGAAGCGCTGTGTCCGACATCAACATGATCCTCGCCTGGAAGCCGGAGACACTCGAACAAGCTGCGGCGTCATGGCGGGGCGCGGGCAGGCGTTTGGCCGATGCAGCGGAAAAGGTGGCGCGCAGCGTCGACTCGGTGCCGATCGCGGAACTCGCCGGCCCAATTCGGGAGGAAGGGGCATCCACCGCGAAAGACCGGGCGGCCCGATTGCGGCGGGACGCCGCAGCCCTCGACCGATTCGCCGGCGAACTCGAGGGTGCGGGCAAGAGGATCACGGCGGCGCAGAATCGGCTCGCACTGGCCGTCGCCGATGCCGAGCGCGACGATTTCCTCGTCGATCGTGCGACGGGACTCGTGCTGTCCAACGGTGCCAGGGCCAAGAGCGTCACCGACTTGGGCGGGACGGCAATGAGGCTCGGCCATCACCGGCAGAACATCGCCAACCGCGTGCGCGAGGCCATGGTCGCCGATGAACGAAGCGCGAACCAGCTGCGCGACCAGTTCCCCGCCGGGGCACACTTGACCACTCCGGGAATGCCGTTGGGCCGGGTCGAGGGGGTGGCGGGGCTCCCCGCCCTTCAGGCCGCCGAAGTGGAGCGCGTGCGGGGATCATCGGGATACGAAGCCGGTGCGGAGGTGGAGGTCATCGACACCGACCCCGGCACCACCGCAGTCGCGCTGGGAGATCCCCGTACCGCCGAGCACGTGATCACGCTCGTGCCGGGAACGGGCTCGACCGCCGAGGAGCTGGAGCGCCACATCGAGCGAGCCCGGTGGATGCATGGCCCCGACGTCGCCGTGATCGCGTGGACCTACGACGCTCCCCCTGGACTGGTCAGCGCCGCCAGCGCCGAGTACCACGACCGGGCGGCCACGTCGTTCCAGGCGTTCCAGTCCCAGGTCGCCGAAAATCCGAACACGAAACTGACGGTCATGGGGCACAGCTACGGCGCGACGCTGGTGGCGCAATCGACGAAGGGAAAAGGACTGCACGCGGACGCCGTCGTTCTCGCCGGTTCCCCGGGCGCCGGGCCCGGGGTCAAGACCGTCAAAGACATGCGCCTGAACAAGCAGGATGGGACGCCGCACGATCCCGCGCAGAACGGCCGGAGGGTGATCACCGTGACGTCGCCCGATGACCCGATCAAGTTCGTCGGCGCCATCCCGCTGCACGGTGCGGACGTCAACTCCCGATGGTTCGGCGCGAATCGAATGGACATCACCGACCGGGTGGAATCGAAGGACCGCTTCTTCCTGAACCCTCGCGGACGGATGAAGGCCCATACCGAGGACTATTTCCCCGACCCAGTCTTCCGCGAACGATTGGACGCGACCACGTCGACGATTCCCGGTTCGGGTCCCGGTTCGGACGTCCGGACCGGATCGACCGCCGAGCCGGACCCGGGCCCGGTTCCGGCTTCCGGCCCTACGTGAAGTTGAGCTCGTAATGCTCGCTGCGCACCCAGCCGATGCGGGAGAACAGGAAGTTGAACAAGATCGACAGCGCCAGCGGCAGCGCGACGAACACCACCGCGATGATCGCCAGGTTGCCGGCGGTCCAGCCCCAGCCCTCGTAGTTGAGCGCCGCCAGCGGGCCCACCAGACCGGAAATGCCGAAGCCCGCCGAAATCGGCGTGCCCGAAATGCCCACGGCACCGCCCACGCCACCGACGATGGCGGCCGTGCACACCACCGGCAGGAAGATGATCGGCCGGGAGAACACGTTGGCCATCTGCACCTTGGGGGAACCGAGGACGTGGAGGAGGGACGTCGCAAAGCCATTGGCCCTCCACCCGCCGACCAGCAGCCCGAAGCCCGCCGCGACCACGCCCAAATTCGCCGTGCCCGACGCCACGCCCTCCATGAAAATCGCCGTGGCGATGCCGACCGTCGACACCGGCGAGACAATCATCACCGCGAACAACACCGCCAGCACCATGCCCATGACGATCGGCTGCAGCGACGTCGCACCATTGACCAGCCCGCCCAGCCACACCGTGAGCACCTTGACCACCGGGAACGTGACCACCCAGCCGATGCCGCCGGCGACCAGCGTGACGATCGTCGACAACAGCAGAATCGTGTAATTGCCCAGCTTCTCGCCGATGAGCAGCAGCAGACCGACGGCAATCGCCGCGGTGAGGCCCGAATTGATCACCAGGCCCGTGCCCTGCAGATGGAAGCCGCCCGCCGGATCCGGCACCGCCACGCCGGACCCGCACACCGCCGCGATGCCCGTCGCCGCCGTCTGGATCGGGGTCAGCGTGAACTGCATGGCGACGAGAATGCCGATGAGGATCGGCAGCATCGACGACGCCAGCGTCACCAGCTCGATGACCGTCTCGCCCGCCGGGAACACCGGCAGCAGCGCCTTGAACAACTCGCCGAGCAGCGCCTGCGGCACCAGCGCCACGACGACCGCAATGGAAATGCCGTTGAGCACCTTCATGGTGAACGAGCCGGCGGTCTCGCGCGGCGCGTCGGTGGGGTTATTGGCCGAGTCGGCGGGGGAAGTGGCGTCGGCGGAGTTGTTGGCGCCGGAGTCACCAGCGCCGGAGTTGTCGGGGTGCGCGTCCCGAACCTGAGTGTCAGACATACCGAAAATGTAATTGCCGGCCCGGTGCTGTTACGCATCGGACCGGCAAGGGCGTCAGAAAGTGCACATTTTAGGCGCCCCGAAAATCGCGACCTGCGGTTTTGCGGAGCGGTGGTAGTACTTTGCGACGCCCCGGCGGCAGCGCAAGCCGCCGCGGCGCCCCGATCAGTCGCCGTCGGTGCGGCGGCGCCGTCGGGTGCGCGGCTCCCACATCACCACGGCCGTCGACCGGGGAACGTGGACGATCTCGCCGCGGGGACGACCGCGGCGCGACTCCGCCTCGTTGAGCTGGGCGCGCAACGCGGCATTTTCGTTCTCCAGCTGCTCCACGCGCCCATTGAGCTCGATGATCGACTTGATGCCCGCGAGATTGACGCCCTCCTCCTGGGACAGGCGCTGGATCTCGCGAAGCAGCGCGACGTCGCGCTGCGAGTAGCGGCGACCGCCGCCACTCGTGCGCTGCGGCGTGACCAAACCCAGGCGGTCATAATTGCGCAAGGTCTGCGCGTGCATGCCCGCCAGGTCGGCCGCCACCGAGATGACGTACACCTCGGTGCGCGACTCAGTACGCGCCCCAGAACCGGATTCCTCAGCTGCCACCGCGATCACCTACTTCGCGCCGGCCCAGCCGTCGCGCGGATTGAAACCGCCGGCGCGCTCGGCCTCGACGTAGGAACGCAATGCGGAGGCGGCGGCGTCGTCAAGCTTCTGCGGAACCTGCACCCGCACCGTGACCAGCAGATCACCCGGGGTACCGGAACGCTTGGGCACGCCGCGGCCGCGAACGCGCAGCGTGCGGCCATCGGCCGTGCCCGCCGGAACGCGGACCCGGACCTTGCCATCGAGGGTGGGCACCGTGATCGTGCCGCCCAGAGCCAGCTCGCCGAAGCTCACCGGCACCGTCACCTCGAGATCATCGCCCGAGCGGGTGAAGATCTCATCCGGCCGGACATGCACCGTGACGAACAGATCGCCGGCCGGGCGGCCCCGCAGGCCCGCCTCGCCCTGGCCCGCCAAACGGACCTTCTGCCCATCGACGACGCCCGCGGGCACCCGCACCGTGATGGTGCGGCGGCGCGTGGTCACGCCCGTGCCCGAACAATCCGCGCACGGATCCTCGATCTTCGTGCCCTGCCCACCGCAATCCGGGCAGGGAGCGGAAAACCCGAAGGCCCCGCGCTGCTCGTTGGTGAAACCCGAACCATGGCAGGTCCCGCACGTCACCGGGTGGGTGCCCGGCTTCGCGCCCGAACCATGGCACGTCGTGCACGGCGACGGATTGGTCAGCTGCAGCGGAATGGTGACGCCCTTGGCGGCCTCGCGGAAATCGAGGGTGATCTCGGTTTCCACGTCCGCCCCGCGGCGCGGCCGCGCGGAACGGCCCGCGCCACCGGCGCCACCGGCACCGCCGCCGCGATTGACGAACCCATTGAGGAAATCGCCGAGACCGCCGCTGCCGCCACCTTCGCCGAAGATGTCGGAGACGTTGAAGTCGAACCCGCCGGCACCACCGGGGGCGCCGGGCCCGGACGTCGAAAAGCCACCGCCGCCGAAACCACCGCCCGCGCCCGGGAAGCGGAACCCGCCCCCGGCCAACGCGGACCGCAGCTCGTCGTACTCGCGGCGCTTGTCGGCGTCGCCGATGACCGAATAGGCCTCGGAGACCTTCTTGAAACGGTCCTCCGCCTTCGCATCACCCGGATGGGTGTCCGGGTGATTGTCCCGGGCGAGCTTGCGGTACGCCTTCTTGATCTCGTCCTGGTCCGCGGACTTGGAGACGCCCAGATCCGCGTAATAGTCCTTGTCCGCCCATTCACGCTGGGTCATCGGACATCTCCTCCTTCCGTGGTTGGCACCCGACCGGAACCGGTCAGGACGGGTCGGCGATGAGGACCATCGCCGTGCGGATCAACCGCTCATCCAGGCGGTAACCCTTGCGCAGCACCGCGCCGACGACCTTCTCGTCGCCCGTCGACGTGTCCTGCACGGCCTCGTGGATCGAGGGGTCGAACTCCTCGCCCTCCGCGCCGAAGGACGTGATCTTCAGCGAGGCCAGCGTCGTGCGGAACTTGTCCGCGAAGGCCTTCATCGGGCCCTCGGCGGACAGGTCGCCGTGCTGCTCCGCGCGGTCGAGATCATCGGCCAGGCTCAGCAGCTCGCCGGCGACCGACGCCTTGGCCAGCTCACGGTCCAGCTGGCGGTCGCGGTCCACGCGGCGCCGGAAATTGGCGTACTCCGCGGACACGCGCTGCAGATCGCCCGTGCGCTCGTCGAGCTCCGCCTGGAGACGGGAAGTCTCGTCGGCGGCGGGGCCGGCGGGGTCCGCCTCAGCGCCGGCCTCGGCGGCGTCGGCCTGCGCCTCGGCACCAGCCTCAGCCTCGGCACCGGCATCAACGGCGCCATCGAACGCGGCGTCGTCGAAGCCCTGTGCCGCCGCGGCCTCGGCCGGGTTGGCGTCCGGACCGGCGCCCCGGTCGGTGAAGGGGTTGTCGGTCGGATTCGTCATTTACTTGGCGTCCTTATCGTCCTCGTCGACGACCTCGGCATCCACGACGTTGTCGTCGGCCGGGGCCTCGCCGGCCTCACCGGCGTCGGCCTGGGTCGCGCCCTGCGCGGCCTCGGACTCGTAGATGGCCTTGCCCATCTCCTGGGACTCGGTCGACAGCTTCTCCACCGCGGTCTTGATGGCCTCGATGTCGGAGCCCTTCAGCGCCTCGTCGACGCCCTTGGCGGCCTCTTCGACGCGCTCCTTGATGTCGTCGGAGACCTTGTCCTCGTTGTCCGTGACGAACTTGCGGGTCTGGTAGACCATCGACTCGGCGGAGTTGCGGACCTCCTGCTCCTCGCGGCGCTTGCGGTCCTCCTCGGCGTGGGCCTCGGCATCCTTGATCATCTGGTCGATCTCGTCCTGCGACAGGCCGGAACCGTCCTGGATGGTGATGGTGGACTCCTTGCCGGTGCCCTTGTCCTTGGCGGTGACGTGGACGATGCCGTTGGCGTCGATGTCGAAGGTGACCTCGATCTGCGGCACGCCGCGCGGCGCCGGGGCGATGCCGCCCAGCTCGAAGGAGCCGAGCAGCTTGTTGGCGGCGGCCATCTCGCGCTCGCCCTGGAAGACCTGGATCTGCACGGAGGGCTGGTTGTCCTCGGCGGTGGTGAAGGTCTCGGAGCGCTTGGTGGGGATGGTGGTGTTGCGCTCGATGAGCTTCGTCATCACGCCGCCCTTGGTCTCGATGCCCAGGGACAGCGGGGTGACGTCGAGGAGCAGCACGTCCTTGACCTCGCCGCGCAGCACGCCGGCCTGCAGGGCGGCGCCGACGGCGACGACCTCGTCCGGGTTGACGCCCTTGTTCGGCTCGCGGCCGCCGGTCATCTCCTTGACCAGGTCGGACACGGCCGGCATGCGGGTGGAGCCGCCGACGAGGACGACGTGGTCGATGTCGGCCACGGGGATGTCGGAGTCGGCGAGCACCTGCTGGAACGGCTTGCGGGTGCGGTCGAGCAGATCCTGGGTGATCTTCTGGAACTCGGTGCGCGTCAGGGTCTCGTCGAGGAACAGCGGGTTCTTCTCGGAGTCGACGGTGATGTACGGCAGGTTGATGGTGGCCTGCTGCGACGACGACAGCTCGATCTTCGCTTTCTCGGCGGCCTCGCGCAGTCGCTGCAGCGCCATCTTGTCCTTGGTCAGGTCGATGCCCTGCGAGGACTTGAACTTCTCCACCAGCCAGTCGACGATGCGCTGGTCCCAGTCGTCGCCGCCGAGCTTGTTGTCGCCGGCGGTGGCGCGGACCTCGACGACGCCGTCGCCGATTTCCAGCAGGGAGACGTCGAAGGTGCCGCCGCCCAGGTCGAAGACCAGGATGGTCTGGTCCTTGTCGTTCTTCTCCAGGCCGTAGGCCAGGGCGGCCGCGGTGGGCTCGTTGACGATGCGCAGGACGTTGAGGCCGGCGATCTGGCCGGCTTCCTTGGTGGCCTGGCGCTCGGAGTCGGAGAAGTACGCCGGCACGGTGATGACGGCGTCGGTGACGTCCTCGCCCAGGTAGGACTCGGCGTCGCGCTTGAGCTTCATCAGCGTGCGCGCGGAGATCTCCTGCGCGGTGTACTTCTTGTCGTCGATGTCGACGCTCCAGTCGGTGCCCATGTGGCGCTTGACGGAGCGGATGGTGCGGTCGACGTTGGTGACCGCCTGGTTCTTGGCCGACTGGCCCACCAGCACCTCGCCGTTCTTGGCGAAGGCGACGACCGACGGGGTGGTGCGCGAACCCTCGGAGTTCGCGATGACGACGGCCTCGCCGCCCTCCAGCACCGACACGACGGAGTTGGTGGTGCCCAGGTCGATACCGACTGCACGTCCCATGATTGATGTCCTCCTGTTTTCGGGGCCGGTTCGCGGCCCGCGTTCTGTGTTTGTGAGTTGCTCGTTGTCTTGCTCGGTGATGACGTTAAGCGTCTGGCGCTCAAGTTTGCCGAAGGTCCCGATCCGCGTCAAGCGCACCGTCCCGGTTCTTGAGTGCCATCCACTCAACCTTTCACACTCCACAACGGGCCTCCCGGCAAAGTTGTTCCCACTCGACTCAACTTTTCCGATGTGATCCCAATCACCCCCGTGTCCCGGATTTTTCCCGCGCACCACGCCGTCGCCGACCCCGCTTGACGACGGCCACGCGGGACCCGAATCGTCGTAAAGCGCAGTTAGTGGCGGTTAACTGAAATTAGGTCATGAAAATGTGTGCAAAATTCTCACCTGCACCGCTCCGACCAGCGCAACCCCCGTTTGCGAAATCCGTTCGACCTGCCACGACGCTCGTGATATACCTCACAAGAGAACTATCTGCGTTCGGCCGTCACCCGCGGCCGCACGCACAGCCACCGTTCACGCCGACACTGATAGGAACGTCATGAGCGTGCTTCACCTCGCGGCCGATACCGCCGGCGATGCCGTGACCTCTAACGGGTTCACCATCACCGTCGGATTCATCGGGCTGCTGCTGTCCCTGCCCTGCTGGTTCGTGTTCATCAAGGGCTTCGCGCACATGGTCCGCACCATCATGGTCGGCCAGAAGACCCACGGACACACCGGCGACTGGGGCGCCCGCATCTGGACCACGATCAAGGAGATCGTCGGCCACACCAAAATGGCCAAAAAGCCCGGCGTCGCCGTGGCCCACTGGTTCGTCATGGTCGGCTTCCTCCTCGGCTCGCTCGTCTGGTTCGAGGCCTACATCCAGACCTTCAACCCCGCCGGCGGCTGGCCGATCCTCAAGGATCTCGCCGCCTGGCACTTCATCGACGAGCTGCTCGGCCTGGGCACCACCCTGGGCATCCTCGCGCTGATCATCGTCCGCCAGACCAACCTGGGCAAGGAACGGCTCAGCCGCTTCTACGGCTCCAACGCCAAGGCCGCCTACTTCGTCGAGGCCGTCGTGCTCATCGAGGGCCTGGGCATGCTCATGGTCAAGGCCGCCAAGCTGGCCACCTACGGCGACGGCCACGTCCACTGGACCGACTTCGTCACCGGGTGGATTGCCAAGGTCCTGCCCGAGTCGCCCGAATTCGTGTCCATCATGGCGCTGATCAAGCTGCTGTCCGGCATGATCTGGCTGTTCATCGTCGGCCGCAATCTCACCTGGGGCGTCGCGTGGCACCGCTTCCTGGCGTTCGCCAACATCCTGCTGCGCCGCAACGCCGACGGCACCAACGCCCTCGGCGCCGCCAAGCCCATGACCTCCCGGGGCGAGATCATCGACCTGGAAGAAGCCGACCCCGAGGTCGACTCCATGGGCACCGGCGTGGTCACCGACCACTCCTGGAAGGCCCTGCTGGACTTCACGTCCTGCACCGAGTGCGGCCGTTGCCAGGAGCAGTGCCCCGCCTGGAACACCGCCAAGCCCCTGTCGCCGAAGCTGCTGGTCAACCAGCTGCGCGACCACGCCTACCGTTCCGCGCCCTACCTGCTCGCCGGCAAGGGCGGCGAGGTCGAGGGCGGTCCCGTGGGTGCCGACGGCGAGGGCGCCGACGGCACCGGCCTCGAAGGCGCCGGCCAGGGCTCCGGCCTGCTCACCCTGCCGCTGGTCGGCGAGGGCGACGCCGGCGTCATCGACCCCGACGTCCTGTGGTCCTGCACCAACTGCGGCGCCTGCGTCGAGCAGTGCCCCGTGGACATCGAGCACATCGACCACATCATCGACATGCGCCGCTACCAGGTGCTCGTCGAGTCGGACTTCCCCACCGAGCTGGCCGGCCTGTTCAAGAACCTCGAGACCAAGGGCAACCCGTGGGGCCAGAACGCCTCCACCCGCGCCGACTGGATCAACGAGGTCCGCCAGGACGGCGTCGTCGTGCCCGTGTGGGGCGAGGACGTCGACAGCTTCGACGACACCGAGTACCTCTTCTGGGTCGGCTGCGCCGGCGCGTACGACGACAACGCCAAGAAGACCACCAAGGCCGTCGCGGAGATGCTGTACACCGCCGGCGTGAAGTTCGCGGTGCTGTCGCAGGCCGAGGGCTGCAACGGCGACTCCGCCCGCCGCGCGGGCAACGAGTTCCTGTTCCAGATGCTCGCCGAGCAGAACATCGAGCAGCTGGGCGAGGTGTTCGAGGGCGTGCCGCCGAAGCAGCGCAAGATCGTCGTCACGTGCGCGCACTGCTTCAACACCTTCAAGAACGAGTACCCGGAGCTGGGCGGCCAGTACCACGTCGTCCACCACACGCAGCTGCTCAACCAGCTGGTGCGCGACAACCGCCTGCAGCCGGTGTCGTCCGGCCAGGGCCGCCAGGTCACCTACCACGACCCGTGCTTCCTGGGCCGCCACAACAAGGTGTTCGAGGCTCCCCGCGAGCTGATCGGGGCCTCGGGCGCCAACCTCGTCGAAATGCCGCGCAACAAGAACACCGGCTTCTGCTGTGGCGCCGGCGGCGCGCGCATGTGGATGGAAGAGACCATCGGCGAGCGCATCAACGTCAACCGCACGCAGGAGGCCCTGGAGACCGGGGCGTCGGCGATCGCGATCGGCTGCCCCTTCTGCAAGACCATGATGTCCGACGGCGTGAACAACCTCGCCGAGGACGACGACACGAAGCCCGAGGTCCTGGACATCGCCCAGATGATCCGCGACTCCGTGCTTGTCGACGGTGCCCTCCCGCAGCCCCGCCAGCCCGAGTGGATCCAGCAGCCCGAGCGCGGTTGGGTCGACACCGAGGCCATCGAGGCCGAGGAGCGCGCCCGCGCCGAGGAGGAGGCCGCCAAGCAGAAGGCCGCCGAGGAAGCCGAGGCGAAGAAGAAGGCGGAGGCCGAGAAGAAGTCGGCCGAGCAGAAGTCGTCCGGCGCCGCTGCCGCCGCCGGTGGTGCTGCCGTGGCCGGTGCCGCTGGTGCCGCTGGTGCCGCCGCCGCAGGTGGCGCGCCGAAGCCGGGCGGCGCCAAGGGCGGTGCCCCTGCTCCGGGCGGTGCGCCCAAGCCGGGCGGCGCTCCCGCTCCGGGCGGTGCGCCGAAGGCTGGCGCCCCTGCCCCGGGTGGCGCTCCCAAGCCGGGCGGTGCCAAGTCCGGTGCCCCGGCTCCGGGCGGCGCTCCCGTCCCGGGTGGTGCGAAGTCCGCTGGCGCTCCCGCTCCGGGCGGTGCCAAGTCCGCCGGTGCTCCCGTGCCCGGTGGCGCCAAGTCCGGCGCTCCCGCTCCGGGTGGAGCTCCCGTCCCGGGTGGCGCGAAGTCCGCTGGCGCCCCCGTGCCCGGCGGCGCCAAGTCCGGCGCTCCGGCTCCGGGCGGCGCCCCCAAGCCCGCCGGCGCTCCCGCTCCGGGCGGTGCCAAGTCCGCCGGTGCCCCCGTGCCCGGTGGTGCTAAGAAGGGCGCTCCGGTTCCAGGCGGTGCCCGCGGCGCGGCTGCGGCTCCGGTTGCCGACACCCAGGCACCGGCCGAAACTCCCGCCGAGCCCGAGGTGACGCAGGAGGCTCCGCAGGCCGAGGCCCCGAAGACCGCCGGTGGCGCGCCCGTTCCGGGTGGCGCTCGCCGTGGTGCCCCGGTGCCGGGTGGTGCCCGCAAGGCCGCCGCCGCGCCGACGCCGCCGACGGATGCCGGTGCCCCCGACGCACACGCCTCGGCTGAGGAGACCCCCGCCGACGACGTGTCCGCCGAGCCCACCGAGGCTCCTCAGGAGGCGACCGACGCCATGGAGGCGCAGGTCGAGCAGCTCGAGGCCGATTCGTCGCAGTCCCACGAGGTCGAGGACGCCGACGCTGCCGCCGAGGTCGCCGACACCGCGGAGACCACCGACGGCACCGCCGCCGAGACCGCTGAAGCCGCTGAGACCACCGAGGCTCCGGCCCAGGCCACCACTTCGCGCGGCGTGCCGCTGCCGGGTGGTGCCCGTCGGGGTGCCCCGGCTCCGGGCGGCGCTCGCAAGGCGGCTCCGGCTGCTGCGGCGACTGCTGCGGCCGTGGCCCCGGCTGCTGCAGCTGCCGCGACGACCGAGGAGGCTGCTGCCGAGCCGGCCGAAGCCACCGCGCCCGCCGATGCCACCGAGGCCCCGGCGGAAACCCAGGTCGAGGACGCGCCGGTTGCGGAGGCCCCGCAGACCGACGCCCCGGCCGAGGCTCCCGCCGAACCGGTCGAGGAGACTCCGGTCGAGGAGGCCGCGTCCGCCGAGGCCACCGCCACCGAGGCCCCCGCCGCTGCTGCCCCGGCTGCTCCGGCGACGGACATGCCGCGCAACGACAAGGGCGTCCCGCTCCCGGGATTCTCGCGCCGCAACGCCAAGTAGCGCGGTGAACATGACGGGGATCGGGACGTCGTAAAGCAACCCGATACGAGGAGGAGGGTCCACCCGGGCCCTCCTCCTTTCGCGTGCGCGAATCACATCAAGCCGGATGAGTCGCCGTCGTGCTCAACCCCATGCGTAACTAGCGGCGCGGGAATACCCCCAAACGACTCATCCCTCTTTGTCGCGACCAGGGGTTTTGCTGCGATGTGGTGAGTCATTTCGGGGGATCAGGGCTCGAAAACGTCAGGATCGACTCCACCTGGCAATTCCCGGCCCCCGCACCCCGCCGGAACGAGGGGACGACAGCGGCCCCACACCATTCGCGACCCGATGGCACATTGCACGTGTCACAGGATCAGGCGGCGACGGGGTTCCAGCGCCCGCAAGGAGCTAGGACTCGAAGTGCTCGCGGAGTTCCTTCACCACGATCTCCGCACCCAGCGGACCGAGACCCAAGTACCAGGAATCGTCGGACACCCGATGGGCGCGACCCTCCTTGACCGCCGGCAGATTCTTCCACGCATCGCCCTCGATCACGGCGGTCTCCCCCGATGCATCCGGATCGCCGTAGCTGGACCAGAAGATGACGTCCGCATCAGCTTCGCCGATGCGCTCGGGCGAAATCTCCACCGCGTGGTCCTCAATGTTCTGGTTGGCGGGGCGGGCGATACCGGCGTCATCGAGGATGACGCCGATGAAAGTCGACTTCGCGTACAAGCGCAGGCGCTCGGGCATGAAACGGACCATGGACACGGTCACGTCGTCGGGCGCGATGTCGCGGACCTCGGCGACGGCGTCGGCGTACTCGTTGAGCACCTCACGCGCCTTCGCCTCCTTGCCCAGAGCCTCGCCCGCAAGCAGGAAGTTCTCCTTCCACGGCATACCGGGACGGATGGAGAATACGGTCGGGGCGATCTCCGCGAGCTGCGGGTAAATCTTCTCGGCGCGGACCTGGCTGCCGATGATCAGATCGGGCTGCAGCTCGGCGACCGCCTCGACGTTCACATCCGCGATGGTCCCGACCGACGGGATGCCCTCGACCTTGTCCGCCAGGTACGAGGGGACGGGGTTTTCGCCCCTGGTGGTCACGATCCCCACCGGCTTGATGCCCAGCGAAAGCACGGCGTCGAGTTCGCCGGTGTCCAGCACGACGACGCGCTCGGGGGCCGCGGGGATCTCGGTGGTGCCGCTGGCGTGGACGACGGTGCGGGGAAACTCGCCCTCGGGGGCATCGCTGCCCAGCTTGGCGGTTTCCTCGTCGGCGGTATGGAAGCGGGAGCCGCCGGCCGCGGCGTCATCGGAGCCCTGGGATCCCGCGGCGCCCGAATTTTCGTCTTGCCCCGAGGAGCAGGAAACGAGGGCCAGCGTGACCGCGACGGCGAGGAAAAGTGCGATGACCGGCATGATCCGGTGACGGAGCGCGAAGGTTCCGGTGTGCGAAGTGGAAATCATGAAGAGAGATTAGCCTATGCTTTTGTTCAATTGGTAGCCTCCCCTTCATGCCAACTCAAGCGAGGTGCGGCCCCAGGCTCCCGGCACCATTCCCCCGGCCGCCTGCGGCGGCGGTGTTCGTCGGCCTCGCGCTGGCCGTCATCGCGGTCATCGCCGCCGGCATTTTCACGGGGGCCGCGGACATTTCCCCGGCACGCGTCCTCACGGCGCTCACGGGCTCGGGCGCGGACGCTGCCGACCCCGAACTGGCCGCGATTCTCGAACGCCGCCTGCCGCGCACCCTCCTGGGTTTGGCGGCGGGCGCCTCAATGGGTCTCGCGGGCGCCCTGCTGCAGAACGTCACGCGGAATCCCCTCGCGGACACGGGCGTGCTGGGCATCAATGCGGGGGCCGCGTTCGCTGCGGCGCTGGGCATGGCGTTGTTCGGCGTGAGCGCGCCGGCAGGGTTCCTGGGTTTGGCCATCGGCGGTGCCGTCGTCGCGGGTGCTGCGGTGTACGTCATTGGCCGCGGCGGTGCCGTCGGCGTGGATCCGTTGCGGCTGGTGCTGGCGGGCGTTGCGGTCGGGGCGATCCTCGAGGGCATCGGCGACGGCCTCGCCTTGGTTGATCCGCAGACTTTCGATCGGGTCCGCAGTTGGATGGTCGGCAACCTCGATGTCGCGTCGCCGGATCCGGCGCGGCTCGCGTTCGCCGGGCTGGTGGCGGGTCTGGTTTTGGCTTTTCCGGTGGTGCGTTCCCTCGACCACCTTCGGCTTGACGACGACACCGCCTCCTCCCTCGGCGTCCCCCTCCGGAGACTGCGCTTTTGTTTGCTGGCGGCGGTGATCGTCTTCGCTGCATCGGCGACGGCCGCGGCCGGCGTCATGGTGTTCGTCGGCCTCATGGTGCCGCACCTCGCACGGGCCTTGGTCGGCGCGAAGGAGGGGCGGATCCTCGTGGCATCTGCCCTTCTGGGGCCCGTGGTCTTGGTGATGGCCGATGTGCTTGGCCGTCAGATGGTGCCCGGGGAGCTGCCGGCGGGGGTCGTGGTGTCCTTCATCGGGGCGCCGTTCCTCATCGCGATCGCGCGGGGTCCGGTGATGTCGCGATGATCGGGACGATGCTGAAGCGAGGGGCCATCGGCCCGTGGGTGTCTATTGGCCGGGGTCCCGCTCCCGCCGCGGCGGCGCGGGCCCATGGGCGGACGCTGGCGGCCACGTGCGTGACGCTCCTTTTCGTTGCCACCGTCGGCGTGGCCGCGCTGTGCCTGCCGGGCGCCGGCATCACCGCTGCCGAGGCGTTCAGGGCGCTGATTGGCGCCGATGACGGATTCGCCGCGACGGTCGTCATGAACTGGCGCGCGCCGAGGGCCACCGCCGCCATCGTCGCGGGCGCCGCACTGGGGGTGGCGGGGCTGTTGTTCCAGACGTTGACGCGCAATCCCCTGGGCTCGCCGGACATCATCGGGTTCAACACCGGTGCCTACACCGGGGTGTTGGTTGCCCTGCTTGCGGGCGCCAGTGGTTTCGGTGCCACGGCCGTTGGCGCGTTCGTCGGCGGCTGCGCTACTGCGGCGGTGGTCGCGGCCCTGTCCGCGGGCCGGGGCGTGGACGGGAAGGGCCACTTCGGCGGCACGCGGCTGATCCTGGTTGGCCTGGGTACCTCGATGATGCTCGCCGCGTTCAATCGTTGGCTGATTCTCCGGGGCGACATGAACACCGCATTGTCCGCTGCGAGCTGGGGCGCGGGCACGCTCAATGGCCTTCGCTGGGAACAGACTGCTCCGGCCTGTGCTGCGCTGCTGGTGTTGCTCGTCGTGGCCGCGCCGTTGGGCAGGGGCGCGGATCTGCTGCGATTCGGTGACGATGCCGCGGGATCGCTGGGCCTTTCCGTTCCCCGCACGAAGGCGCTGCTTCTCGCGGCGGGTGCGGCGCTGACGGCGGTGTCCACTGCAATCGTCGGGCCGATTTCCTTCGTGGCGTTGGCCGCTCCGCACGTCGCGGCCCGAATCACCCGTTCGCCGGCGCCGCCGTTGGCGGCTTCGGCCGTGACGGGTGCGTTGTTGCTGCTCGTCGCCGATGTCCTGGCGCAGCGTTTGTTCCATCCGGTGCAGCTGCCGGCGGGCCTGGTCACGGTCACCATCGGCGGCGCCTACCTTTTGTTCGTCCTATCCGGAAGGGGTGCGCGATGAACGCGGACCGGTCCCGTTCCATTTCCGTTCGCGGCGTCGACCAGGCCTGGGGTGCCCGCCGGATCATTTCCGGGCTCGACGCGGACATTCGGCCGGGCGCGTTGACGGCGATCATCGGCCCCAATGGCTGCGGCAAGTCGACTTTGTTGAAGACCATCGCCCGGATTGCGCCTCCGCAGGCCGGCACCGTGTTCGTCGGCGGGGATCCGGCCGATGCCTTGTCCCCGAAGGAGTTGGCGCGCCGCGTCGCCATGATGACGCAGGGTGCGATGGCTCCGCCCGACGTCACGGTGGGCGAATTGGTCGCCCGCGGGCGGTACCCGCACCAGTCTTTCCTGCGCCAGTGGTCGGATGCGGATGAGGCCGCCACCGTCGCCGCAATGCGCGTGGCCGGTGTCGATGCGATGTCCGCCCGGCGCGTGTCGGAGTTGTCGGGTGGCCAGCGGCAGAGGGTGTGGCTTGCCTTGGCACTGGCGCAGCAGTCCGGCATTTTGCTTCTCGACGAGCCGACGACGTACCTCGACATCGGGCACCAGTATGCACTGTTGGACCTGGTGTCGGCGTTGTGCAGTGTCGGCGGCAGGACCATCGTCGCGGTACTTCATGACTTGCAGCAGGCCGTGCGCTACGCCGATGAGCTGGTGGTCATGAAGGATGGGGAGATCCTGGCGAAGGGGGCACCGCGCGACATCGTGGGCCCGGAGCTGATCCGGGAGGTCTTCGGAATCGATGTCGACGTCGTTCATCACGCCGGGACGGGCGACCCGCTCATCGTGCCCGTCAATCGGGTACTTCCCGACGTCGCGATGCTCGGCACCTGATGTCCCGGCCGGCGTAGTCGGACTCGTCGCAGCACGGTGAGCGTGATGGTGATCGGGGCGTCGCGAGGAAACCCGATACGACGATCCCAATTCGACTAGCCCGATTCGACAAGGAGGAGGGTCCACCCGGGCCCTCCTCCTTTCGCATGCGCGAAGCACCCGAAGCCAGTTGAGTAGCCGCCGAGTCCACCGTGGAGCTCGGAGTGGTCGCCGAGCCCCTGCCGATGTCGCCGATCGCCCCAGACCCGGTGAGCGGCCCTCGAGCCCCGGCCGATGTCGCAGAGCACCCCACACCCGGTGTGCGACCGCTGAGTTCACCGCAAAGTCGAGGAGGGCTGACCTCCTCAGTCCCATGCGTTACTAACGGCGTGCGAATCGCCCCAAACGACTCATCCCGCCATGGCGCGACCAGGGGTTTTGCGGCGGCGTGGTGAGTCGATTTGGGGGATCACGGCGCGAGAACGTCAGGATCGACTCCACCTGGCAATTCCCGGCCAGTGCACCCGGCCACCGCACGCGGCCGGACGAGGGGCAGACGGACCGAGACGCCGGTGGACCCGGCCGGATTACTGCCCCGTGCGACCCGACGGGCAGGTGCGGGCCGACGCGCGCACCCGGCCGGACCAGGAGCGGACGGCGGCGGGACGGCGGGACGACGGGACATCGGCGGGACGGCGGAACGTAGGGGCAGACGGAACGCGACGCGAGGCCCGCGCCCGGCCGTCCCGCACCCGCCCGCGCCCACCCCTCCCCTAGATCGCCAGGGCGGCGCGGACGCGGCCCATCTCCTCGGCATCGGCGCCGCCGGCGGCTCCGGCGGCGCCCTCCCCGCGGCGCACGACCCGCCCCGACGCCATCAGCGCATACGACCGCGCCGCCGACAGCGCGAACCCCATGTGCTGCTCGACCAGCAGCACCGCCATCCCCTCCGCCGCCAAATCCCCGACCGCCGCCTGGATCTCGGCGACGACGGACGGCTGGATGCCCTCGGTCGGCTCATCGAGGATCAGCAGCCGCGGCCCGGTGATCAGCGCCCGCGCGATGGCCAACTGCTGCCGCTGCCCACCGGACAACAGCCCCGCCTGCCGCCCCAGCACCGGCTCGAGCGCGGGGAACCGCCCCAGCGCCTCATCGATCCGCCCCTTGCCCGCCCGCCCCTGCAGGTCCGCGACGACGCGCAGATTCTCCATGGCGGTGAGCTGCTCGAACGACTGCTGCCCCTGCGGCACGTACGCCATGCCGCGCCGCACGCGTTTGTGGGGAGCCCAGGAGGTGACGTCGTCACCGTCGAAAAGCACCCTTCCCTCCGTCGGCGACAGCAATCCGACGGCGGTGCGCAGCAACGTCGTCTTGCCCGCCCCGTTGTGGCCGAGGACGGCGACGATGCCGTCCGCGGGGACGTCGACGCTGACGCCGTGGATGACGCGCGTGCGCCCGTAACCTGCGGAAATGTTGTCCAAAGTGAGCATCTCAGCGCACCCCTTCCGGTTCGGGGGCCGACGGCGCCGCCGCCGTGCCCAGGTAGACCTGCTGGACGTCGGCGTTGGCCTGGACGTCGTCGACGGAGCCCTGCGCCAGGATCCGCCCGCGGTTGAGCACGGTGACGCGGGTGGCGAACTTCCGCATGAAATCCATGTCGTGCTCGACGACGAGGATCATCCGGCCCGGCGCAATGCGGTGCAGCAGCTCACCGGTGGCGTCGCGCTCGTCGTGGCTCATGCCGGCTACGGGCTCGTCGAGCATCAGCGCACGCGCGTCCTGGACCAGCAGCATCGCGATCTCCAGCCACTGCTTCTGCCCGTGGGACAGCACGCCGGCACGCCGGTTCTCCAGGTGGCGCAGGCCGGTGAGCTCGAGCGCCTCGTCGATGCGCGGGTCGATGGTGCGGCGGATGCCCAGCAGCGAGCGCCGCCGCCGGTGGATGCCGCAGGCGATGTCCAGGTTCTGCAGGACGGACAGTTCCTCGAAGACGCTGGCGGTCTGGAACGTGCGGCCGACGCCCATGCGCGCGATCTTCTGCACGGGCGTGCCCAGGATCTCGCGGCCGTCGAGGGTGACGGAGCCGGTGCCGGGCGCCAGGCCGGTGATCGCGTCAACGCAGGTCGTCTTGCCCGCGCCGTTGGGGCCGATGAGGAAGTGCACCTCCCCCGGGGCCGTGTGGAAACTGGCGCCGTCGACGGCGGTGAATTCGCCGAAGCGGACGGTGAGGTCGTGGACGGCGAGGCCGTTATCCGCGGTCATCGGGGGTGCCTCCTCGGGCGGTGGTCGGTGCGGGTGCCTCGGGTTGCTTTGCGACGCCCACGTCATCCCCCGCAGGCGCGTCGCCCGTGGGGGCCCGGCCCTCGCGCCAGCGGCGCAGGCCCAGGCGCCCGGCGATGGAGGCCAGGCCGCCGGGCAGCAGCGCGATGACGAAGACGAGCAGGAAGCCCTGGAAGTAGGACCACCCCGAGGGGAACGCCTGGGCCAGGGAGGATTCGGCCCAGCCGAGGACGAGCGCGCCGATGGCGGGGCCGAACAGGCTGGTCCGGCCGCCGGCGGCGACGGCGATGACGAAGACGATCGACGGCACGACGCCGATCTCGGTCGGCGAGATGATGCCGACGATGGGCACGAACAGCGCCCCGGCGATGCCCGCCATGACGGCGGCGAAGACGTAGGCGGCGGTCTTGATCACCGCGGGGTCGTAGCCGAGGAAGCGGACGCGCTCTTCGGCATCGCGGGTGGCCACGAGCAGTTCGCCGTAGCGGCTGCGCATGAGCCAGTAGGCCACGGCGATCATGGCCAGGAGGATGCCGGCGGCGACGAAGTAGACCATCCGCTTGTTGGCCGGGTCGTTGAGCAGGAAGCCGAAGAAGTACCGGAACCCGCTCAGGCCGTTGGACCCGCCGAGGGTGTCCTGCTGGCCGACGAGCAGCACCACCAGCGCCGCGACGAGCGCCTGGTTGAGGATGGCGAAGTACGCCCCCTTGATCCGCCGCCGGAAGATGGAATACCCCAGCGCGAAGCTGACCAGCGCCGGCAGCACGATGATCGCGACGAGCGTCACCGCCGGGCTGCGGAACGGCTCCCACCACGCCGGCACCGCGCCGGACCCCGAGATGGCCATGAAGGAGGGCACGCCGGTCCCGTCGAAGGCGGCGTCGGCAAGCAACATGTGCATGGCCATGATGTAGGCGCCCATGCCGAAGAACGCGCCCTGCCCGAGCGTGAGCATGCCGCCGCGGCCCCACGCGATGCCGATGCCGACCGCCACGATGGCGTAGCAGATGAAGCGGCCCAGCTGCCCCAGCCCGAAGGGGCTCAGGGCCATCGGCGCCACGACCAGCAGCGCGATGCCCAGCGCCGCCAGCCCCAGGCCGACCGCGCGGGGCCGCGGGGCGCCGATGATGGTGGTCGCCCGGCGCGGGGTGCGGTCCTGGTTGGTGTTCTGCTCTGCGGCTTGCTTATCGACGTTGCCCGCGGCGCCGTCAGGGGCCGAGGGGGATCTCCGGGGTTTCGATGCTGTTGTGACGATCATGCGAGGCTCCTCGTCCGGACCGTGAACAGGCCCTGGGGACGGAATTGCAGGAAGGCGACGACGAGGACGAGCACCAGGAACTTCGCGATGGACGCGCTGGTGGAGTACTCGATGAACGCCTGGGCGACGCCGAGGGCGAAGGCCGCGATGACCGCGCCCTTGATCTTGCCGATGCCGCCGGCGGCGACGACCAGGAAGGCGTCGACGATGTAATTGGCGCCGATGGTCGGGCCCGTGGCGCCGATGAGCGTGATGGTCACGCCCGCCACGCCCGCCAGGCCCGAGCCGATGAAGAACGTCAGGCGGTCCGTGGCGCGGGTGTCGATGCCGTTGGTCTCCGCGAGGTCGCGGTTCTGCACCACCGCGCGGATGCGGCGGCCCATGGGCGTGGCCGTCATGAACAGGCCCAGCGCCACCACGACCGCGATGACCAGCGCCAAGATGAACAGGCGCGACTGCGGGACGATCACCCCGGCGACGTCGATGCTGCCGCGCAACCACTCGGGGGCGCGGACGTCGACGGCGGGGGCGCCGAAGATGTCGCGGGCGACCTGCTGCAGGATCAGGCCGACGCCGAACGTGGCCAACAGCGTGTCCAGCGGCCGGTGGTACATGTGCCGGATGAGCACCTGCTCGAGCACCACGCCGAGGATGCCGCCGATGAGGAACGCGGCGGGAATGGACACCAGCAGCGACAGCCCGGCCGCGCCGAGGATGCCCTGCACGACGAACGCGGTGTACGCGCCGACCATGATGAACTCGCCGTGGGCCATGTTGATCACGCCCATCTGGCCGAACGTCAGCGACAAGCCGACCGCGACGAGCAGCAGAACCGAGCCGACGCTCAGGCCGGCGACCAGCTGCGACAGGAGGACGTCCATCTAGGACCCCTGCCCGGCGCCGGACACGTCGGCCCAGTCGTAGCCCTCGAGGTACGGGTCGGGCTCGACGGCCTCGGGCGCCTCCCACACGGTGTCGATGAGGCCCTCGCCGTTGATGCGGCCGATGCGCGGCGTCTTCGCGATGTGCTGGTTGTCGCCGTTGACGGTCACGGTGCCTTCGGGGGCGTCGTAGCTGGTGCCGTCGGCGGCGTCGCGAAGCTCATTGACGTCAAAGGAACCTGCCTTCTCCACCATCGCCTTCCACAGGAACATGCTCAGGTAGGCGGCCTCCATCGGATCGGAGGTGACGCGGTCGGCGCCGTACTTCTCCTTGAAGCGCGCGACGAAGGAATCGTTGGTCGGCGTGTCCACCGTCTGGTAGTAATTCCACGCCGTGAGCTGGCCCTCGACGTTGTTCGCGCCGATGCCGCCGACCTCCTCCTCGGCGATGGACACCGACATCACCGGCATCGTCTCCGCATCGAGGCCGATGCTGTTGTACTGGCGGAAGAAGGCCACGTTGGAGTCGCCGTTGAGCGTATTGAACACCGCGTCGGCGCCGGAATCCTTCACCCGGTTGGCGATGGTGGTGAAGTCCGTCGACCCCAGCGGCGTGTAATCCTCGCCGACGATCTCGATGCCATTGGCCTCCGCGTACTGGCGGATGATCATGTTCGCCGTGCGCGGGAAGACGTAATCGCTGCCGACGAGGAAGAGGCTTTCGACGCCCTCCTCGTTCTTGAGGTAGTCCAGCGCCGGGATGATCTGCTGGTTCGTCGTCGCGCCGCTATAGAAAATGTTGTCCGACGACTCCAGGCCCTCGTACTGGACGGGGTAGAACAGCAGCGAGTCATTGCCCTCGAAGACCGGCAGCATCGCCTTGCGCGACGCCGACGTCCAACCGCCGAAGACCGCCGCGACGCAGTCCTGCTGCAGCAGGCGGCGGGAGCGTTCGGCGAAGATCGTCGGCTCGGACGCGCCGTCCTCCTCGACGATGTCGAGCTGCTTGCCCAGGACGCCGCCGTCGGCGTTGATCTCCTCGGCGGCCATCTTCAGCGACTCGTTGACGGTCGTTTCGCTGATGGCCATCGTGCCGGACAGCGAGTTGATCAGGCCGATCTTGATCGAGTCGCCGGAGGTGTCCACGCAGGATTCGGCGGCCGTGGCTTCTTCGCCGGCCCTGGCACCGCAGGCGCTGAGGGTCAGGCCCAGGACCGCGGCCAGTGCGGTGAAGGCCCACCGCCTGCTTCCCGGGGCGACGCGACCGTTGGACGACATGATCATGGGTTTTCTCCTTGGGACTGTGGTCATGCCGGCCGCGTGGCGCGCTGTGCGCTCGCGACCGGCTTCAACCCCCATGACGCTATGGAGCCACGGTATTCCGGGAATTTCCCGTTTGTTACGTCCGGCTTACGCTTCGGCCGTTTGTGCAACGCCCACGTTTCGGGGGCGGGCCGCGTGCGTCGTCCGCGTTTCGTGGCGGCGGGTGGGGCGGCCGGGCGGGCGCGGGCGTTCTCGTGGCGGGCGGATGGGTGGGGTGGGCGGGCGCGGACGTTCTCGTGGCGGGCGGATGGGTGGGGTGGGCGGGCGCGGACGTTCTCGTGGCGGGCGGCCGGGCGCGGTCGGCGAAACACAGGAGTCGGCTTGACGACGCCCCGGCCTCCGTCGCAAAGCACCCCAGCCTCCGGCTGCAACCGCTGCGACCGGGCCCACCTAATACCCGAACTTCGTGACGCGACCGCTGCGACCATCGCGTTTAACCCCATGCGTTACTAGCGGCGCGGGAATACCCCTAAACGACTCATCCCCCTTTGTCGTGACCAGGGGTTTTGCTGCGGCGACGTGAGTCGTTTTGGGGGATCGTGGCTCGAATTCGCGGGGATCGACTCCACCAGGGCTTATGCGGGCGCCGAAACGGGAGCGTTGATCAAACGGCACTAATGGCCGGCGGGCGGGCATCAACGGAGGCAGGGCAGGGCCGGTGAGCTCGGTGGAAGGCGGGAGTCGGCTTTACGACGGCCCGGCCGACGCCGCCGATCACCCCAGACCCGGTGAGCGGTCTCCGTTCCCACGGCGTACGCGGCGAACGCGCCCACCGAACACCCGAACCTCGTGGCGCGACCGCTGCGACCGTCACGTTTAACCCCATGCGTTACTAGCGGCGCGGGAATACCCCTAAACGACTCATCCCCCTTTGTTGGGACCAGGGGTTTTGCCGGGGTGACGTGAGTCGATTCGGGGGATTGTGGCTCGAAATCGCGGGGATCGACTCCACCTGGGCATATGCGGGTACGGAATCGGGAGGGTTGACCACGGCGCACCAGCGGTCGGCGGGACACCCACACTGCGACGGGACACCCACCCCGGCGGACCCCACGCGGCGGGCCCACGCCGACGACACTCGACCCGCGGGGCACCCACCCCGGCGACACTCGACGCGGCGGAACACTTCTCCCCGGGCCTCGTGAAGTGGCAGACTCTAACGGGTGAGTACCCAGAAGCGACCCCAGGACCAGCCGGGCCACCCGGACACCGCCAACCCCGCGACCAGCGCCGCCGCGGCCGCCACCCCGGCGCCCGCAGCCGACGCCGCTTCTGCCAACGCCGCCAACGCCGCCGCTTCTGACTCGACCACCACCGACGGCCCCACCCCCACCGACGGCACCAGCACCAGCACCACCACCACGAACACCACGGCCTCCGACTCCCCCGACCCGGCGGAGGTCAAGGAGAAGGCGCTGCGCAAGTCGGCGGAACTGCTGCGCGCCGCCCGCGCCGAGCAGACCCGCGCCGCCCGCGTCGCCCAGCGCCGCGGCATGGACCACCCGCGCCGCACGCCGCTGAAGAAGCTCGACCAGTCCTCCAAGCTGCGCAACGTCCTCTACGACATCCGCGGCCCGGTGGCCACATTGGCGGAGAAGATGGAGGCCGACGGCCACCGGATCCTCATGCTCAACACGGGCAATCCCGCGAAGTTCGGCTTCGATGCTCCCGACACGATCGTGCAGGACATGGTGCGCGCGCTGCCGCATGCCCAGGGCTACTCGGAGTCGAAGGGCATTTACTCGGCGCGGCGGGCCGTCGTCACGCGGTACGAGATGGACCCGACTTTCCCCCGCTTCGACGTCGACGACGTGTGGCTGGGCAATGGCGTGTCCGAGCTGATTTCGATGGTGACGCAGTCCCTGCTCGACGAGGGCGACGAGGTCCTCATCCCCGCCCCCGACTACCCGCTGTGGACGGCGGCGACGACGCTGGCCGGCGGCAAGCCGGTGCATTACGTGTGCGACGAGGAGCAGGATTGGGCGCCCGACCTGGAGGACATCCGGGCGAAGGTGACGGATCGGACGAAGGCGATCGTCATCATCAACCCGAACAATCCGACGGGCGCGGTGTACAGCCGGGAGGTGCTGGAGGGCATCGTCGACATTGCGCGGGAGCATTCGCTGCTGCTGCTGTCGGACGAGATCTACGACCGCATCCTCTACGACGACGCGGAGCACATTTCCACGGCGTCGCTGGCCCCCGACCTGCTGTGCGTGACGTTCAATGGCCTGTCCAAGACGTACCGCGTCGCGGGTTACCGCGCGGGGTGGATGGTCCTGACCGGCCCGAAGCGCCATGCGGAGGGTTTCATCGAGGGCATCAACCTGCTGGCGTCGACGCGCCTGTGCCCGAATGCGCCGGCGCAGCACGGCATCCAGGTCGCGCTCGGCGGCTACCAGTCCATCGACGATCTGATCCTGCCGGGCGGGCGGCTGCTGGAGCAGCGCAACGTCGCGTGGGAGGGCCTGAACTCGATCCCGGGCGTGAGCTGCGTCAAGCCGATGGGCGCGATGTACGCGTTCCCGAAGCTCGACCCGGAGGTCCACGAGATCCACGACGACGAGAAGCTCATGCTCGACATCCTGCGCGAGGAGAAGATCCTCATGGTCGGCGGCACGGGCTTCAATCTGCCGACGCCGGATCACTTCCGCATCGTCACCCTGCCGTGGGCGCGCGATCTGCAGGAGGCCATCGAGCGCCTGGGCAACTTCCTGGCCAGCTACAAGCAGTAAGGGAGCGTTGGGGTGGGGCGGCATTCGCGGGTTGCGGTTTCTTCGCTTGACGACGGTCCGTCGTCACGCAATCCGGCCCGGCGCATCGCCGGCGCCGGGGTGATGGCGCGGCGCGTGCTCGCGGCGTTGCTGGCGGTGGCGGCGGTGGCGGCCCTGGTGGGGCTGGCGGTGCTGTGGCCGCGCGGCGAGGCGCCGGAGGTCGGGCAGGGTTTCCGTGATTCGCAGTCGATGGCGGCGCAGTCGTTTCCGGGGCGGGTCGCGGAGGTGGCCGCGGGGACGTGCGGCTCGCCGGACGCGGGCGTGGCGTTCGACGGTGCCCCACAGCAGGCGGCGGCGTTGCCGCAGGTGCCGGGGCTGCCGGCGCAACCGCCCCGAGAGTGCGAGCTGGTCGTCGTGGACATCACCGGCGGCCCCGACGAGGGCCGGCGCACGCTGCTGGAGATGTCCGGCCAGCCCGGCGAACCGGAGCTGGCGCAGGGCACGGGGATCCACCTGACGTCGCACGCCATCGGCGCAGATCAGACGCGGTACGCGTTCCTCGACATCGACCGCACCACGTCGGTGTGGGCGTGGCTGGCGGTGACGGCGCTGGCCATCGTCGCCGTCGCGGCGTGGCGGGGCGCGCGGGCGATCGCGGGGCTGGTGCTGACGCTGGCCGTCGTCGGTTTCTTCCTCATCCCCGCCCTGCTGCGCGGCGGCCCGCCCGTGGCGCTGTCGCTGGTCACCGGCGCCGTGGTGCTGTTCCCCGTGATGTTCCTGGTCCACGGGGTGAACTGGAAGTCGGCGGCCGCGCTCGGCGGCACGCTGGCGTCGCTGGGCGCGTCGGCGGGGTTGGCGCACGTGGCCATCGGCGGCGCCGACCTGCGGGGGCTTGCCGACGACTCCAACCTGCTCATCCAGCTCTACCTCCCGGCCGTCAGCGTGACGGGGCTGATGCTGGCCGGGTTCATCGTCGGCGCGCTGGGCGTGCTCAACGACGTCACCATCGCGCAGGCGTCCACCGTCACCGAGCTCGCCGAGGCCGACCCCGATGCCGGGCCGCTGGAGTTGTTCGCCTCCGCGATGCGGGTGGGCCGCGACCACATCGCGTCGATGGTCTACACGCTGGTGCTGGCCTACGTCGGCGCCTCGCTGCCGATGACGCTGCTGCTGTCGGTCGCCGAGCGCCCGCTGATGCAGGTGCTGACCTCCGACATCGTGGCCACCGAACTTCTGCGCTCGGCGATCGGTGCCCTCGGCCTGACGCTGGCGGTGCCGGTGACCACGGCCATCGCGGCGGTGACGGCGCAGGTGCGGGAACAGAATCGGGAACAGGGCCGGGAACAGAATCGGGAACAGAGCCGCCCCGGGAAGCCCGCCGTCCAGACCCGCCAGTCTGGTCCGACGTCGCCCGCCGGAACGGTGCGGGTGCCGTGATGGCCGCCGGTACTCCCGCCCCTTCCAACTCGGGCCCCGCAAGCCCGGCCACCCCGGCCGATCGCACCGCCGCATTCATCGCCGCGGTCCGCGAGGGGCTCGCCCCGCTGGCCGATCCCGAGCGGGCCGCGGGCCAGGCCGCCTACCTGAAAACCGACGAGCCGATGCTCGGCGTCCGTGTCCCCGAGGTCCGGCGCATCGCCCGCTCCGCGGCGAAGGCGGCGGGGTTCACGTCGACCGGCGAGGTCATCGACGCCGCCCGCACGCTGTGGGACGGCGCCCGCAATCGCGAAGAGCGGAGGGCGGCGATCGGGCTGCTGCAGGCACCCGTCGTCAAGCAACTCGCGACCCCCGCCATCATGGACCTGGTCCGCCACATGGCCACCACCGGCGCGTGGTGGGACCTGGTCGACGACCTGGTGAAGGTGCAGCTCATCGTGCGCGGCCACGATCGCGCCGGCGAGGATGCGCGGATGCGGGCGTGGGCGCGCGACGGCGACATGTGGCTGCGGCGCTACGCCATCCTGCACCAGCTGCAGGCCAGGTCGGCGACGGATACGGCCCTGCTTGCCGACGTCATCGCCCCCAACCTCGGCGACGGCGAATTCTTCGTGCGCAAGGCCATCGGGTGGGCCCTGCGCGACTACGCGAAAACCGACCCCGAATGGGTGCGGGCCTTCGTGGCGCAGCGGCCGGGGATGGCGGCGCTGAGCCGTCGTGAAGCAACCAAGCACCTGTGAAGGGCCGGCGGGCGGCGAGTTAGCGGGGTGCTACTGGCCGCGGCCCAGGCAGTTGACGTCCCAGCCGGCGGCGCGCCACTGGTCGACGGGCAGGCAATTGCGGCCGTCGATGAGCTTCTTGTCCGCGACGAGCTCGCCGGCGGCGACGGGGTCGAGGTTCTGGAACTCGTCCCACTCCGTGGCCACGACCACGATCTCCGCGCCCTCGAGGGCGTCGTTGGCGGACTCGCGGTAATCGAGGGTCGGGAACAGCGCGCGGGCATTGTCCATCGCCTGCGGGTCGTAGACGCGCACCGCCGCACCGGCCAGCGACAGCGAACCGGCGATGGAAAGCGCCGGGGAATCGCGGACGTCGTCGGAATTCGGCTTGAACGCCGCGCCCAGCACCGCGACCTGGCGGCCCAGGGCGATGCCTCCGAAAGCGTCCTTGACCAGGCCGACGCACTTCTCGCGGCGGCGCATGTTGATCGCATCGACCTCGCGCAGGAAGCTCATCGCCTGGTCGGCGCCGAGCTCGCCGGCACGAGCCATGAACGCCCGGATGTCCTTGGGCAGGCAGCCGCCACCGAAACCGAGGCCGGCATTGAGGAAGCGCCGCCCGATGCGCGGGTCCATCCCGATCGCATCGGCGAGCACCGTGACGTCGGCGCCGGTGGTCTCGCAAATCTCCGACACGGCATTGATGAAGGAGATCTTCGTGGCCAGGAAGGCGTTCGCCGAGACCTTGACCAGCTCGGACGTCGGCAAATCCGTGACGATCATCGGCGTGCCCCGGTCGAGGATCGGCCCGAAGCACTCGCGGACCGCGGCCTCCGCGCGGGTGGAGTTCTCTCCCAGGCCCAAGACCATGCGGTCGGGCTCGAGGGTGTCCTTCACGGCGTGGCCCTCGCGCAGGAACTCCGGGTTCCACGCCAGGTCGATGGTGGCCACGGGCTCGGCGGCATCCCCCGAGCCCTCCCCCGAGCGTTCCGCCAGAATCGCGTCGGCCCGCTCCTGCAGCCGCGACGCCGTGCCCACCGGCACCGTCGACTTGCCCAGGATCACGTGGTCGCCGGTGATCCGCGCCGCCAGCTCGTCGACGACGGCGTCCACGTAGCGCACGTCCGCGGCGTACGAGCCCTTCACCTGCGGGGTGCCCACGCCGACGAAATGGAGGGTGGCGAACGATGCGGCCTCGTCATAGTCCGTCGTAAAGCGAAGCGCCCCGGAGTCGACGTGCTTGCGCAGCAGCTCCGGCAGGCCGGGCTCGAAGAACGGCACGCGGCCCTCCGACAGCGCCTCGATCTTGGCGGGGTCGACGTCGACGCCGAGGACCTCGTGGCCCAGCTCGGCCATGCACGCAGCATGGGTCGCACCCAGATATCCGGTTCCGATGACGGTCATTCGCATACCGGCCAGTATGAGATACATTGCCGCACTTGGCGAGTCGGCGATCGCCCCCGTTTTCGCCCACTACCTGCATTAACCGTCCGTTCATCTGCGCATCACCGCGGCATTACACGGGCGGCCCCGGCAGTTCACCGGGCGCGGCTGCTTTACGACGGCCCGGCCGCCAGCCACGCCCGCGCAATCGAGGTTAACCTGTGGGCATGTCCAGCCGAATGCTATCGGTCATCGCCCTCGCCATCGCTCTGACTGCTGCAGCTGCCCTCTTTTTCGTCGGAAGTCCCCTGCCGTCCGGATGGGCGCTGCCGCTGACGGTCGCCGTGCCGGCGTTCGGTGCCGTTTCCCTCGCGGGCGCGATCAAGGCCCGCGCAAACGGCCTGACGATCGCGGCGGCGTTCGTCACCTTCGCGCTGATCCCTCTGATGTACGCAGCAACCCTCATCATCGCGGGACCGTGACACCGCCGGAGCAAGCCCAATCCGACGGATGCAGCCACACGCCGAATGAACGCCGTTAAATCCCCAGTTGGCGAAATCGTGTGGCTGCACCTGTCGAACTCGTGGAGACTGCACGCGGGCAGCGGCGCGTCAAAGGGCGGGAGCGGGGGCGGGAAGCCGACAGTTCAGCAGGATGGCAGGTCCCGGTGCAGGCCGGCGCGGCTGCTTTACAACGTCCCGGCCGCCAGCCAATCCCGCGCAATCAAATCGGCGCCGGCTTTTTCGTCGCCCGAGGCGCGGAGGTTCATGTCGGTGAGGTCGGCCGTCGTCAAGCGGGACGCGACCTGGTCGAGGGCCCGGCGCGCGGACTCGTCCAGCACCCCGCGACGGGCGAGCGCGACGACGTTCTGCGCGGGAATGAGCTGCCGCGGATCCTCGAGCGTGACCACGTCGACGTCGCCGCCGGACGGATCGCGCATGGGCGTGGTGGTGTAGACGTCGGCGATGTCGACGGCACCGTCGGCCAGCGCGCGAATGGTCAGGGGGCCGCCCGAATCGCCGTAGACGACCATCTCCATCGCCGCCGGGTCGACGCCGTAGACCTCGGCGAGACCGTCGGGGCCGTAGGGCTGCTGCGCGAGTTCGGGAGAGCCGCCGATGCGGATGGCACCCGTGGCGGCGGCGAGTTTCTGCAGGTCGGCGAGGCTGGCCAGCCCATGCTCGTCGGCGACGGTGCGCAGGACCCGGTAGGCGTCCTTCGACTCGGCCGCCGCGGGGGCGAGGGCCTCGAGGTCCGGCGGCAGATTCGCGTCGAGGGCGGCGAGGACGCCATCGGGTTCGGCACCCTTGGGAACGTCGCCGAAATAGGCCGCGAGGTTGCCGGAGTACTCGGGCACGAGGTCGACGGAGCCCTCCTGCAGCGCCGCGAGATACACGTCGCGGGCCCCGATCTGCGGGACGACCTCGACGTCGTGGCCCGCCTCGGTCAGGGCATGGGCCCAGATGCGGGCCATGATCTCCGACTCCGGGAACATCGCCGAGCCCACGCGGATCTGACCGGCCGCGCGGTTGGCGGGGTTCGCGGGATCGAGCGCGCAGGACGTGAGACCGGTCAGCGCCGCGGCCGTCGTGGCGGCGGCGCCGGCGAGGAAGGCCCGGCGGCTGAACTGCGTGGGCTGGTTCATCGGGATCCTCCCGTCGGGACGCCCGCGGGCGCCAACACCTTCTCCGCGACCGTGAACGCGAGGTCGGTGACCAGCGCCAACCCGGCGACGAGCACCGCCGCACCGAGCATGACGCCGTAATCGCGCACGGCCAGCGAGTCGAGCAGGAACCGGCCCAGCCCACCGAGGCCCAGGTACGCGGCGATGGTCGCGGTGGCCACCACCTGCAGCCACGCCGACCGCAGCCCGCCGATGAGCACCGGCATGGCCAGCGGGAACTCCACGCGGCCGATGACCTGATTCGTCGAATGGCCCATCGCATAGGCGGCGTCGATGGTCGAGCGGTCGATGGCCCGGAAGCCCGACGCCGTCGCCGCCAGGATCGGCGGCACCGCGAGGATGACCAGCACGATCGTCGCCGGGATCAGCGGCAGCGTCACGCCCGCCGGGATGATCAGCGCGAGGAAGGTCAGCAGGCCCAGCGACGGCATCGCGCGCAGGATGCCCGACGCCCCGAGCACCACGCCCTGCCCGCGGCCGGTGTGCCCGACGACGACGCCGAGCGCGATGCCGATGACCGCCGCGATGGCCGTGGCCAGCAGCGAATACCCCAGGTGCTCGAGCAGCGGCGCGCCGATGCCGCCATCGCCGGCCCATGAATCTCCGGAGGTCAGCCACGTCCACGCCTGCGAAACGATGCCCGCGTCGGAGGCGGAGGAAGAGGAGGAGTCGGCTGCCGTGAAGGTCGTGAAAGAAAGGGCGCTCATGACGCCACCTCCAGCTTCTCCGCCGACTTCCCCGACTTCGCCGGCTTCTTCCCCGCCTGCCCGGCCCCCGCCCGCGTCCACGGCATGAGCACCTTCCCCAGCGCGACGAGCACCAGGTCGAAGACCAGCGCCACGACGGCGGTGCCGATGACTCCGGCGAGGATTTCCGTCGGAAAGCTGCGGTTGAACCCGTCCGTGAAGAAGTACCCCAACCCGTGCACCCCGACCAGCGACCCGACGCTGACCAGCGACACCGTCGACGCCGACACGACGCGCGCGCCGGCGAGCAGCACCGGCCCGGACAGCGGCAGCTCGACGCCGAGGATCCGGCGCCACGCGGGATAGCCCATCGACGTCGCGGCGTCGCGGGCGGCGGCGGGGACGGAGCCGAAGGCGTCGGCGGCGGTGCGCGTCATCAACGCCACGCCGTAGGCCGCCAACGCCACCTGCACGTTGAGCGGGGAGAGCACGGACGTGCCCAGGACCAGCGGCAACATCACGAACAAGGCCAGCGACGGGATGGCATAGAGCAGGCCCGCGCCGCCGACGATGGTCCCCCGGATTGCTTTGCGACGCGACGCCACGAAGCCCAGCGGCACCGACACCAGCACCGCCGCGATGATCGGCGGCACCGACAGCCACACGTGGGTCAGCGTCAGATCGAGGATCTGCGCGGAGTTCTCGGCGAACCAGGACCAGCGGATCATTGCTTCGGCCCCGGGTAATCGCCGAGGACGCCGGCGACGCGGCCGCGGGCATCGAGGACGCGGTCGCCGTCGATGCGCAGGCGCCGGGAGTCGGCGTCGATGAAGTCGCGGACGAAGTCGTCGGCGGGCTTTTCGATCAGCTCCCACGGCGGGCACTGCTGCGCGATGCGGCCGCCCTTGGACAGCAGCACGACCTCGTCGCCGAGGTGCAGGGCCTCGGAAATGTCGTGGGTGACGAAGACGATGGTGCAGTCCAGCTCCGCCTGCAGCCGCGTGACCTCGGCCTGCAGCTCGCGGCGGACGATGGGGTCGACGGCGGCGAAGGGCTCGTCCATGAGCAGGATGCCCGAGTCGGCCGCCAGCGCCCGGGCCACGCCGACGCGCTGCTGCTGGCCGCCGGAGAGCTGCGAGGGGTAGCGGCCGGCGATGGAGGCGTCGAGGCCGACGAGCTCGATGAGCTCCATCGCCCGCTCACGGGCCTTCTTCTTGGGCACGCCGTTGAGCCGCGGGACCGTGCCCACGTTGTCGGCGACCGTGCGGTGCGGCAGCAGCCCGCCATTCTGCATGACATACCCGATGCCGCGGCGCAGCTCGACCGGGTCGCGGTCGGCGATGTCCTCGCCGTTGACCAGCACCCGCCCGGACGTCGGCTCGACCATCCGGTTGATCATGCGCAGCAGCGTGGTCTTGCCGCAGCCCGACGACCCGACCAGCACCGTCACGGCGTTGCCCCGGATGTCCAGATCGACGCCGTCGACGGCGGGCGGGCCGTCCCCGTAAGTCTTGGTGACGCCCTCGAACCGGATGGCGGGCGCGGCAGTTTCGGTGGCCATACCGACCACGGTAGCCGCAAAACGGCGGCGGTGATCGCCGCTTACCGGGCGGCCGCGCGAGGGTGCGCGGTGGGCGTGCCCGAATCGTCGTCAAGCAAACGCGAACCGCCGGGCAGGGGCCTACCGGAAGTTCAGGTACGCCTTCGACGGCGTCGGCCCGCGCTGGCCCTGGTACTTCGAGCCCAGCGCGCCGGAACCGTAGGGCACCTCCGCCGGCGAGGTCATGCGGAACAGCGCCAGCTGGCCGACCTTCATGCCCGGCCACAGCGAAATGGGCAGGTTGGCGACGTTGGACAGCTCCAGCGTGATGTGGCCCGTGAAACCGGGGTCGATGAACCCGGCGGTCGAGTGCGTGAGCAGGCCCAGGCGGCCCAGCGACGACTTGCCCTCGAGGCGGCCGGCCAGATGCGGCGGGATGGTGAACTTCTCCAGCGTCGACGCCAACACGAACTCGCCCGGGTGCAGCACGAACGCCTCATCCCACGGCACCTCGCGCAGCGTGGTCAGCTCCTCCTGCGGCAGCTTCGGATCGATGTGCGTGTACCGCGAATTGTTGAACACGCGGAAAAACTGATCCAGGCGCACGTCGATCGACGACGGCTGGATCATCTCCTCGTCCAACGGGTCGATGCCCAGGCGGGCGTCATCGTCGGCGGAAAGGGCGGCGCGGATGTCACGGTCGGAGAGCAGCACGCCACCACCCTACCGGCAGCGCGGGAGGGGGTTTTGCGGACCGCGCCCGCGGCGGTGCTACATTATTGGCGGAAGGCGCGGCCGGATGCCCGGAGCGCGCCCCGATGCCGATGTAGTTCAATGGTAGAACTCCTGCTTCCCAAGCAGGCGGCGCGGGTTCGATTCCCGTCATCGGCTCCACGGCAACCCCCTGACCTGCACTATCCGGTCGGGGGGTTTTGCGTATCCTGGCGGGCAGATCCGGCCGTCCGCGCCGGTGCCGACCGCACGTCAGGAGCCCGCCATGCCCGAGTTCACCATCGACGAATCCCGCGCCGTGCCCACCGCCGTCGTCCGCGCCTTCGACATCCCCATGGATGATCTGAGCGGCCTGTTCGACAACGCCTTCTCCGCACTGTTCCCCGCACTCGGCGCCGCCGGCATTTCCCCCGCCGGCGCCGCCTTCGCGCTGTACCCGCGCTTCAGCGAGGACTGGTCGCGCTGCGACATCGAGGTCGGCGTCCCCCTCGACGCCCCGCTCCCGGGACCGGTCGAGGCGCCGCTCGCCGACGGATCGGCCATCACCATCGAGCCGTCCGAGCTGCCGGCGGGCAAGGTCGCGTCCACGCTCTACCAGGGCGCTTACGACGGCCTCGGCCAGGCGTGGAAGGAGTTCACCGACGAGCTCATCGCCGACGGGCACACCCCGGCGATGCCGTGCTGGGAGGTCTACATCACCGAGCCGACGCCGGAGGCCGACCCCGCCGACATGAAGACGGGCCTGAACACCCCGGTGGAGTGAGGCGTGGCGGGATCGGGATCCGGCGGCCGGATCGCGATCCCGTCATGAGCGGCGCCGTCCGCGGCTAACGTGGAGGAAAACGTCAGCCAGAAGGAGAAGCCCGATGTCCGACGATCACGCCAACCCCGGCGCAGCGCCCGACGCAGCCCAGAACCCCGCCGCCCACAACCTCGGCCAGAACCCCGCAGCCGTGCGCGGGGATTCGATGCTCATCGCCTACGACGGTTCCGAGGAGGCCCGCCGCGCCATCCAGTGGGCGGGCTCGCTGCTGTCGGTGCGCACGGCGTACATCCTCACCGCGTGGGAGCCGCTGCAGCGCCAGGCCGCCCGCACCGCCGGCGCCTCCGGGATGATGCAGCCCGACTGGGACTCCACCGTCGACGACGGCGACCCCGCCCACGAAGAGGCCCGCCGCATCTGCCGCGAGGGCGTCGAGGTCGCGGCCTCCGTCGGATTCACCGCGGAGCCCTACCTCGTCGAATCGGAGACGACCATCTGGTCGGCGATCGTGGACGCGGCACGGGACCTGGATGCCGGCGTCATCGTCTCCGGCACCCGCGGCAATTCGGGCCTTCGCGGCCTGCTGTCGTCGTCGACGGCCGATGCGGTGCTGAAGAACGCCGGGCGCCCGGTCCTCATCGTTCCGCCGCCGAAATAACCCCGCAGGAGGTCACGGGGCCGCAACGGCGGCTCCCCCACCTGGGACGAACGGGAACTTCCCCCGTTTTCGCCGAAACTTCCCCGTGACCCCGGGAATGGTCTACAGTTGCCTCCATTCCCCAGGAACATTAATTCGAGGAGTGAAACATGCCCTACGAGACCGAGTCGGAGCAGCGCCGCACGGTGGGCCCGGCCCTGGCCAGCGCCCTTGTCGGCGGCCTCCTCGGCGGTGCCCTCATTTTCGGCGTCGCACAGGTCACGCAGGAGTCCGAGATCCCCGAGGCGCAGGCCGTCTCCGCGGATCAGGCCCTGATGGGCGGGGTCGAGTACGGCGAGCGCTAGCCGCTCGCCCGACCGCCCCGCCCAGTCATGCCCACCACCGATCGACGCACGCCCACGCGCGCCTTGGTCGGCTGGTGGGCATTGCTGTGCCTGCTGGCCTTCATCCAGTCCCCCGGCCGCACGGTCGCGGACACGAAGCATGACCTGACGGCCAACCCGACCGGCTTCCTCGAGCGGTCGCTGAGCATGTGGTCCGAGGTCATGCCGCTGGGCCAGCTGCAGAATCAGGCATACGGGTACCTGTTCCCGCAGGGCCCGTTTTTCGCGCTGTTCGACCTGCTGCCCGACGCGATCTGGGCGGATTGGCTGACGCAGGGACTGTGGTGGTCGCTGCTGTTGTGCCTGGCCTTCACGGGTTTCTACCGGGTGGCGGAGGTCGCCGGGATCGGCACCCGGCAGTCCCGGATCCTGGCGGCGCTGCTCTACGCGCTGTCGCCGCGCATCCTGACCACCCTCGGCGCGATCTCGTCGGAGGCGTGGCCGGTGGCGCTGGCGCCGTGGATCCTGTTGCCGTTGCTGGTGGTGGCCAGGCGCCCCGACGCGGTGGGCTGGAAGCTCGCCGTCCGCGCCGTCGTTCTGTCGGGCCTGGCGGTGCTGTGCACGGGCGCCGTCAACGCCGTCGGCACTGCCGCGGCCTGCGTCCCGGCGGCGCTGGTGCTGGTCTTCGCCGGTTTTTCCGGTCCGCACCGCAAGCGCGCGTGGGCCATGTTCGCCGGTTGGCTGGGCGCCTGCGCGGCGGTGAGCATGTGGTGGATCGTGCCGCTGCTCATGCTCGGCTCGTACTCGCCCCCGTTCACCGACTACATCGAGTCCTCCGGCGTGACCACGCGCTGGCTGAACCTCGGCGAGACGCTGCGCGGGGCGACGTCGTGGGCGCCGTTCGTGTCGCTGGAGCGCGTCGGCGGCAACGCGATCGTCTCGGAGCCGGTGCTGATCCTGGCGACGATGGCCATCGCCGCGATCGGCCTGGTCGGGTTGGCCATGGGGTCGATGCCGGGCCGCCGCGGCTGGCTGCTCATGGCGCTGATCGGCATCGCGTCGATGGCGGCGTGGACGGATCCTTTCGCGCCGCTGGGCGACTGGGGCCGTTCGCTTCTCGACGGCCCGCTCGCCCCCTTGAGGAACCTCCACAAAATGGACCCCGCCGTTCGCCTCCCCCTGATGCTGGGATTGGCGCACGCCACGGCGATGCTGCCGTGGCCGGGCTCCGGAAGGGAAGTTGGCGGGGACTCGGATCGGAAGCAGCAGCTCCGCGAGAAGTGGCTCCACCCCGAGAAGCACCGCTCCGCCGTGGTGGCGATGCTCGTGCTCGTCGCCGCCGCCGGCGCCACCGCCCCCGCGTGGAGCGCGCGGTTGGCGCCGACGGGCGCGTACCAGGAAGTGCCGTCGCACTGGACCGAGGCCGCCGACTGGCTCAACGCCAACGCCGGCGGCGCCCGCACGCTGGTGGCGCCGTCGATGCCCTTCGCCGACATGGACTGGGGCTTCACCCGCGACGAACCCCTGCAGCCGCTGACCGACGTGCCCTGGGTGGTGCGCGACGCGGTGCCGCTGGTGCCGCCGGAGGCCATCCGCGGCCTCGACGGGGTGCAGGAACTTCTCGACCGCGGCGAGGGCGTCGATTCCCTGGCCGCGACGCTGCGCAACCAGGGCATCGGCTACGTGCTGGTGCGCTCCGATCTGCCGGCGTTCAACCGCGGCACGGGCCTGCGCGACCTGCGCGCCACGTTGCAGGCGTCGCCGGGGATGTCCCGCGTCGCAGAGTTCGCCCACGGCGGCGACGGCGCCCCGACCGGCGCGGTGTCCGGCAAAACCGCTGCGGCGGTGACCATCTGGGCCGTCGACGGCGGCGCCGATGCGCTGGCGCCGCGCATGGTCGACTCGTCGTCGGTGCCGCTGGTCTCCGGCGGCCCGGAGGTGCTCGCCCGCCTCGACGAGGTCGACGGCGACGCCCCGGTGCGCATGCTCCACGGCGAGGCCGCCGGCACCGTCACCGACACCCCCACCCGCCGCGGCCGCAACTACGGCGAGGTCCGCGGCGCCGTCTCCGGGCTGCTCGCCCCCGACGAGGACACCGGCGTGACCAACGAGGTCGCCGACTACCCCGCCGCGGGCATCGCCGAGACGCAGACCGCCACGGGCCGGGCGTCGCTGGAGGTGTCGTCGTCGGCGTCGGAGCCGTACAACGTCGGCGGCGCCCGCCCTGAGCACTCCATGAATGCGCTGGTCGACGGCGATCCCACCACGTGGTGGGAGCCCCGCGCGGGCACCGGCGGCCAGGCCGAGTGGGTGGAGATGGTCCCCGAAGAGCATCTCGACGGCGGCCGCCTGACCATCACCGCCGCCGTCGTCCCCGCCCAGGTGCAGGTCCGCGCGGGCGGCGCGTCGACGTCGAAGTGGCTGACGCCGGGCGAGCCGATGTCGATGCCGCTGCCGCGCGCAGTCTCGGGCAGTGGCTCTGATGCAGACGCCGACACAGACTCTGATTCGGATGCCGATTCTGACGCCGGCGCCATCCGCATCACCGCCACCAACGCCCCCGCCGGGTTCGCGCTGGCTGAAATTACGCTGGAGAACTCCGCCGGCGAGGACGTCACGCCGATCCGCCTGCCGGTCGTCCCGGACGCCTCCCCGCTGGTGCAGCGCTGGTCCTTCGGCCAGGAGATCCCCGAGGACCGCCTGCGCCGCGCCTTCACCGTGCCCGCGCCGATCACGGTCACAGTCGACGCGGACACGTGCCGCACGGGTCTCGCCGACCCGTGGACCGAGCTCGACGGCGAGCCGGTGGCCTGCGGCGACACCGTCGACCTCGAGCCGGGCATGCACGAGATCGGCTCCCGCGCCCGCTGGGTCACCCTCACCGGCGCCGACTACGCCGCCCCGACCCGCGAGCAGCAGGACCCGCAGGTCATCGAGGACTTCGCGGCCGGCACCGACTCGGACACCGCCATCGGCTCCGGCACCATCGCCGCCTCCGACGCCGACCGCATCGTCTACCGCCCCGTCTCCGTCAATCCCGGCCAGGTCGCCGACATCGACGGCCGCGAGCTCGAGCCCGTCACCGTCAACGGCTGGCAGCAGGGCTGGCTGGTCCCGGCGGGCGTCGCAGGCACCCTGACCATCGATTTCCCCGCCGCCGCGACGTGGCGCACGGGCATCCTCGCCGGCGGCGGGCTGGCGGCACTGTTCGCGCTGGTTGCGGTGGCCATCGGGTTTGCGTGTCGACGGCCCCTCCCCACCGCCATCGACACCGCCGACATGGATCCCGCGCAGGTCCCCGACCTGCACCGCAACACCACTGCCATAGCCGGATTCGCCGTGGCCTGGCTTACTGCGGGACTGCCCGGCGCCGCCGTGGCGGCCATCCTGGCTGTCATCGGCGTGAATCTTGTGAGGCGGTGTGGGGCGGAGACGATCCGTCGTCAAGCAATCGCGGCGACCGCCGCACTCGCGGGGATCGCTGGCATCATCCTGGCCCGCGACGCATGGCCCGGCGCGGGCTACGCGGGCTTCGAATGGCCGCTTCAGCTGGTCGCGGTCGGCGCCGTGGTCCTCGCATCATTCGCCCAGACCCTGCCCAACCAGCGGCGCGCGGGCTCTTCGACCAACGCGTAGGACGCCGCGGCCATCGGGATGGTCAACGCGACGGTGACCAGCCAGACCAGCGCGATGTGGCCATCGAAAATGCGCACCCCCAGCAGCGGGAACGCCACCGACAACATGGCCATGTGCCACAGGAAGATGCCGTAGGACCAGCGGCCCAGCGCCTGCATGACCGGGGTGGTCAGGACCCGCGACTCCGGGGCCAGCGCCCACGGGCCGATGATCGCCGCGCCGAAGACCAGGCCACACCAGGTGCGGCGCAGGAACTCCCAATGCGACAGCTCCACCAGACCCTCCGGCCCCATGAACGCCGCCAGCCACAACGCGCCGACCGCCACCGCGATCCACAGCCACCGCAGGCGCGCCGCCCGCTTGACGCCCTCCAGGAGCCGGCGCGCGCGGGCCGACTCCGAACCCGCCAGCGACTCGACCTCCGCGAGGATCATGCCAGCCGCGAACCACGAGAAATACGCCGCGGGCTGGATGTGCGGATTGACGCCGTCCGGGTACGGGATCGGCAGCCACACCCAGCCGAAACTGAGCACCGACAGGCCCGCCAACGCGAGAATGCGCAGGCCCTGGCGGCGCATCGGGTCCAGGCCGCGCAGCGCGATGGCGAAGACCGGCAGCGTGACGTAGAAGGCGACCTCCACCGACAGCGACCACAGGTGCGTCAGGCCGCCGTGGAGCGAATCGGCGAAGAAAACCTGCGTGAGCGTCAGGTTCGTCAGCCACGTGCGCAGGCCCGCGCCCTGCCCCACCGGCAACGCGATGATGACGGCGACCACCAGCACCCAATAGGCCGGCAGGATGCGCGCGGCGCGCTTGCGGTAGTACTTCGCCCACCCCGACGCCGTCGACCCCCGCTCACCGTCCGTGCCGCCATCGCGACGCCGGCGCCACACGACGCCGCCCTGCCCCGCCCGATGGCTGCGCCACAACAGGAAACCGGACAACGTGAAGAACACCGCCACGAAAAAATCGAACCGGCCCAGCATCCGCTCCCACATCGCGCCGACGTCATGGCCCGTCTGAAATGCCACGTGCGTGCCGATGATCCCCAGCGACGCCACCGCCCGCAAACCCTCCAGCGCGGGCAGGAATCCCGGGCGGAACGCGGGCCGGAATTCCGGGCCCGGCTGCCCCGCAAAAGCGGATTCGCCCAGCTCGGTGCCCACCCCGGCGGGTTGTGCCTGATTCTGTCGGACGATCATTCCCGGATAATATTTGATTTTGTCGTACCTTAGTTTCGGAACCTGCTAGGTTTTGCACGAGAAACCCGGAAGACGTAAGGGAAATCACTGCTCATGGCTAAAAGAACTCTCTCCCACCTGATGATCATCATCGGCGCCGCGCTGATCGTCATCGCGGTGCTGCTGCCGACCTTCCTCGTGCCCCGACTGAAGGTCATCCCGCTGGACACGGTCTCCACGACCGTCACCGAAGTCCGCGAAGGCGCCCTGCTCGACTCCGGCGCCCTCGCCGCCGGCGAGGTCGTCGACCCGCGCAAGGACGACCCGCGCTGCGAGACCGCCGAGGAAGGCGAAGGCGAAGGCGACGCCGGCGGCGCGCTGCCGCTGCACTGCTTCATCAACGATGAGGTGCCGCTGAAGTCCTCCCGCCACGTCCGCACCGAGGAGCCCTCCGACAAGGAGCGCGTCACCCTGGAGGCGGGCACCGTGATCATGCGCGAGGACCGCGACGAGCCGCGCAACCTGATCAACGCCACCGTCGACCGCATCACCCTGGACCGCGCCA
This sequence comes from Corynebacterium sp. NPDC060344, assembly GCF_042725215.1. Lineage (NCBI taxonomy): Bacteria > Bacillati > Actinomycetota > Actinomycetes > Mycobacteriales > Corynebacteriaceae > Corynebacterium > Corynebacterium sp. NPDC060344. The sequence goes on along the minus strand of NZ_JBHXCS010000005.1, from coordinate 99,045 downwards.
ACGCGTTCCCGGTGGATGAGCCGATTTCCTCCATCTCCGGCGCCGCCCCGGGCCAGGAGGGCGCCGACGAGCCCGTGCAGTTCACCCGCCCGGGCATCCAGTACCAGTTCCCGTTCGACGCCGAGAAGAAGTCGTACCCGTACTACGACGCCATCGGCCTGGACCTCTTCGAGATCGACTTCAAGGAGGAGGAGCAGCAGGACGGCGAGACCGTGTACAAGTACTCCATGACGGTTCCCCCGCAGAACCTGTACGAGAACACCCGCGCCCACGCCACCCGCGATGGCCGCGAGCTGACCAAGGCGGACGAGTCGTCGCTGGCGTCGCTGCGCCTGAAGTTCCCGGCCGAGGTCTGGGGCCTGGAGGGTGAGGACGAGGTCGAGATGGACCGCTACTACACCACCACCCGTACCGTCCGCGTCGAGCCGACCACCGGCATGATCGTCAACGGCACCGAGGAGATCTTCCAGTTCTACGCCCGCGATGACGCCGAGGCGAAGGAGATGGTGACCGAGGAGGGCCGCAAGAAGGAGGCCGAGGAGCGCAACCGCACCGCGCTGGACTTCTCCGGCCAGTGGAGCGAGGAGACCAAGAAGAACCAGCTGGCCAAGGCCAAGGATTCGAAGTCCGCCCTGAACATCGCCGGCACCATCGTGCCGTGGGTGCTGGGCATCATCGGCCTGATCCTGGTGCTGCTGGGCATCCGCTCGCTGCGCCGCTCCTAGTCGCTTCGGTCGGTCCGGGCCAGTACCAGTCAGTCCGGGCCGCCGATCGCTCACGGGTTTGCGCCCGCCCACCGGTTTTCTCCGGTGGGCGGGCGTTTTTCGTGCCCCGGGTTTCTTGCTTGACGACGCCCACCTCCCCGCCACCCGGCCCCGCCATCCGGGTGCCCCGATAGACTCGTCGCCGTGGATGAAGCCGTGGGGACGACCGAGCGCGCGGGGGGTGCCGCGATGGGCGCCGCCACCCGTGCCGGGCGCACCGGCCGCGATGCCCGTGACCGCGTGAATGTCTCTGCGTTGCGCGCCGAGCGCACCGGCCGGTTCATCGTCGTCGGCTGGACCTTCCTGCTCGTCGCGGCGGTGCTGTGGCCGTTCGCGTTCCCGGGGATGCCGATGCTGCGGGACATGGTGGTGCCGCCGAATCCCGCGCTGACGGATGCGGCGTGGGGCCTCGGCGAGTCGGCCGCCCGCGCCGCGCCGCAGGATGCGCTGCTGGCATTGGTCGGCGGGGTCGCCGACGCGGGGATGGTCGTGCGCGTGCTCATGTTCGCGGCGTTGGCCGTCGGTGGCGTCGCGGCCGCGGAGCTGGTCCGGCGGACGTTGGGCGCGGGGGTGGTCGGGCAGATCGCGGCGGTGACCATGCTGCTGTGGAATCCGTTCGTCGTGGAGCGCCTGTTGCAGGGCCAGTGGTCGCTGGTGTTGGCGATGGCGCTGTTGCCGGCCATCGCGTTGGCCTCGATCGCGGCGGCCCCGTGGTGGCGGGCGACGGCGATGGCCTGCGCCGGATTGACGCCGACCGGGGCCCTGCTGGGCATTGGCGTGGCGGTGGTGGCCGCGCGGTCGTGGCGCGACCGGGCCATCGCCGTTGTGACCGGAGTCGTGGTGTCCCTGCCATGGCTGGTGCCGACCGTGCTCGGCGCGCTTGCTGGCGCGGGCGGTGGCGCAGGCGCGGGGTCCGGCACCGGCACTGGCGCAGGCTCCGGCGCGGGCTCCGCAGCTGGCGCGATCCTCGCCGATCCCGCCGGCGCCGCGGCTTTCGCGGCGCGTGCCGAGCAGTGGGTCGGCACCCTCGGCGCCGTCGCCGGGCTCGGCGGGATCTGGAATCGGCAGGCGGTGCCCGATGCCCGCGAGACCGGCCCTGCCGCACTCGCCATCGTCGCCCTGCTGGCGCTGTTCATCGTCGGCGCGAAGATGGCCTGGGGCGCCGGCGGACCGCATCGCACCCATCGCTCCGACCGCCGCCGCCCCGATCACCTTTCCTCCGGCCGCCGCCGCTCGGATCACCTTTCCTCGGACCGCCGCCCGGCCCCCCTTTCGCCGGAGCACCACCGCCGCTCGGACCGCCGCCGCCTCATCGTGTTGGCCGTCGCCTCCGTGCTCGTCGTCGCCGCGATGGCCACCCCTCCGGGAATCGCGCTGATGGCCTGGGCGCTGGAAACGATTCCGGGCGCGGGACTGGCTCGCGATGCCCAGAAATGGGTGGCCTTCGCGGTGCCGGGGTACGTGATCCTCGCCGCCGCCGGCGCCGAAACCATCGCGCGGCAGATCCCCGACCGGCGGCGGTGGTTGGCGGCGACGTTCGCGGTCGTCGTCATCATCGCCGCGGTGCCGGACCTGCCGCGTGCCGTGGCCCCCGTGAAGCCCGTCGCACCGTGGCCGGGGTGGAGCGCGGTGTCCGGTCTGGTGGCCATGGACGACTCCGCGGTGGCGGTGCTGCCCGCCGGCCCGTACCGGATCATCGATGGCCGCCCCACCTACGATCCCGCGGTGAAGACGCTGCCCGCCCCCGTCGTGGCCACCGGCGACCTCGTGGTGTCCGGGGTCAGCGTCGGCGGCGAGGGCACCACCGCGGCGACGGTGGAAAATGCCCTGCTCAATCCGCTAGATGTCGGCGCGGATGCGGTCACCGCACCCGATGCCGCCGCGCCCGAGAATGGTGCGCCGGAGAATGATGCGCCGGGGAATGGTGCGCCCGAGAATGGTGCGCCGGATGGAGTCGGCGCCGCGATCACCACGCTGCGGAACAACGGTGTCGGGTGGGTGCTGGTGGAGAGCTCTCCGGGCGAATTCGGGGATTCCACCCGCGTCCTCGATCGCCTCGAGGTCGTCTACTCCGACGCCCACCTGACGCTGCACCGGGTGCCCGGCGCGATCGCCCCGGTGGAACCCGCGGACCGCACTCCCGCGTGGGTCGCGCTGCTGGCGTGGGTGGCGATGGCGCTGGCCGGCCCGATCCGCGGCCTCCTCCCGACTCGGCCCTGACTCGGCTCTGATTCCACACCGCCTTCGGCCCGCCTCCACACCGACTCCGCGGCGACTCCGCACCGCCTCCAGCCCGCCTCCGCACCGACTCCGCCCCGTCCCGGCCCCACAGATAGTGCTCCAGTGACCAAATAGACGCGGTGTGCCGCATCTATCTGTTCACTGGACGTCTTTCTGGGGTCGAGCGGGGCCGAAAACCGCTCCGCGCCCGCCAGACACCTACGTTTCGGCCAGATACTCACGTTCAAACGTAGGTACCTGGCCGAAACGTAGGTATCTGCGCCGGAGAGGGGGCGGGACAAGGCGGGAGGGCGCGAGACGAGGTGGCGAGGCGGCCGGTTACGTGGTCGCCGCACCATCCGCGCCGGCCGCGACGTCGTGAAGCACCTGCTCCACTGCCCGGGCGGTGGCGTCCCAGCTGAAGGTCTCGGCGCGGGTCTTGGCCTCGGCACCCAGGAACGATCGCAGCTCCGGGTCCGCGACGATGGACCGGGTGGCCTCGACGAGGCCGGCGGGAGTGTCGGCGAGCAACCCGGTCACCCCGTCGACGACGGAATCGCGCAGCCCCGCCGACGACCGGTACCCGACCGTGGGCACGCCGTGCTGGGCGGCCTCGATGACGGCCAGCCCCCAGCCCTCCTTGCGCGACGGCATGACGTGGACGCAGGCGCGGGCGAGGATCAGGTGCTTCTCCTCCTCGGACACCTGCCCGTGGAAGACGACGCGGTCCTCGATGCCCTGCTCCCGCGCGTAGGCGAGCAGCTCGTCGGACCACCAGCCGGACCCGACGACGTCGAGGACGGCGCCGGGGTACGCCGGGTCGAGGGCGGCGAGGGCGTCGATGGCGTGCTCGATTTGCTTGTGCGGCACCAGCCGCGACAGCGTGACCAGGCGCGGGCCCCCGTCGACGGCGCAGGGGTCGGCGGCGGCGGGGGCGTTTTCGGCGCCCACGGCGACGTCGGGCACGGGGTCGACGCCGTTGCGGATGATGGAGATCCGGTCGCCGTCGACGCCGAGCCCGCGCAGGTCGTCGGCGCTGGGCCTCGACACGGTGATGTACCGGCACGACCGCTGCACGGCCGGCGCGAGCGTCGATTCGACGAACCAGCCGAAGCGCCCGACCAGCTTGCCGGCCACGGGCCACTGCTCGCGGTGGCAGTGGTGGGTGAGCACGACGGTCGGCCGCCCGGACACGACGGAGGCGAAGAAGGGGATGCCGTTTTGGGTGTCCAGCACGACGTCGGGTCGCCCGCCGAGCGCCCGGGCGATCGGCCCGACGCCGATCCTCGCGGCGAGCATCGCTCCCCAGGCGCGGACGTAGACGGAGAAGTTGCCGCCGCCGCGGGAGTACCGCACGCCCGCACGCTGGGACTTCTTCGGTGCGCCGGGGTAGGCGGCGGTGCGGAACGCGACGCGGTGGCCCTCCCGCGCGAGGTGTTCGGCGACCCGCTCGAGGTAGCGCTCGCTGCCGCCGCCTTCGGGGTGGCCGGTGTCGCGCCAGCACAGCAGGAGAACCTTCATGGGGGCAACCATAATCCCCGGGCCGGGCGCCCACGGCCGCTTCCCCCGGATTCGGCGCCCTGGGACGGTGGGCGTGGAATAGGGTCGGGGGCGTGAGTTTCACGCCGCCCGCGCTGTCCGCTTTGCGCTCCCATTGCTCCCTTCGCCGCTCGTTCGGCTTGCTCGGCGATTTCAAGTACGAGCAGTCCGACCCCGATCGCTTCTACGGCCATCTCGCCGCGGACACGGTCGCCCTTTTGGAGGGCATCGCCGCCGGGTCCGGGTTGCCGCGCTCGGGTGATTCTTGCTTGACGACGGCCACCGGGGACGCCGGGACGTCGTCAAGCAAGAAAGAGGCGGGAAACGCGGAGGCCTCTCCCCTGACGGGCACCCGGATTCTGGACGTCGGAGGGGGGCCGGGGTACTTCGGCAAGGCGTTCGCCCGGCGCGGCGTGGACTATTTCACGTGCGAACCCGACGTCGGCGAGATGGCGGCGGCGGGCATCCGGCTCGATTCGTCCGTGCGCGGATCGGGGCTGGAGCTGCCGTTCCGCGATGGGGCGTTCGACCTGACGTACTCGTCGAACGTCGCCGAGCACGTCGCCGAACCGTGGCGGATGGGCCGCGAAATGCTGCGCGTCACCGCGCCGGGCGGACTGGTCGTCTACTCGTACACCGTGTGGTTCGGGCCCTTCGGCGGCCACGAGATGGGGATGACGCACTACCTCGGCGGCGACCGGGCGCGGCGCATGTACGAGCGCAAGCACGGCAAACGGCCCAAGAATTACTACGGCGAGTCCCTCTTCGAGGTCGGCTGCGCCGAGGGACTGGCGTGGGGACGCGAGATGGAGCGCGCCGGGCACGCCGAGCTGCTCGCCGCCTTCCCCCGCTACCACCCGTGGTGGGCATGGTGGATGACCAAGGTGCCCGTGCTGCGCGAGGTCGGGGTGTCGAACCTCGTGCTGGTGCTGCGGAAGAAGTAGGTGGCGGTGCGGTTTCAGCCGGGGTGCGGGGGCACCCGCAACGGCGTTAAGCGTGGTTAATCGGTCGACCACGTAGATATTTTCACATATGTCGTTATAGTGACGTGAGACACTCTTCGCCGACATGTGAGGACACCACACACCATGACCAACGCCAGCATCCCCGCGGGTGGCGAGGCCTTCATCTACGAGGCCCTCCGCACCCCCCGAGGCAAGGGCAAGAAGGACGGCTCCCTCCACGAGGTCCGCCCCCTGAGCCTGCTCGTCGGGCTGATCGAGGAGATCCGCCGCCGCAACCCGGGCCTGGACGAGGAGCGCATCAACGACATGGTCGTCGGCGTGGTCACGCCCGTCGGCGACCAGGGCGCCGACATCGCCCGCACCGCCGCGCTCGCCGCGGGCCTGCCCAACCGCACCGGCGGCGTGCAGATCAACCGCTTCTGCGCCTCCGGCCTCACCGCCATCAACATGGCCAGCGCGAAGGTCCGCTCCGGCATGGACGAGCTCGTCCTCGCCGGCGGCGTCGAGTCCATGTCGCGCGTGCCCATGATGTCCGACGGCGGCGCGTGGGCCATGGACCCGCAGGCGTCCTTCGCCACCGACTTCGTGCCGCAGGGCATCTCCGCCGACCTCATCGCCTCGCTGGACGGCTTCACCCGCGAGCAGCTCGACCAGCTCGCCGTGACCTCCCACGAGCGCGCCAAGAAGGCGTGGGACGAGGGCCGCTTCAAGGATTCCGTCGTCCCGGTCGTCGACCAGAACGGCCTGACCATCCTCGACCACGACGAGACCGTCCGCCCGGGCACCACCGTCGAGTCGCTCGGCGGCCTGCGCCCGTCGTTCGCGCAGATGGGCGAGATGGGCGGCTTCGACGCCGTCGCGCTGAAGAAGTACACGCAGCTGGAGCAGATCAACCACCTGCACCACCCGGGCAACTCGTCGGGCATCGTCGACGGTGCCGCCCTGACGCTGGTCGGCACCGAGAAGGCCGGCGCCGACATGGGCCTGACCCCGCGCGCCCGCATCGTGGCCACCGCCGTCAACGGCGTCGAGCCGACGATCATGCTCACCGGCATCGAGCCGGCCGTCCGCGAGGTCCTGGGCAAGGCCGGCCTCGGCGTCGACGACATCGACGTGTGGGAGATCAACGAGGCCTTCGCCGCCGTCGTCCTCCACGCGCAGCAGAAGCTGGGCATCCCGGACGAGAAGCTGAACGTCAACGGCGGCGCGATCGCCATGGGCCACCCGCTGGGCGCCACGGGCGCCATGATCACGGGCGCGGCCATCGACGAGCTGCACCGCACCGGCGGCCGCTACGCGCTGATTTCGCTGTGCATCGGCGGCGGCATGGGCGTGGCCACCATCATCGAGCGGGTCTAGGCCCGGTCCCACCCGCCGGCACTTCACACCCGGCACATCAAACGCAGAACACAGGTTTACAGGGAGATCACCACATGACCGACAACATGTTCCGATGGGACCGCGCCGACGACGGCATCGTCACGCTGACGATGGATGACCCGAATGCGCCCGTCAACACCATGAACCAGACGTTCCAGGACGACATCCGCGCCACGGTGGAAAGGCTCGAGCAGGAGCTTTCCGACGGCCCGGAGGCGGCGGGGATCAAGGGCATCATCCTGGCTTCGGCCAAGAAGACCTTCTTCGCCGGCGGCGACATCAAGCAGATGTCCCAGGTCGGCCCGGAAGACGCGCAGTCGATGTTCGACATGGTGCAGCACATGAAGGAGTCGCTGCGCCGCATCGAGAAGCTGCCGGTGCCCGTCGTCGCCGCGATCAACGGCGCGGCGCTGGGCGGCGGCCTCGAGGTCGCGCTGGCGGCCAACCACCGCATCGCCGCCGACGCGCGCGGCTCGAAGATCGGCCTGCCCGAGGTGTCGCTCGGCCTGCTGCCGGGCGGCGGCGGCATCACCCGCGTGGTCCGCATGATCGGCATCCAGGACGCGCTGATGAAGGTCGTGCTCACCGGCGCGCAGATGAACCCGGCCAAGGCCCTCAAGACCGGCCTGGTCGACGAGGTCGTCGCCCCGGAGGAGCTGCTCGACCGCGCCCGCGCGTGGCTGCTGTCCGATGACGCCGTCGCGGAGCAGCCGTGGGACGTCAAGGGCTTCAAGATCCCGGGCGGCGACCCGAAGAACCCGAAGTTCGCGGCCAACCTGCCGTCGTTCCCGGCGAACCTGACCAAGCAGCTCAAGGGCTCGCCGATGGTCGCCCCGCGCCGCGCGATGCAGGCCGCGGTGGAGGGCGCGCAGGTCGACGTCGACACGGCTCTGACCATCGAGTCGCGCTACTTCACCGAGCTGGTCACCGGCTCGCAGTCGAAGAACATGATGCAGGCGTTCTTCTTCGACCTCAACCACTGCAACGGCGGCGGTTCCCGCCCGCTGCAGGAGGACGGCACGCCGTTCCCGAAGACGGAGTTCAAGAAGGTCGGAGTCGTCGGCGCGGGCATGATGGGCGCGGGCATCGCGTACGTCTGCGCGAAGGCCGGCATGGACGTCGTGCTCAAGGACATCTCCATGGAGAATGCCGAGCGCGGCAAGAACTACTCCGAGAAGATCGAGGCGAAGGCGCTGGAGCGCGGCCGCACGACGGAGGAGAAGTCGGCGCAGCTGCTGGGCCGCATCACCCCGACCGATTCCTACGACGATCTCTCCGACGTCGACCTGGTCATCGAGGCGGTCTTCGAGAACACCGACCTCAAACACAAGGTCCACGCCGAGATCGAGGCCGCGGTGCCGAAGACGGCGATCCTGGGCTCGAACACCTCGACTCTGCCGATCACCGAGCTGGCCTCCCACGTGGAGCGCACGGGCGATTTCATCGGCCTGCACTTCTTCTCCCCGGTGGACAAGATGCAGCTGCTGGAGATCATTTCCGGCGATGAGACGGACCCGAAGACGCTGGCCGCGGCGCTGGACTTCGCGGTGCAGATCCGCAAGATCCCGATCGTGGTCACCGACTCCCGCGGCTTCTACACCTCGCGCGTCATCGGCACGGTCATCAACGAGGCCATCCGCATGGTCGCCGAGGGCCACGAGCCCGCGACGGTGGAGGCCGCCGCGCGCCAGGCCGGCTACCCGGCCGCGCAGCTGCAGCTTGCCGACGAACTGAACCTCAAGCTGATGAAGAAGATCAGCGAGGAGAACGAGACCGCCGCCCGCGATCGTGGCGAGACCCTCGACGACGGCGGCGTGTCCACCCTGGTCAACCGCATGATCGAGGAGTTCGACCGCCCGGGCAAGCTCGAGGGCCGCGGCTTCTACGAGTACGAGAACGGCCGTCGCGCCGGCCTGTGGGAGGGCCTGCGCACCGAGCTCGGCGCCGGTTCCATCGACCCGGATGACGTGGTCATGCAGGATCTCATCGACCGCATGCTGTTCATCGAGGCCGTGGAGACGCAGAAGTGCGTCGACGAGGGCGTGGTCCTCCACGACGCCGACGCCAACATCGGCTCGATCTTCGGCATCGGCTACCCGGCGTGGACGGGCGGCACGCGCCAGTTCATCAAGAACTACGACGGCACCGGCGCCGACGGTTCGGAGCAGCGCGGCGTCGCCGGCTTCGTCGCCCGCGCCGAGGAGCTGGCCGGCAAGTACGGCGAGCGCTTCGCCCCGCCCGCCTCGCTCAAGGGTTAATCGCCATGGGTTGATTGCGCTGGGCCACGCGCACATCCGCGATTGACCCGGGGCGGGCGCGGCATTGCCCCGCTGCCCGCCTCCAGGACCGACACCGGCCATCCGCATTACCGCGGGTGGCCGGTTTCGCCGTATCTCTGGTCGGTCCCGCACCACTGGACTAGACTCGCATCACGCGCCCCATGCGTCACTTCAGTTACATTCACCCCCTGACTTTTATAACGGCACGGCAACGATTAGGCTGTGCACGTTGTTATCGTGGCCGGAATCAACCGGTTGCGTCGTCGTCACCCCCGAAGGCAGCTCAATGCGAATCCGTACCGTTCTGGCAACCCTCGCCGCGACCGCCGTCGCCGCCGTGTCCCTCCCGATGGCCGCGCAGGCCGCGCCCGGCAACACCGTCGTCTTCGGCGACTCGCTGCCGGCCAACCCGACCGTCGGCGACTGGATCAAGTCGAAGACCGGCGCGCCGATCCCCGGTGGCCGCGTCAACGAGCTGAACTGCGGCACGGACTTCCTGTTCTCCAACGCGGTGGGCGCCGGCAACGGCACCCCGATCTCCGATTACACCTGCGCCGGCGCGTCCTTCCGCACCGGCGGCATGCGCATCATCGACCAGATCAACCGCGCCGCCGAGACCGGCGCGCTGGACGGCGGCACCCGCCAGGTCGTCATCCTCGCGGGCGCCAACGACACGTACCCGTACATCCTGAACGACCGCATGCCCATGCCGCAGATCCAGGAGAACCTCCGCGCCGCCGCCCGCGACGCCATCAACCGCGCCAAGCAGATCGCCCCGCAGGCGCAGATCAAGATCGCCGGATACCCGACCATCTCGGGCCCGAACGGCGAGGTCTGCCTGGTCAACACCGGCGGCGTCGGCGTGCCCACCCCGGCGGTCAACCTCCGCGAGATCGAGGATCGCCTCGACGCCGGCCTGGCCCAGGCCGCCGGCGACACCGGCGCGAAGTTCGTCGGCATCAAGGGCATCACCGCCGGCCACGGCACCTGCGACTCCGACAACTGGGTCGTCGGCATCATCGACGACAACATCGGCGACTACAACCTGTTCGTCCACATGACCAACCACGGCGTCCAGACCGTCGGCCACCACATCGGCCGCGCCTAAGACGCACGGGCCCGGCGCCCGCCGCCTCTGACCGGCGGCGCACGGACGGGGAACGACGACGCCCCGCACGCCGCCGCCGAGCACACGAGAACCCCACCACCCGAAAGGGCGGCGGGGTTCTTTTCGCGGTGCCGGGGCCCCGCGATTCCTAGCGGCGGTCCTCGAACCAGCCGGTCACCGCGGGAGCGGTGTTCTGGTAGATGTGCTTCTGCTCGGTGTACTCCTCGAAGCCGGTCTCGCCCAGCTCACGGCCGAAGCCCGACTGGCCCATGCCGCCCCACTCCGCCTGCGGCAGGTACGGGTGGAAGTCGTTGATCCACACCGTGCCGTGGCGCAGCTTGCGCGACACCCGCTCGGCGCGGGACGCGTCGGAGGTCCATACCGCACCGGCGAGGCCGTAGATCGTGTCATTCGCGATCTCGATGGCCTCCTCCTCCGAGGAGAAGGTCTCCACCGTCACGGTGGGGCCGAAGGCCTCGTCGTGCACGCAATCCATCTCGCGGGTGCACTGATCGATGACGGTGGGCAGGTAGAAGAAGCCGTCGTCAAGCGAACCGGAGCCGTCCGCCGACGGGCCCGTCGCCACCTCGCCACCGCAGCGGATGCGGGCACCCTGCTCGCGGGCGCGATCGACGTACGCGGCGACCTTGTCGCGGTGCTGCCCGGAGATGAGCGCGCCCGTCTCCGCCTTCTCGTCGAAGGGGCCGCCGAGGGCGATGTGCTGCGCACGCTCGGCGAGGTCATCGACGAACTTCTCCGCGATGGACTCCTCCACGATGATGCGCGCACCCGCCGAGCAGACCTGGCCCGAGTGGACGAAGGCGCCGTTGAGGGCGTTGTCCAGGGCAGCCTCGTAATCGGCGTCGGCGAAAATGACGTTCGGGTTCTTGCCGCCGAGCTCCAGCGCGATCTTCTTCACCGTCTTCGCCGCCTCCGACGCGATGGTGCGGCCCGTGACCAGGCCGCCGGTGAAGGACACCATGTCCACGCGGGGATCGGACGACAGCGGGGCGCCGGCCTCCGCACCCGCGCCCGTGACCAGATTGGCCACGCCCGCGGGCAAGCCCAGGTCATCGAGGAGCTGCAGCAGCAGGATCGACGTGTGCGGCGTCAGCTCCGCCGGCTTGAGCACGAAGGTATTGCCCGCGCCCAGGCACGGCGCGACCTTCCACGCCACCTGCAGCAGCGGGTAATTCCACGGCGTGATCAGGCCGCACACGCCCACCGGCTCGCGGACGACGCGGGAGGCCACCGTCGGATCGCCGGCGTCGACGACGCGGCCGGCGTCCAGGCCCGCGAGCTTCCCGAAGTACTGGAAGCACGCGATGATGTCGTCCATGTCCGCCTCGGACTCCGGCAGGCGCTTGCCGGTGTCCAGCGACTCGGCGCGCGCGAACTCGTCGCGGCGCTGCTTGATGCCGTCGGCGACCTTGAGCAGCAGCTCACCGCGGTCGTAGGCCGACCACGTGGACCAGGTGCCCTCGCCCTCGGCGTCGAAGGCCGCGCGGGCCGCGGCGATCGCACGGTCGGTGTCGGCGGCCGCGGCCTCCGACACGTCGGCGACGTGCGCGCCATCGGCCGGGCACGTGATGGCGCGGGTCTCGCCGGAGCCCGCCGGGCCCCAGGCGCCGTCGATGAACAGGGTGGCGGGGGTGGTGCCGGTGGCTGCGTTGCCGGAGGTGGTGGCTGCGTTGGCCTCGGTCATCGGTTCTCCTTCGCGTTGGCGGTGGTGGTGTCGGTGACGTAGTCGTCGGTCCACTCGCGGACGGGGTCCGCGGAGTCCGACAGATCCGAGTTGCCCGGGAGATCGGCCTGCAAGTGCAGGAACTCCAGGTGCCGCTCGTAGAGATCCAGGACGTCCTCGATGATCTGCGTCCCTGTGTACCCGTAAACGTCGTATCCCAGCGACCCGGTCAGGGTGAACACCTCGAGGCGGTAGTAGGTCTCGTCGGCGTCCCGGTCCAGGTGGATGCGGCCGGCGAACGACGGCGTGGGGTGCGCGGTGGGATAGACCTGGTAACGGAAATCACGCTCGTCGCCGAAGCGGACGAGCAGGTCCAGCTGGTCGATGCCGGCCTCGTCGACGGTGTCGCGGGTCAGCGTGACGTCGGCGCCGCGCTCGCGGATGGCCTCGGCGACCTCGGTCAGCGCGGGGGCGACGACGTCGTCGATGTGGCGGCGGGACTGGCGCGCGCCCGGGAACGTCATCGCGCGGGACAGGCGCTGGCGCCAGTTGCCGCCGGCGCCGTCGGTGCGGCCGGAGATGGCGCCGCGGATGGTGCGCGTCGCGGAGTCCTTCTGCAGCATCTCCAGCCGCAGCGACGTGAACAGGCCGTACATGATCAGGTAGATGACCACGGCGAACGGCAGGCCCATGACGATGGTCGCCGACTGCAGCGTGGGGATGCCGCCGACGAAGAGCATCGCGATGGTCAGCACGCCGACGACCACGGCCCAGAAGATGCGCGACCATGCGGGTCCGTCCTGGCGGGTGTCGGTGATCTTCGAGGTGAAGTTGCTCATCACCAGCGCAGCGGAGTCCGCGGAGGTGATGTACAGCAGCAGGCCGATCAGGGAGGCGACGCCGGCGACGACGAGGCCCGCCGGGTACTGCTCGAGCAGCAGGTAGAACGCGCGCTCGGGCATGTCGACGGCCATTTGGCCGAACTCGTCGTCGCCGCCGAGGACGAGGTCGAGGGCGGAGTTGCCGAACACGGAGACCCACAGCAGCACGAACACGAACGGGATGGTCAGCGTGCCCACGATGAACTGCCGCAGGCTGCGGCCGCGCGAGATGCGCGCAAGGAACAGACCGACGAACGGCGCCCACGCGACCCACCAGGCCCAGAAGAACAGGGTCCAGGCGTTCATCCACTCCTGCGCGTCGGAGAACGCGTAGGTGTCCATGGTCATGGAGGGGAACTTGGACACGTACTCGCCGATGTTCATGACCAGCGCGTCGAACAGGAACGCGGTGCGCCCGGTGATGAGGATGTACAGCATCAGGCCGATGGCCAGGCCGACGTTGAGCTCGGACAGGCGGCGGATGCCCTTGTCCACGCCGGATACGGCGGAGATGGTGGCCACGCCGACGGCGACGACGATGAGCGCGATCTGCATCGGGATGTTCTCGGGCAGGTCGAACAGGACCTTGAGGCCGTAGTTGAGCTGCACGACGCCGATGCCCAGCGAGGTGGCCACGCCGAAGACGGTGCCGAGCATCGCGGCGATCTCGACGGCGTCGCCGGCGGGGCCGTGGATGCGCTTGCCGATGATCGGGTACAGCGCTGACCGGATGGTCAGCGGCATGTTCAGGCGGTAGGCGAAGTAGCCGAACGCCATGCCCATCAGCGCGTAGAGCGCCCAGCCGGTCACGCCGTAGTGGAACAGGGTGAACACGACGGCCTGGCGGGCGGCCTCGATGGTCTCGGCGTCGCCGGTCGGCGGCCCGTAGTACTGGGCGACCGGCTCGGCGACGGAGAAGAACAGCAGGTCGACGCCGATGCCGGCGGCGAAGAGCATGGAGGCCCACGAGAACAGGTTGTACTGGGGCTTCGCGTGGTCGGGGCCGAGCTTGACCTTGCCGGCCTTGGACGTCGCGATCCAGATCATGAACAGCACGGCGGCGGTGGCGGTGACCACGTAGAACCAGCCGAGGTTCTTCGACACCGTGGCCACGATCGCGGCGAGGGTGTCGGCGGCGTTGTCGGGGGCGAGGATCGCCCACAGCGCGATGGCGATGACGCCAATGCCGGAGATCAGGAACACCGGCAGGTTCACCGACGGCGATTCGGGTGGTTCGGCCGCCGTCGCGGGCAGGTGCGGGGCGTCGCGCTCGGGGTCGGCCGTGCTTGACGACGTCTCGCGCGCAGAAGTTGGTCGTTCATTCATAGGAAGAATCCCTCGGTTGACTGATGACCGTACAAGTGTAGGACGTTCATTAACGCAGCCTGTGTGACAAGCAGCATATGACAACATAAATGCCGGTCTGACCAGCAGGTTTACGCAGGCATTGATTCTCATTGCCAGCAACGACATTGGCACGATCCATCGGGGTCATGTCATCCTTTCCGGGAAAACGCTGGACAGCGACCACCGCCCGACCCCGAACCACAGGAGGACCCATGCCCACATTCCCCTTCTCCCGCCGCCGGAAGAACGCGGCCGACGGAACCGTCGAGCACACCGTCGAGCACAAGGACATCGTCATCGTCGGCGCCGGCTCCGCGGGCTCGGTGCTGGCCAACCGCCTGTCGGATGACTTCACCACCTCCGTCCTCGTCCTCGAGGCCGGCCGCATGGACTCGCTGTGGGACCTGTACATCCACATGCCGTCGGCGTTCTCGTTCCCCATCGGCAACCGCTTCTACGACTGGGCCTACGAGTCGGAGCCGGAGCCGGAGATGAACGGCCGCCGCGTCTACCACGCCCGCGGCAAGGTCGTCGGCGGCTCGTCGTCCATCAACGGACAGATCTACCAGCGCGGCAACCCCATGGACTACGAGAAGTGGGGCGCCACCGAGGGCCTGGAGAAGTGGGGCTGGAGCAACGTGCTGCCCTACTTCAACCGCATGGAAAACGCCCTGGGCTCCGACCCGGACGACCCGCGCCGCGGCCACGACGGCCCGCTGCGCATGAAGCGCGGCCCGGCGGACTCGCCGCTGTTCAAGGCCTTCTTCAAGTCCATCGAGCAGGCCGGCTACCACTACACCCCCGACGTCAACGGCTACCGCCAGGAGGGATTCGGCCCCTTCGACGCCAACATCGACGGCGGCAAGCGCCTCTCCGCCTCGCGCGCCTACCTCCACCCCGCCCTCAAGCGCCCCAACGTGGAACTGCGCACCCGCGCCTACACCACCCGCATCCTCTTCGAGGGCACGAAGGCCGTCGGCGTGGAATACCGCAAGGGCGGCCGCGTCCACCAGGTCCGCGCCGACAAGGTCATCCTCGCCGGTGGCGCGTTCAACTCGCCCCAGCTCCTCCAGCTGTCCGGCGTGGGCGACAAGGACCTGCTGAACAAGGTGGGCGTCAACGTCGTCAAGCACCTGCCCGGCGTCGGCGAGAACCTCCAGGACCATCTCGAGGTTTACGTGCAGTACAACTGCACCCAGCCCGTCAGCTCCCAGCCCTACCTGGACAAGTGGCGCTGGCCCTTCATCGGCCTGCGCTGGATCCTGACCAAGAAGGGCCCCGTGGCCACCTCCCACTTCGAAGGCGGCGGCTTCGCCCGCTCCAACGAAAACGAGGCCTACCCCAACCTCATGTTCCACTTCCTGCCGCTGGCCATGCGCTACGACGGCACCAAGCCCGACGGCGACCACGGCTTCCAGTTCCACGTCGGCCCCATGTACTCCGACGCCCGCGGCCACGTGCGCATCACCTCCTCCGACCCCGCCAAGAAGCCGGAGATCCTGTTCAACTACCTCTCCACCGACCAGGACCGCCGCGAATGGGTCGAAGCGATCCGCACCTCGCGCAAACTGCTGGACACCCCCGCCATGCGCGAATACTGGGACGTCGAAACCTCCCCCGGCGCCGACGTCGAATCCGACGAACAGATCCTCGACTGGGTCCGCCGCGACGCCGAAACCGCCCTCCACCCCTCGTGCACCTGCGTCATGGGCCCCGAATCCGACGACATGGCCGTCGTCGACCCCGACACCATGGGCGTCCACGGCACCGAAGGCCTCTACGTCGTCGACGCATCCGTGCTGCCCGGCATCACCAACGGCAACATCTACGCCCCGACCATGATGATCGCCGAAAAGGCCGCCGACCTCATCGCCGGCAAGACCCCACTCGAGCCGCTCGACCTGCCCTACTACCGGGCCGGCCACGGCGACCCGCTCGACCCGCCGGAGGCCGCGGCGAAGTAGGGGCTAAGTAGCGGCTCGGCGCGCTGCCCCGGGGAGTTGCCCGGGGCTGTCCGCGCTACTCCCCCTGCTCGGCTACTCCCCCTGAAGCGGCCCGAGCTCCTCGACGAGGACTTCCTGCACGACCTTCATCGCGGACAGGGCCGCGGGGGCGCCGCAGTAGCCGGCGGTGTGGACGACGGCCTCGGTGATCTCTTCGCGGGTCAGGCCATTGCGCAGGCCGCCGCGGACGTGGCCGCGCAGCTCGCCGGTGGCGCGCAGGGCGACGAGCATGCCGATGTTGAGCAGGCTCCGATCGCGCTTGGACAGGCCATCGCGGGTCCACACCGACCCCCACACCGTCTCCGTGATGTGGCGCTGCAGGCCCTCGCCGTCGGTGCCGGCGTTGCGCTCGAGGGCGGCGTCGACGAAGTCGTCGCCCATCACCTCGCGGCGCACGCGGATGCCGGCATCGAAACGGCCGTCGGCGTTGGAGTTGGCCGTGCCCGTGCCGGTGCTGCTGCCGTCGGTGGTGGCCTGGTCGGCGCTGGTGCCGGTGCTGGTGCTACTGGTGTCGGTAGTGGAGTGCTGATCTGCCATGTGAATCCCGCTCCTTCTCGTCGGTGTCGCCCGGGCCCGCCGAGGAAGATGCGGCGTCGGCGACTGAGTGGGTTCATTATCATCACAAGTCGCGGGCGAAAGGGGGCCGAACACTCCCTCCGACCCGGCCCCGGCGTATGAAAGTGCACATTTTTGGCCGCCGAAAAATGCCGACCTGGGCTTTTACGGAGGGGTGGTAGTACTTTGCGACGCCCATCCGGCACCTCCCCGCCCGCCCAACGCCCAACAGCGCAAACCCACCTCGAATGTCCTAACCCACCCGTTGTATCGGGTGGGTTAAGACATTCGAGGTGGGTTAAGCAGTTTGGGGCGGGACGGGGCAGTCCGGGAGGGGGGCAGTCCGGGATGGAGCGGGGCGGGACGGGGCGGAGCGGGCGCCGAATGCGAAGCTGGCGCAACCGACCGCCGCGCTACCTACGCGTCGAGCAGCCAGTCGTTCGGGCTGAACAGCTCGAAGTGGATGCGGGAGCGGTCGATGCCGCGCTCGGCGAGCTGGTCGCGGACATGCTGCAGGAAGCCGTTGCCGCCGCAGATGTAGAACTCGGCGCCCTCGGGCAGCTCGACGCCGCCCTTGTCGGAGAGGTCCATGAAGTCGGGCTCGAGCCAGCGCTTCTCGGTGCCGTTGGCCAGGGCGTCGACGGCGGCGGTGCGCTCGGCGGCGAGGACGTCGGAGGCCTCGCTGCGGTCGGCGTGGACGGACAGCACCTGGCGCTGCGAGCCGTTGGCGGCGAGGTAGTTGAGCATGCCGACCATCGGGGTGGCGCCAATGCCGGCG
Organism: Corynebacterium sp. NPDC060344; assembly: GCF_042725215.1. NCBI lineage: Bacteria > Bacillati > Actinomycetota > Actinomycetes > Mycobacteriales > Corynebacteriaceae > Corynebacterium > Corynebacterium sp. NPDC060344. Next base: position 81,542 of record NZ_JBHXCS010000005.1, on the reverse strand, counting down.
GAGACCAGCACGACCGGGCCGTCGGAGTCGGTGTCCAGCACGAGGTCGCCGGCGGGCAGCGAGATCTCGATGTCGTCGCCGACGCGGACGTCGTCGCACAGCTTGTTGGAGACCTCGCCGGCGGGCAGTTCGGCGACCTCGTCGGCGCGGACGCGGCGGACGGCGAACTTCAGTACGCCGTCGCCGGGCACGCCGACCAGGGAGTACTGGCGCAGCTGGCGGGCGCCGTCGGCCAGCGTCTGGCGCACGGAGATGTACTGGCCGGGGGTGAAGCCGGGCAGTTCGCCGTCCTTGCCGCGCACGCCGAACACGACGATGTCGTCGCTGAGGTCGTCGCGGGAGACGACCTCGGCCGCGCGGAAGACGTCTCCGGGGGCGACGCCGGCTTCGTCGTAAAGCTGCTTTTCAAAGTCCACGAGCACGCGCTGCATCTCCAGGTAGACGGCGTCCCACGCGTCGCGGACGGCGCCCTGGAAGACCTCGGGGGTGAGGACCTCCTCGATGGCGTCGAAGAGGTGCTTGTGCACGATCGGGTACTGCTCCTCGACGATGCCGGTGGCCAGGTGCTTGTGGCCGATGCGGGCGAGCAGCTCCTCGGGGGCGGGGGCGTCGGGGTCGACGAGGGTGGCGGCGAAGGTGGCCACGGAGGCGGCGAGCGCCTTCTGCTGCGCGCCCTGCTTCTGGTTGCCGCGGTTGAACGTGTCGGCGATGAGCTCGGGGTGGGCGGAGAACATGCGCTTGTAGAAGTTCGGGGTGATCTCGCCGATGTTCGCGCCGACGACGGGCAGGGTCTGGCGGATGATGTCCGCCTGGTCGTCGGTGAGGCCGGTCTTCTTGACGTCGATGGTCGCCATTGCTGCTCCCTGTGGGCTGTTGTGATCGGGGTCGCCGACAACGCTAGCACCTAATGCGCATGCTGCATTCGCATTAAGGGTCGCGGGGGTACCGGGAGCCGTGCGCGGTCTGAAAATCGGCAGGTTCTCGCTTGACGACGGCCACCCCCGACCCCCTCCGCCGCCCACCTTCGGGGCGGCCCGCGGGACCTCTACTCGGGGCCGCCCGCACCGATCAGCTGCAGCGGCGTCCGGGATCCGCGCTCGGGCACGAGATCGCCGATGGTCACCGGATCGAGGTGAGCGAAAAACGCCTCCTGCGCGCCGGCGAGCGCCCCGCGCAGCCGGCACCCCGGCAGCAGCGGGCAGTTCGTGCCCACACAGTCGACGACCTCGCCGCGCTCGAGCTCGCGCAGGATCAGGCCGACGGAACGGTCGAGCGCGCCTTCTTCCAGGTAAATGCCGCCGTAGCGGCCCTTGACGGCGGTGATCAGGCCCATTTCGACGAGCTTGGTCACCACCTTCGCCACATGGGCGCGCGATGCGTTGAGCTCGTCGGCCACCGCCCCCGCGGTGAACTTCTGCCCCGGTTCGCCCGCCGCCATGCGCATGATGATTCGGAGGCTCAGATCGGAGAACACCGTGAGCTGCATGGCGGACACAACCTTTCTTCGGCGGGAAGCGCGGCCTCGCCGACCTGGCGAAGCTTCGGGGCCACTGCTCGGGCCCGGGCGCGCAATCCCTGCCACCGCCGAGCATATCCGAATTTCACCTGCGGAAATAGGGGCCCGGGTGTCTACTTGGTCACGCGACCACGAACCCCGGTGAATGTACCCGACCCGGCTTCGGCGCCGACGCCCGGGCAGCGAAACGCCCCTCCCGCGGCCGGCACGATGCCGGCGGCGGAAGGGGCGTTCGAGGACGCGTTGTGCGTGCCCGGGCTGGCGCCCGGGTCATGGGGAGCGCGCTACTTCTTCGCGGTGCGCTCCTTGATGCGGGCCTTGAGGGCGTCGTACTCGTCCCACAGCTCCTGCGGGACGCGGTCGCCGAGCGACTTCAGCCACTCGTCGTTGTCCGCCAGGTCGCCCTGCCACTTCTCGGCCGGGGCCTTCAGAGCGGCCTTGATGTCCTCGAGCGGGGTGTCCAGGCCGGTGAGGTCCAGATCCTCGGCGCGGGCGGTGTGGCCCACGACGGTCTCCTTGGCCTCGACGCGGCCCTCGAGGCGGTCGATGATCCACTTGAGCACGCGCGAGTTGTCGCCGAAGCCCGGCCACAGGAAGCGGCCGTCGTCGCCGCGGCGGAACCAGTTGACCAGGAAGACCTCGGGCATCTTGTCGCCGCCCTTGACGCCCATGTCGATCCAGTGCTGCAGGTAGTCGCCGACGTTGTAGCCGATGAACGGCAGCATGGCCATCGGGTCGTGGCGCAGCGAGCCGACCTTCGCCTCGGCGGAGGCGGCGGTCTGGCCGGAGGCCAGGGTGGCGCCGATGAAGGTGGCGTGGTTCCAGGACAGCGCCTGGGTCACCAGCGGCACGGTGTCGGGGCGGCGGCCGCCGAACAGGATCGCGTCGAGCGGGACGCCGGCCGGGTCGTTGAACTCCGGAGCGGCGACCGGGCACTGGTCGATCGGGGTGCAGTAGCGGGAGTTCGGGTGCGAGGACAGCTCGTCGGAGTCGGGCGTCCAGTCGTTGCCCTTCCAGTCGATGAGGTGATCCGGCTTGCCCTCGAGGCCCTCCCACCAGACGTCGCCGTCATCGGTGAGCGCGACGTTGGTGAAGATGGAGTTGCCCTTCTCCAGCGTCTTCATCGCGTTCGGGTTGGAGTCGTAGTTGGTGCCCGGCGCGACGCCGAAGAAGCCGTTCTCCGGGTTGACGGCGTAGAGGCGGCCGTCCTCGCCGAACTTCAGCCACGCGATGTCGTCGCCGACGACCTCGGCCTTCCAGCCCTCGATGGTCGGGGTCAGCATGGCCAGGTTGGTCTTGCCGCAGGCCGACGGGAACGCGGCGGCGACGTAGTAGGCCTTGCCCGAAGGATCGGTGAGCTTCAGGATGAGCATGTGCTCGGCCATCCAGCCCTCTTCCTTGGCCATGACCGACGCGATGCGCAGCGCGTAGCACTTCTTGGCCAGGATGGCGTTGCCGCCGTAGCCGGAGCCGTAGGACCAGATTTCCTTGGTCTCGGGGAAGTGCGTGATGTACTTCTCGTCGTTGCAGGGCCAGGTGGAGTCTTCCTCGCCCTCGGCCAGCGGCGCGCCGACGGAGTGCAGCGCGTGGACGAAGTCGCCGTCCGCGCCGATCTTGTCCAGCGCGTCCTTGCCCATGCGGGTCATGATGCGCATCGACAGGACCACGTACTCGGAGTCGGTGAGCTGCACGCCCAGCTTCGGCGACGGGTCATCGATGGGGCCCATGCAGAAGGGGACGACGAACATGGTGCGGCCCTTCATGGAACCGCGGTAGTGCTCGGTCATCTCCTCCTTCATCTTCGCCGGGTCGGCCCAGTTGTTCGTCGGGCCGGCGCCGTCCTCGTCCTTGGAGCAGATGAAGGTGCGGGACTCGACGCGCGCGACGTCGGCCGGGTTGGAGCGCGCCAGGAAGGAGTTCGGGCGCTTCTCCTCGTTGAGCTTGATGAACGTGCCCTTGTCGACCAGCTCCTGGGACAGGCGATCCCACTCCTCCTGGGAGCCGTCGGCGAAGACGACCTTGTCCGGGGTGGTGAGCTCTGCGACCTCGGCGATCCAGCTGAGCAGCTCGGCGTTCTCGGTCGGGGCCTGACCCTGCAGACCCGGGATGGAAGGTGCGGACATCTGTACTCCTGACTATGGATTTCGCGTCTCGTTATCAGGCTACCGTTGGATTCCGAAACTTGCCGCCGACGAGCATGAGACGAACCCCACAGCGGCGGATTCGCCGAAACTCATGCCCAACGGCCGCGTTCTCCCCGCTCCCATTCGTGAACGCCCCAGGTGGACGGGTTTTCTTGCTTTGCGACGTCCTCATGCGACACCCCCGTTGGGGTGCCCCCAGATCGAACCTCCCCGGAATCCCCCGCCGCCCCTCCCGGCGCCGGTTCGGTCGCGGACGCCGTCCAGGTCTCGTAGGTCCCGTCGAACAGGACCGTGGTGACGTGATCGACCGTGCCGTCGCCGTCGATGTCCGAGTAGATGCTCAAGCCCCGGTCGTCGGCGAGCGTCACCGAGTCGGCCACGCCATCGCCGTCGGCGTCGCCGGCCCCGGGCCCGAGGTCGAAGTACTCGCCGTCGATCTCGAGGACCATGCCCCCGCCGTCCGCGAACGCGTCACCGTGTGCGCCGGAGTCCGCGCCGACGGGGATGATCCCGTCGAGCCCGCACGCCGACGCGGGCCCAGAGGCTCCGCCACCGTCTCCGACTACTCCGCCCGCGCCTACTCCCGCGCCCGTTCCCGCACTCGCCTGCCCGAGAATCCCGTCCATCATCGTCCCGCCTTCTCCAGTTTCATCGTCGCCATCGTCTCCGTCGCCATAGCCATCTCCATCACCGTTTCCCGCACCGCCCGCCACGTCATGCGCTGGTCTCCGCCCGCAGCGCCGCGGCGAGGTGCCGCGCCCGCCACCCGTCCGGCGGCGGCCGGGATTCGGCCCGCAGCACCGCGGCGATGTCGCGGTCCCACGCCCTGCGCACCCTGGCCAGGTGGGCGGCGATCCAGCCGGCCCGCTCCCGGGCGATGCGACGACGCCGCCCGCCGATGGCCAGCGACGCCGCCAGCACCGCCCCGGCCGCGCCCGTCACCATTGCGGCAGCCCACGCCGGCAGCCCCGCCCATTCCAGAGGTCCGCCGAGCAATCCGCCCGCGCCCAGCGCCGCGCCGAGCGTCAGCAGGCCCACCCCGACGTCGGTGAAGATCCCGGGCTTCGGCGGCTGCGGCGCGGCGGGCGCGTCCGGGCGCTCGGGCAAGTCCAGCGCCCCGGCCACCGCGGCCGCCGCCTCCCGCACCGCCGCATCGAGCTCCCCGGCACCGGTCGGCGCCGCGCCCCTGGTCACCGCCTCGAGCGCATCGGCGATGGCGTGCGGCACGGTCGCCTTCCGCTCCCGCACTTGCTTGTCGACGACACGCGCGCGCCCCGCCCGATCCGCCGACAACTGCGCTCCCAGCAGCGCGCGCCTGCGCTGGCCGGGGGTCGGGGAGATCGGCCGGGCGGGCCCTTCGGCCAGCAGCTTCAGGGTCCTCGCCATGGCGGCGTCCAGGGGACCGACGGCGACGTCGACGTGGATGGCGTCGCGCCACGCGGCGAAACACTCACCGAGCCGCGCTCCACCCCGTGCTCCGCCCGGCGCGCCGCCCACCTCTTCATTCCCGTCCAGGTCGAGCCCCACCGCGCAGCGCCCCGTCGCGCCCGAGACGGCCTCGACGAAGTCGACGTCGCCGCGGGTCGGCGGCACGCGCCCGTCGACGAGGACGAGCACCACCGGAGTGCGCTCCTCGACCAGGCGAATGCCGGCTGCCTCCAGCGCCGACGGATCCGCCCACGCGGCCGCCGGGCCGGTCCCGGTCACCTCGAGGGGGACGGCACGATCGTCGTTCACGGCCACAGCAGGTCCTCCAGCTCATCGCGGACCACGGGGTGCGCCGCGGCGGCGGCCGCCACGCCCCTTTCCAATCGCCCCGCCCGCACTGCGGCCAACGCCTCCGGAGAGACCAGTTCACCCACCGCCGCCGCCAGGGGCGGGAGGGGCGGAGAGGCTGGCGAGGAGGCGTCGTCAAGCAACACGCGGGGATCGGCGACGACCTCGCCCGGCCGCGCACGGGCCCCCGGATCGTGGGAGAGGGTGACCACCGCATCGGCGTCGACGCGCGGGGCGGGGCCCTCGTCGGCGACGACCCGCCAAGTGCCGCGGGCCGAAGGATGGTCGCCCAACGCCGCCGCCACCGCAGCCGCGCCGATGCCCGCGGGCCCGCGCACCGCGACCGTCGGCGGCCCGGACGTGGCATCGAGGAGCTCCGCGAGATCGACCGCCGCGGCCTCCCCGACGCCGGCATCGGCCAGCCAATCCACCACCGCCGCCCACAAACGGCCGCCCTGCGCCCGATCGCTCATCCGGTCCCCCGCTCACTTCCCCGACCGCTCCCCCGCGCCGGTCCCCCGCGGCGCGAACGCGCCCAGTAGACCACGGCCCCGGGGGCCCGGCAACAGATCAGGGGCCCGCACCAGGGGCCGAATCACGCGCGGAGGATTATTGACCTCCCCCTCCCGTCATGAACAATGGGGGGCGATGACTAATTCTGATACCCCTGATACGAACATCGCCGCCGGGGGAGGCGCGGATTCCGCGACCCCCGAAACGGCCCCGACCAGCGACGGCACGCGCGTGCCGGACTTCGGCAAGGGCGCGCTGCCCTACGGCCGGCCCATGCAGACCGAATTCGACGACGGCCTGGAGTACCCGCGCATCGGCGGCGTCAGCTTCCGCCGCGGCACCCTGACCCCCGGCCAGACCGCCATTTGGGACGAGCACTGGGACCGGGTGGGCACGGTGCTTTCCGACGACCAGATCGACGTCGACGAGTGGTTCGGCCGGACCGGCCCGACCATCGTGGAAATCGGCTGCGGCACCGGCACGTCCACCGTCGCCATGGCGCCGAAGGAAGCCGACCACAACATCATCGCCGTGGAGCTGTACAAGCCCGGCCTGGCGAAGCTGCTGTCGGCGATGACCCGCGAGGGCGTCGACAACATCCGCATGGTCCGCGGCGACGGCGTCGAGGTGCTGCAGCGCATGATCGCGCCGGAGTCGCTCGACGGCGTGCGCCTTTTCTTCCCGGACCCGTGGCCCAAGGCCCGCCACCACAAGCGCCGCATCCTGCAGACCGGCACCCTGCGGCTGATCGCCTCGCGCCTCAAGCCCGGCGGCATCTTCCACGCCGCCACCGACCACGCCGGCTACGCCGAGTGGATCGACGAGCTGCGCGACGCCGAACCGTCGCTGGAGCCCATCGCCTGGCCGTGGCCCGAGTCGCCGATGCTGCTCGACCGCCCGACCACCAAGTTCGAGAACCGCGGCCTGAACCTGGACCACGACATCCACGAGTACGTGTGGCGCAAGCGCGACACCGCCGGAAACCCCGGAGACGCAGAAGCACCCCGAGAGGACGCCCGATGAGCGGCACCCACCACTACGCCGAATCCCCCGAGACCACGCCGACGCTGCTGCTGGTCTGGGACGCGCCGAACATCGACATGGGCCTCGGCGCGATCCTCGGGTCCCGCCCGACCGCCGCGCACCGCCCGCGCTTCGACGCCATCGGCCGCTGGCTGGTGGAGCGCACGATGGACCTCGCCGATGACGTCGGCACGCACATCGAGCCCGAGGCGACCGTGTTCACCAACATCGCCCCCGGCAGCGCCGAGATCGTGCGCCCGTGGGTGGAGGCGCTGCGCAACGTCGGTTTCGCGGTGTTCGCCAAGCCGAAGATCGGCGACGACTCCGACGTCGACCCCGACATGCTCGACCACATCCGGCGCCGCCGCGAGGAGGGCATCCTCGAGGGCGTCGTCGTCGCCTCCGCCGACGGCCAGAACTTCCAGGACACCCTGGAGGAGCTCGAGCGCGCGCAGATCCCGACGACGGTCATCGGCTTCCGCGAGCACGCCGCGTGGGCGGTGAACTCGGACATCATCGAGTTCATCGACCTCGAGGACATCCCCGGGGTGTTCCGCGAGCCGCTGCCGCGCGTCGACCTGGAGACCCTGCCGGACGAGGGCGCCTGGCTGCAGCCGTTCCGTTCGCTCATGTCCCTGCTCAAGGAGCGCTGACCCGCACATGTTCTACCGATGGGGATCGTTCGCGTACCGGCACCGCGTGCTCACGCCGCTGGTGCTCGTCGCCGCGCTGCTGGCCCTGTTCGTCTTCTCCGGGACGAAGCTGGGCGACCGGCTCGACCAGGAGGGCTGGGATGACCCGGGCTCCGATTCGACCGCCGCGGCGGTGCTGGAGGAGGAGACCTTCGGCCGCGACAACTCCGGCGACGTCATCGTCCTCGTCGACGCCCCGGCCGGCGGCACGGTCGACGATCCGGCGCTGAAGCAGCGGGTCAACGACCACTTCGCCCGCCTGCAGGCGGACAATCCCGAGTATGTCGAGCACGTCACCAGCTACTTCGCCAACAACCAGGCGGTGATGGCGACCGAGGACAAGCAGTCCGCGTTCGTCGCCGTCGGCCTGGCCGGCACCGGCAACGACGTGCTGAAGAACTACCGCGCCATCGAGGACCAACTGCCCATCGAGGGCGTGGACATGGAGATCGCCGGCGCGACGCCGGTGGCCGGCGCCCTGGATTCCGGCATGGCCGACGACATTTGGCGCGCCGAGCTGATCGGCCTGCCGATCGTGGCGCTGCTGCTGCTCATCGTCTTCGGCGGCGTGGTGTCGGCGTCGATGCCGCTGATCGTGGGCGTGCTGTCCATCGCCGGTTCGCTGGGCATCCTGTCCATGCTGGCGACGGTCACCCAGGTCAACGCCTTCGCGCAGTCAGTGGTGACGCTGCTGGGCCTGGGCCTGGCCATCGACTACGGCCTGTTCATGGTCTCCCGGTTCAGAGAGGAGATGGCCGAGGGGGTGCCCGTCCCCCAAGCCGTGGCCAACACGACGGCGACGGCGGGCAAGACGGTGGTGTTCTCCGCGGCGATGGTCGCCGTCGCGCTGTCCGGCCTGCTGCTGTTCCCGCAGGCCTTCCTGAAGTCGGTGGCCTACGGCGCGATTTCGGCGGTCGGCCTGGCCGCGCTGCTGTCGCTGACGGTGCTGCCGGCGATGTTCGGGCTGCTGGGCAAGAACATCGACAAGTGGAGCGTCCGACGCGCGGGCCGCACCCGCGAGCAGTCGATGAACTCGCTGTGGGGCCGCATCCCGGCGTGGGCCATGAAGCACTCCAAGCTGGTCACCGTCGCGGTGTGCCTGGGACTGCTGGCGCTGACGGTGCCGCTGATCGGCATCAAGTTCGGCGGCATCAACGAGACGTACCTGCCGCCGGCCAACGAGACCCGCACGGCGCAGGAGCGCTTCGACGAGGACTTCCCCACCATGCGCACCGACCCGGTGAAGCTGGTCATCCAGGACGGCGGCGATCCCCGCGCCGTGGGCCAGGTGTTCCAGCAGGCCAGCCAGGTCGAGGGCCTGACGGACCGGTTCAAGATCTCGCAGCCGACGAAGGACGGCGTCACCGTGCTGTCGGCGGGCATCGCCGACCGCGGCGACAACGAGCGCGTCGTCGAGCAGCTGCGCGGCATCGACGTGCCCGAGGGCGCGTCGGTCTACATCGGCGGCACGCCGACGATGGAGGTGGAGTCCATCGAGGCGCTGTTCGACAAGCTGCCGTGGATGATCCTCTACATGGTGGTGGCCACGTTCATCCTCATGGCGCTGGTGTTCGGCTCGATCATCCTGCCGGCCAAGGCGGTCATCATGACGGCCCTGGGGCTGGGCGCGACGCTGGGCATCCTCACGGCGATGTTCGTCGACGGCGTCGGTTCGTCGCTGTTCGGCTTCACGCCGGGCCCGCTGATGAGCCCGGTGCTGGTGCTGATCATCGCCATCATCTACGGCCTGTCCACGGACTACGAGGTGTTCCTGGTGTCCAGGATGGTGGAGGACCGCGACGACGGCGCCGCCACCCCGCACGCGATCCAGTTCGGCACGGCGAACACGGGCGGCATCATCACGGCCGCGGCGCTGATCATGATCGTCGTCGCCGGCGCGTTCGGCTTCTCCGACATCGTGATGATGAAGTACATCGCCTTCGGCATGATCGCCGCCCTCTTCCTCGACGCGACGATCATCCGCATGCTGCTCGTCCCGGCCGTGATGAAGCTGCTCGGCGACGATTGCTGGTGGGCCCCGCGCTGGGTCAAGCGCCTGTCCGCGCGCCTCGGCCACGGGTCGGCGGCGCCGTCGCCGGTGGGCCGCGTGCCCGCGATGGCCGGTGCCGCGCAGGGTCCGTCTTCCCCGTCGGCTCCGTCTGCGCCGACCGTCCCGTCTGCCCCGGCTGCGCCCGAGGGCTCGGCAGTGGCGGTGGGTGCCGCGAGCGCCGCGGCGGGGATCTCCTTCGCGGATGCCCCGCTTGACGACGACCACGCGCCCGTCGACAAGCGTCCCGTCCCCGCGGTGCCCGACCGCACCGAATCCGGCGAGCTCATCTACGAGGGCGAGCTCATCGACGACGACCCGGCGGCCGGCTTCGGCGGCCACGACCCCGACGACGACCTCGCCGCGGGCTACGGCGGCGACTTTGCCGACGCGCCCGAGGACGCCGTCCCCGATGACGAACCCGTCCACGTCCCCGAGGGGCGCCTGACCGTGCGCGACATCATGCTGCGCCTGGAATGGGAGAAGCGCGAGGCCCTCGGCCCGGGCAGCTCAGACGGTGCCGGCGGTGCCAGCGGCGCGAGCAGCGCAGACGGCGCAGGCAGCTCCGGCGACCCCGATCCTGGGACGGTCGATAACCGATGACCCGCATGCGCGACGCCGCCCGCCGGGTGGCGTCCGCCGCCTCGGCCTCGTGGATCCGGTGGGCGCTGACCCTCGTGATCCTGGGCGTCGCGCTGTGGTTCGCCCTCGGCCACTGGGACAGCGTGGTCAACGGCTGGCGCACGTTCCTCCGCGCCGAATTCGGCTGGGTGACGTTTTCCGCCGCCATGGTCGCCCTGTCGCTCTACGCCATGGCCGAGGTCATGCGGTTGCTGCTGCGCGCCGCGAACGTGCCCGTGACGCGGCGGGCCACCAACTCGCTGGTGCTCGCCGCCAACGCCTGGTCGGTGTCGGTGCCCGGCGGCGTGGCGTTCTCCACCGCGCTGCAGGTGCGCAGGCAGCTCAAATGGGGCGCCTCGCCGGTGATCATCAGCTGGTTCATCCTGCTGTCCGGCGCGCTGAGCTTCCTCGGCCTCGTCGCCCTGGCGCTGGGCGCACTGTTCTTCATCGGCGGCGCCGCACCCGCCCGGCTCATCGCCGCGGGCCTGGCCGTCCTGGGCCTCACGGCGCTGCTGTGGTGGTTTTCCCGGAACACCACGGCGATCGAGACCGTCGCAAAGCACGTGCTCAAGGCCATCAACGCCCTCCGCCGCAAGCCCGCCGACGACGGCGCGGCGAAGCTGCGGGCCACCATCCGGCAGCTGACCAGCGTGCGCCTGAGCCCGCTGCGCATGACCATCGTGTTCGGGTGGTCGTTCATCAACTGGGTCACCGACGTCATCTGCCTCTACGCCGCCATGCGCGCCGTCGGCGCCGACGACGTCACGGCCAACACCGTGCTCATGGCGTTCGTGTTCAGCAAGGTCGCCGGCTTCATCCAGGCGACCCCCGGCGGCGTCGGGCCCGTCGAAGCTGTCCTGACCGGCACGCTCATCGCCGCCGGCATGGTCGGCACCGACGCCGTGGCCACCGTGCTCATCTACCGGCTCGTGTCCTTCATCCTGCCCGCCGCCGTCGGCTGGGCCGTCTACCTCGTCGGCTACGGTGGCGATCGCCGGAAGGACGTGGAGGCAGCGGCAGAAAACGGAGCAGAGGCCCAAAACGGAGCCGGGTCCGGAGCCGGGCCCGACCGGCCGTCCGACACCTGACCGGCGACCCGCCAGCCGTCGAATCGCGGCCACCGATCCGCGACCCCGATCCACAACAGAAACCCAGGAGCAACAGTGTCCGTCACCCGCACGATCGTCATGGACTTCTTCGCCATCTTCGCCTTCGCCGTGCTCGCCCGCCTGGCGCACAACACCGAGGCCGACCCGTTCACGCTGACCAACGTGCTGGACACCCTGTGGCCCTTCCTCGTCGGCGGCGCCATCGGCCACGGCATCTGCGCCGCGGCGAAGAAGCACCCGCTGCCCATCGCGCCCGGCGGGCTGATCGTGTGGGCCGCCACCGCGCTCACCGGGCTCGCCATCTGGGCGGTGCGCAATGGTGCGGTGCCGCATTGGTCGTTCATCATCGTCGCCACCGTCATGAGCGCCCTGCTGCTGCTCGGGGCGCGGGCCGTCGCAAAGCTCGTGCTCAAGGACGGGTACGCCGCCGCCCGAAAGTGACGTTCACCTCAATCACGGCCCCAACGGTCCCCGGACCACAAAGCCGGTTTCAGTTTGAGCGCACAAAAGCGAATAATCGGGCGCATGGCACAAACACCTGATTCGACCGGGGACCATCAAGCCCCCGGCCACGACAACCGCGCGGCGGCCGACCAGCCGGCCACCGCGCGAGAGCACACCGCCGGGGACCACGCGGCCCCCGCGACGGCGACCATCGACGGCGGTTCGGACACCGGCTCCGGCAAGGAGCGAACGTTCTTCGGCCAGCCCTGGGGACTGGCCAACCTGTTCGGCGTGGAGATGTGGGAGCGCTTCAGCTTCTACGGCATGCAGGCCATCCTGATCTTCTACATGTACTACTCCGTCACCGACGGCGGATTGGGCATGGACCGCGGCGTTGCCACCTCCATCGTCGGCGCGTACGGCGGCCTGGTCTACATGGCGGCGCTCGTCGGCGCGTGGATCGCCGACCGCCTCCTGGGATCCGAGAAGACGCTGTTCTACTCGGCGATCCTGATCATGCTCGGCCACATCGCCCTGGCCGTGCTGCCCGGCGTCGCCGGCCTGGCCGTCGGCCTCGTCTTCGTCGCGCTGGGCTCCGGCGGCCTGAAGACCACCGCCTCCGTCGTCCTCGGCCAGTTGTACTCCCGCGAGGACACCCGCCGCGACGCCGGCTTCTCCATCTTCTACATGGGCGTCAACATCGGCGCCCTGTTCGGCCCGCTGCTCACCGGCTGGATCTGGGGCATGAAGGGCTTCCACTGGGGCTTCGGCCTCGCCGCCGTGGGCATGGCCATCGGCCTGATCCAGTACGTGATCATGCGCAAGTCGACCATCGGCGCCGCCGGCCACGACGTGCCGAACCCGCTGCCGAAGTCGAAGTACCTGCCGGTGTTCATCGGCGCGGTCATCGGCGTGGCGGCCATCGTCGCGGCGGTGGCCCTGGGCCTGATCCCGCTGGGCTCCCTGGCGACCATCGTCACCGTCCTCGCCGGCGTCGCGGCTGTGGTGCTGTGGCTGCAGATGTACAAGTCGGAGCGGACGACGACCGTCGAAAAGCACCGCCTGATCGGCTTCATCCCGATGTTCGTCGCCGGCGTGCTGTTCTTCGGCATTTTCCAGCAGCAGTTCACGGTCATCGCGATCTACGCCGACCAGCGCCTGGACCGCATGATCGGCTCGTTCGAGTTCTCCCCGGCGTGGGTGCAGTCGATCAACCCGATCTTCATCATCATCTTCTCCGGCATCTTCGCCGCGATGTGGACGAAGCTGGGCACCCGCCAGTGGACGTACCCGGTGAAGTTCGGCGTCGCCAACATCATCATCGGCATCTCGCTGTTCTTCTTCCTGCCGTTCGTCGGCGGCGGCGCGAATTCGACGCCGCTGCTGGTGATCGTGTGGATCCTGTTCCTGTTCACCATGGGCGAGCTGCTGCTGTCGCCGGTGGGCAACTCCCTGGCCACGAAGCTGGCGCCGGAGTCCTACCCGACCCGCATGTACGCCGTGTGGATGATGGCCGTCGCCATGGGCACCTCCCTCGCGGGCGTGCTCGCCGGCTACTACCACCCGGAGGATGCGTCGGCGGAGTCGAACTTCTTCATCATCCTCGGCGTCGTGTCCGTCGCCCTGGGTGCCGCGCTGATCCTGGGCAAGAAGTGGATCGTCGGCAAGTTCGAGGGCGTCCACTAAGGGCGCGCGCCTGTCGAGTCGGGGCCGGGCCGTCGCAAAGCACTTGCTTTACGACGGCCCGGCCCCCTTTCCATCCGCCCCCACCCCGCGGGCACCGCCGCCCTACTGCAGCGGGTACCCGTCGGAATCGCGCTCGAAGCCGTTGGCGCCGACGAGGATCATGATGAACTCCACGAACGCCCACAGCCCCACCGCCACGATCAGCAGCAGCCCAATGCCGACGATCGCCGTGGTCCAGCCGATCAAATACAGCGCCAACTGCGTGATGCCGCGGCCGGTGTGGCCCAAGTAGAAGTTGTGCACGCCGAAGCCGCCCAGGAAGAACGCCAGCACCGCAGCCACGATCTTCGACTTCGGCGCGCGCGGCAGGCCGTTGGGCCCGTAGGCCTGCATCGGGCCGAAGCCCGGCTGCTGGCCATGCGGCTGCACCTGGCCCGGCTGGCCCGACTGGCCGTAGGGCTGCTGCTGCGGCTGCGACTGGCCGTAGGGCTGTTGGCCGTAGGGCTGGTCGTAGTCCTGCTGGCCGTACTGCTGTTGGCCGTACTGGGGGAATCCCTGCTGGTAGCCGCCCTGCTGACTCGGCTGCTGATAGCCGGCCTGGCCGTAACCGGAACCGGGCTGGTCGGGGCTCTGGCCGTACTCGCCCTGGCCGCCCTGTCCGTAGCCGCCGTACTGGCCATGGCCGCCGTACTGGCCGCCCTGCCCGTTCGCGGAGCCCTCACCGTTCGAGGGGTTGCCGTCCTGGCCGCCGAAGGGGTTGTCGTACGGGTTGGTCATCGCGATCAGCTCCTGTGTGTCTCCTGCTCGGTGAAGAGCCTAACCCCAGACCCGGATGAGGGTCGTTTCGGGGGCGCGACCATCTGTTCGGTAGCCCGCGCCGCCGCGTCCAACCCAGCGCAGCCGCAGATACCTACGTTTCGGCCAGATACTCACGTTTGAACGTAGGTAGGTGGCCAGAACGTAGGTACCTGCGCGGCGGGCGGCGCCCTCCGCGCGCCCTCCGCACAGAAAGAAGCCCAGTGAACAGAAAGAGGCGGTCAACCACATCTAAGTGTTCACGGGACGTCTTTTTGGGCGGGGCGGCGGAACCAGGCCGCGGGAGGCGCGGCGGGGCGGCGTCGCGGACAACGGCCCGGGCGCCGCGAAGGGGCGGGCGACGGAGGTGGAGGCGGGGCGTCGTAAAGCGGGGGCGGAAGCGGGGCGGGCGACGGAGGTGGAGGCAGGGCGTCGTAAAGCGGGGGCGGAAGCGGGGCCGGAAGCGGGGGCGGGTGCGGGGAACGCCAGCACGCCGCACCCGCACCCGGCTACATCGGGGCGATCTCACGCTTCTTGCGCACCTGCGGCAGCTCCTTGTCGCGGAGCTGCTCGAGGGCGCGGCGCAACTGCACGCGCGTCTCCGACGGCATGACCATCGCATCGACGTACCCGCGCTCGGCGGCGACGTACGGGCTGGTCATGTTCTCGTTGTAGAAGTCCATGAACATCTTCTTCATCGCCGGCTGCTGATCCTCCGGCATCTCCGCGAGCTGGCGGCCCTGGATCATGACCACGGCGGCCTCGGCGCCCATCACCGCGATCTGCGCCGTCGGCCACGCGAAATTCAGGTCGCCGCCCAGGTTCTTCGAGCCCATCACCGCGTACGCGCCGCCGAAGGCCTTGCGCACGATGAGGGTCACCTTCGGCACCGACGCCTGCGCCAGCGCGAAACCGAGCTTCGCGCCGCGGTGGATGATGCCCGACTTCTCCTGCTGCACGCCCGGCAGGTAGCCCGGCGTATCGACGACGTACACGATCGGGATGTCGTAGGCGTCGCAGATGTTGGAGAAGCGCGAACCCTTCTCGGAACAATCCGCGTCGAGGCAGCCGGCCAGGTGCATCGGCTGATTGGCCAGCACGCCAACGGTGCGCCCATCGACGCGGGCGAAGCCGGTGATCAGGTTCGGGGCGTAGTCGGGCTGGACCTCGACGAAATCTTCGTCGTCGAAAAGCCTGGTCAGCACCTCCATCATGTCGTAGCCGGCGTTCGGGTCGTCCGGGATGATGGAATCCAGCGACCGGTCGCGGTCGGTGGTCTCCTCCGACGGCGCCCAGTACGGGGGCAGCGGCTCGTGCACCGAGCTGGGCAGGCGGTCGAGGAGGTCGTGGACGTAGTTGAAGGCGTCCTCCTCGTCGTCGGCGACGTAGGAGACGTTGCCGTTGCGGGCCTGCTGCTCCGCGCCGCCGAGCTCGGCCGACGAGATGTTCTCGCCGGTGACCGAGCGGATGACCTCGGGGCCGGTGATGAACATCTCCGTGCGATCCTTCACCGCGACCAGGAAGTCCGTGGTCACCGGCGCGTAGACGGCGCCGCCGGCGCACTTGCCCAGCAGGATGGAGATCTGCGGCGACTGCCCGGACAGGGGCAGCTGGCGGCGCGAGATCTCCGAGTACATGGCCAGCGACGTCACGGCGTCCTGGATGCGGGCGCCGCCGGAATCGTTGATGCCGATGACCGGGCAGCCGACCTTCGTGGCCAGGTCCATGAGCTCGCAGACCTTCTTGCCGAAGGTCACGCCGACCGAACCGCCGTAGACCGACTTGTCGTGGGCGTACACCGCCACCGGGCGCCCACCGATGCGGGCGGTGCCGGTGACCACGCCGTCGCCGTAGGGGGCGCCGTCTTCGTCGGGGGTGCGGCCGAGCTGGCCGGTCTCCACGAAGGACCCCGCGTCGACGAGGCGGGCGATGCGCTGGCGGGGCGTGGTCAACCCGGCCGCGTCACGGCGCGCCTTGGCCCGCTCGCTGCCTGGATCCTGCGCCTGCTTGAGGCGTTCCTTCAGGTCGGCGAGCTTTTCGGCGGTGGTGTTGAAAGTCAATTCGGTTACTGTCCATTCCGGGTTTCGGCGTCCAGATTCTGCAGCCGGTCCCCCAACCAGGCACCGACCTTGGAGATTTCCGGTTCATCCACGATGGCGAGATGGTCGCCGCGCAGGTGCACGATCTCCAAATCGTCGACGATAGCGGACCAGCCGCCGTCCTCATCAATCGTCGCGTAGCGCGGTTCGAGCTCGATGGCGCCGTCGTGCATGCGCTCGGCGCGGAACAGGACGACGGGCGCGTCGACGTCGGCCCAGCGGCCCATGTCGAGCTGGTCAAGGATGCGGTTGTCCACGAAGGATGCGCGCTGGTGCTCGAGGACGCCGCCGGACAGTCCGTGCTGGGAGGAGTCGGCGGTGGCCAGGAATTGTTCGAGCATCATCAGCAGCGCTTCCTCGCCCTGCTGGTCGAGCAGGTCGTGGGGCACGGGGATGTCCAGGCCGTAGGTGCGCTTGGAGAAGTCCGCGTAGCGGTCCCAGCGGGCGTGCATTTCCTCCGGGGTGTCGGGCACCTTTTCGGAGGGCTGCACGGTGTCGAGCAGCATGATCTGCGCGACCTCGACGCCGCTGCCGCGCAGCTGGTGGGCGACTTCGTAGGCCAGGGCCCCGCCGAAGCTCCAGCCGCCGAGGACGATGGGCAGGCCGGCGGCGCGGTCGCGGATGTCGTCGAGGTAGGCGGCGGCGCGGTCGGTGATCTCGCCTTCGAGGCGTTCGACGCCGTAGACGGGCGCGTCGTCGGGCAGTCGGCGGACGAGCGGCTGGTACACCGCGGAGGACCCGCCGGCCGGGTGGAAGAGGAACACCGCGGGCGTGGTGGAGCCTTCGGGGCGTTCGCGCAGCACGCGGATGTTGCCCTCGACCTCGACTTCGAGGTGGGGGCGCAGCGTTTCGGCCAGGTCGGCGATGGTCCCGGCGGCGCGGACGTCGTCTGCGCCGATGGGGGCGCCGGTGCGCTCGGACAGGCGGGCGGCGAGGGCCTGCGCGGTGGCGTCGTCAAGCGCGGGCAGTTCGTCGGTGACGCCGCCGGCACTGGAGCCGACGACGGTGGCCCACGTGCCGAACGCCATGCGCTCCGACGCGTCGCGCGGGGGCACGTTGATGCCTTGCTTTGCGACGTCCACGTCCCCGCCCTCCGGCGCACCCGTCTCGGCGGCCGGGGCTTGATCGGCGGGAGCGGCGGCGGGGGTTTCGGAGTCGGTCTCGGTGGCCGTTTCCGTGGCGGAGTGCGCCTCGGCGACGAGGTTCTCCACGAGGGTGATGACGTCGGCGACCGACGCATCGCGCAGCGCCTGGACCTGCAGCGGCGGGATGGAGAAGTCGTGCTCGACGCGGTTCTTGATGCGCATGCCCATCAGCGAATCGAGGCCGAGGTCGATGAGCGGCAGCTCCAGCGGCAGGTCGTCGACGTCGTAGCCCATGGCCTCGCCGACGATGACGCGCAGGTGGGTCTCCACCGGCACTCCCGAATCCGGCGACCAGCCGGGCTCGGCGTCGGACGCGGCGCCGGCGGCGGTCGGCATGCCCGGGGCGGCCGGGGTGCGGGTGGCCGCGCCGAAACCGGCGGGCGCGCCCGCGGCGGTGGACTCGGCGGCGGTGGCGGTGGCGCCGTTGGCCGAGGTCGCGGCGTTGGTGGCGTCGGCTGCGTTGGTGGCGGTACCCGCGGGCACCGTCGCGACGCCGGCCTGCGCCAGCAGCTCGGTGCGGCCGGCCTCGACGGCGTAGACGGAGATCACGGCGCCGCCGGGGTGGCGCGAGACGATGGTGGTCAGCTCGCCGGCGGCCGGCAGCGCGCCGGACTCCTCGACGGCCAGCACCGTCGCGCCCGGCGCCACGTCGGCGACGGCGGCGTCGATGATCGCGTGGATCGACGGCGCGGTCGCCGCGTCGCCCGAGTACGCGACGTCGCCGCCGGGCAGCGCCGTCCGCGCGCCCGGCAGCTTGGCGCGGCCGCCGGACGACGGGCGCGCGGACGTCCAGAAGCGCTGGTGGCGCCAGTGGATGCCCGGCAGGTCGGCGAAGTCGCCGGGGCCCGCCAGGGCGGAGAGGTCGATGTCGTGGCCGTGGGCGTAGAGCGTCGCGCAGGCCGCGGCCAGCGACTCGCCCGCGGACTCCTTGCGCTTGAGCAGGTGCACCAGCTGCGCATCCGGCAAGCCGGCGGCGAAGGCGGTGGCCATCGTCGGCATGAGCGCCACCGGGTTCGGGGCGAATTCCACGAAGGTGGTGTAGCCGGCGGCGCAGGCGCGCGAGACGGCGTCGGAGAACCACACCGACTGGCGGGTGCAGCGCACGAAGTAGTCGGCGTCGTGGACGACGTCGCCCGGCTGGTACGTCACGCCGCGGTCGACGGAGCTGAACAGCGGCACCGACAGCGGAGTCGGCTCGACGTCGGAGCACTCCGACCACAGCTCGCCAAGCAGCGGGTCGAGCGCGGAGGTGTGTCCCGCGCCCTTGACGGCCAGCGGGCGGGCCATCTTGCCCTCGCCGGTGAGGAACTCCACCAGCGCGGCGATGGCCGGCTTCGGCCCGCCGACGGTGGTCATGGTCGGCGCGGCGTAGACGGCGGGCTCGACGCCGGAGAACTCCGGGTGCGCGGCGAGCAGCTCGTCGAGCTCGTCGACGGACAGCTCGACCATGGCCATGCCGCCCTGCTCGTCCTCGGCCAGCATCGACTCGCCCTCGCCCATCAGGCGGGAACGGGCGCAGGCCACGCGCATGGTCTCTTCCAGCGACAGGCCGCCGGCGGCGTAGGCCGCGGCGATCTCGCCCATGGACATGGCGACCACGGCGGCGGGCTCGGCGCCCAGCGCGCGCATCATGTCGGTCTGCGCGACCTGGATGGCGGTGATGCCGATCTGCGCGGACTCGAGGTCGTACGTGCGCTCGTCGTCGGCGATGAGCTCCAGCAGGGACCAGCCGACGGAGTCGACGATGATCCGGTCGCACTTGGCCAGCGTCTCGGCGAACACCGGGGACAGGGCCAGCAGGTCCTTGCCCATCTTGCGGTGCTGCGAGCCGTAGCCGGAGAAGATCCACACCGGGCCCTGCGCCAGCGGGGCGTCGGCGGAGACGATGCCGGGGCCGGTCTTGCCCTCGGCGACGCGGCCCAGGCCCTCGATCGCGGAGGCCACGTCCGTGGCGGGCACGACGGCCTTCGACCGGCCGCGCGAGCGCGACGCCAGCGTGCGGGCGACGTCGCCCAGATCGGCCGACGGGTTGGCCCGCAGCCAGGAGGCGAGGTCCTCGGCAGCCAGGCGGCGGCGCGACGGCAGCAGGCCGGACACCGGCAGCAGCGCCGGCATCCCGGCCTCGCGGGCGGCGGCCGCGTCGATCGGCGCGGTCTTCTCCTCCTGCGGCGGGGCCGCCGGCGGGGACGTCAGCACGACGTGGGCGTTGGTGCCGCCGAAACCGAAGCCGGAGACGCCGGCGACCTTGCGGCCGGAGTACTCGGGCCACTCGCGCGGGTCCTCGACGACCTCCAGGCGGCCGGCGTCGAAGTCGATGTACGGGTTGGGGCCCGCGTAGTGCAGCGACGGCGGCAGCACGTCGTTGCGCATGGCCAGCACGACCTTGATCACGCCGGCGACGCCGGCGGCGGCCTCGGTGTGGCCAAAGTTCGTCTTGGCGCTGCCCAGCAGCGTCGGGCTCGCGGCGTCGCGGCCGCGGCCGAGCACCGTGCCCAGCGCGGAGGCCTCGATCGGGTCGCCCAGGATGGTGCCGGTGCCGTGGGCCTCGACGTAATCCACGTCCTGCGGGCGGATGCCGGCGTCGGCGTAGGCGCGGCGCAGCACGTCGACCTGCGCGTCCGGGTTCGGCGCGGTCAGGCCGTTGGAGCGGCCGTCGGAGGTCACCGCGGTGCCCTTGATCACGGCCAGGACGTCGTCGCCGTCGGCCTCGGCGTCCTCGAGGCGCTTGAGCACCACGACGCCGGCGCCCTCGGCGCGGATCATGCCGGTGGCGTCCTCGGAAAATGCATGGATGGCGCCGGTCTTGGAGAACACGCCCAACCGCCCGAACGACAGCGTCGCGTGCGGCGAGACCAGCAGGTTCACGCCACCGGCCACGGCGGCGTCGGCATCGCCGTCGCGCAGCGCGCGCACGGCCTGGTGGATGGACACCAGCGACGACGAGCAGGCGGTGTCCATGGTGATGGACGGCCCGCGGAAGTCGAAGGCGTAGGAAATGCGGTTGGACAGGATCGACGGCGACGACCCGGTCAGCGCATACGGGTGCGCCGTCGACGGGTCGGAGGCCATGAGCATGGCGTAGTCGTTCGTCGTCGAGCCCATGAACACGCCCACGGACTCGCCGCGCAGCTCGGAGGCCGGCAGGTGCGCGTTTTCCAGCGCCTCCCACGTCAGCTCCAGCAGCATGCGCTGCTGCGGGTCCATGTTCTCCACCTCGAGCGGCGACAGCCCGAAGAACTCGTTGTCGAAGCCGACGATGTCGTCGAGGTAGCCGCCGCGGGTGTCGCACTCGGCGATCTCCGCGGCGAGGTCGGCGTCGCCGTCGAACTCGGACCAGCGGCCCTCGGGCAGCTCGCCGGTGCCGGCGCGGCCGGAAACCAGCAGATCCCACATCTCGGTGATGTTGCCCGCGCCGGGGTACCGGGCGGCCATGCCGACGACGGCGATGTCCATGTCGGTGAGCTTTTCGTCGCGAAGCCTGCGCGACCGCGCGGCCTCCGCACCCGTCTGGAACGCGTCGTACGCCGAGTCGTCCGGGTTGTCCACGTCGCCCTCGACCAGGCGCACCGCGAGCTTCGCGATGGTCGGGTACTCGTAGGCGATCGTGGCGTCCAGCCGCACGTCCAGCAGGCTCTCCAGCTCGCCGGACAGGATGACGATGTCGCGGGACGACAGCCCGAACTCCTCCATCGGGCGCTCCGGCGTGACTTCCGCCGCCGTCAGGCCGGTGGTGCCGATCACCCAGTCGCGCAGCCAGTCGCGCATCTGGGCGACCGTCATGCCGGGTCGTCCCTTGTTGTCATCCATCGTGGGCTTAGTCCTTAATAGTTCGCGGGTTACTCGAAACCGCCGTCGAGGTAGGCGGCGCGGGCCACTCGTCGCGCGATCTTACCGGCAGACGAACGCGGGAGTTCATCCGTGCCGACGATGCGGACGTCCTCGGGCTGGATGCCGTGGAGCTTGGTCACGGCGGCGCGGATGGCGCCGATTGCCTCGGCGTCGCCCGACTCGTCGCGGCGGAAGTTGCGCTCGGCGATGATCACGAGCTTCTCGACGTCGTCGCCCTCCACCGAGAACGCCGCCACCACCGCGGGACGGACGTGGTCGGAGGCCTCGGTGACCGTGGCCTCGATGTCCTGCGGGTAGTGGTTGCGCCCGGCGATGACCACCAGGTCCTTGATGCGGCCGGTGATGTGGATCTCGTCGTCGAGGAAGACGCCGAGGTCGCCGGTGGCCATCCACTTGGCGTCCTCGCCGACGCCCTCCGCGCGGGAGCCGCCGTCGCGGCGGGCGGCGAGCTCGTTGCCGAAGACCTGCTCGGACTGCTCCAGGTCGGTGAGATAGCCCAGCGGGATGTTGTCGCCGTGGACCCACATCTCGCCGATCTGGCCGTCGGGAAGCTCCGTGCGGGTCTCCGGGTCGACGACGATGAGGTGCTGCGGCTTGGCCACCGAACCGTTCGACATCAGCGGCACGGAATCCTCGGTGCCCGGCTCGACGCGCTGCGGCGCGCCCTCGTTGAGCGACTCGCGGGACACCCAGGTCACGCGCGGGCGCTCCTCGCCCTGCGGCAGGGTGACCAGCAGCGTCGCCTCGGTGAGGCCGTAGCCGGGGCGGATGGCGTTGGTGGGCAGGCCGAACTTCTCGAAGTTCGCGCGGAACTCGCGGGTCGCCTTCTCGGTGACCGGCTCGGAGCCGACGATGAGGCCGTCGACGTTGGACAGGTCCAGCGCGCCGCCCTCCTCCGGCACGGCGAAGCGGTTGGCCAGCTCGAGGGCGAAGTTGGGCACGACGGTGTAGATGTTCACGTCGTCGTCGCCGCGCTTGTCCAGCTGCTCGATCCAGCGCGCGGGGTGCTGGATGAAGTCGCGCGGGGTCATGATGTCGAACGGCAGGCCCAGGGCGGTGACGAACGCGCCGAGGACGATGCCCATGTTGTGGTGCAGCGGCAGCCACGTCACGAGGCGCAGCGGCAGCTGCAGGTGGGCGGCGGAGAGCACCTGGAACACGTTGGACAGGATGGAGCGCCCGGCGATGCGCACGCCCTCCGGGGTGCGCGAGGAGCCGGAGGTGAACAGCAGCACCGCGTCCTTCTCCAGCTGCGGCGCGTACTTGGCGTCCTCGGCCGGGGAGACGAAGTTGTCGGCGAGCGAGTCCGGCAGCGCGTCGATGGTGAGCACGCGGGGGCGCTCGGCGGCCGGCTTGGCGGCGAAGATGGAGCGCACGGCGGCGGCGGAGGCCTTGTTGGTCAGCACCACGTTCGGCGGCGCCGCGGCGAGCACGGCGTTGAGGTGGTCGCCGTGGCCGGGCTCGGTGGGGTCGTACAGCGGCATGGCCACCTGGCAGGCGTACTGGGCGCCGAGGAAGCCGAAGAGGTACTCGGGGCTGTTGCCCATGAGCAGCGCGACGCGGTCGCCGGGCTCGCCAACCTGCTGCAGGCGTGCGGCGACGGCCTTGATGCGGCGGTTGACCTCGGCGCGGGTGTAGGTGACCAGTTCGCCGTCGCGGGAGCCCGAGTAGTCGTGGAAGGCGATCTGCTGCAGGTCGAGCTCGCCCTTCATCGTGTTGATCTGCCACATCATCTCGGACAGGTTCGGCACGGACATGTCCTCGGGGAAGGCGAAGTTGCCTTCGGCATCGATGAACTGGCCCATCAGCATGCTCAGATCCATGGTGCTCCTCGTTTTTCGCTTCGTCTGTGGTGGTTTGTCGCGCCGGGGACCCATAACGTTACCGACCCGTTATTTATTGGGGCGGTGGCGCGCCGCCGGCCGATTGCCTCGACCATCAGCGGGGGCCACGGTAGCGCAAATTACTTTCGTCGCTAAAAACCGTAGGTGGTCGGCGTGCCATAAGTCACGTTATGGGTGTAAACGGGTGTGACTCCTGGGACTCACGTTACGCGAGAGGCTTGTGCTTTACGACGATCCGACGCGAACCGTAAAGCGGCCCGCGCCCCGGGGATCAGCCCTGGGCGAGTGCGCCGTCGATGAGACCGCGGGCCCAGTTCTCCGTCCACGCCACCGACGTCGTGCCCGGAATGATGTTCGGGTTGTCGGCGTAGGTCGCGTGCACGCCGTTGGCCGCGACGAGCTCCTGGGCCCGGGCGATCGCATTGCCCACGTTCGGCGGGGCGTCGCACACCGTGTCGCCCGGCGCGCAGATGTCCTGCACGCGGTCGTTGAGCTCGCCGAAGCCCTCGCGGCCGCCGCGCATGGTCGCGCCCGGCACGATCGGCTGCACCAGCAGATTCACCGGGGCCAGCGAGACCTCCGCCCCTACGCCGGCGACGGGATTGCCGGGGACGACGCCCTTGCCGGGTTCGCGGCGGCCGTCGGCAAGCAAAGCCACCCCGAGCACCCGCTCGGCCGGGACCGGCCCGTTGCCGAAGCCGATCTGCTCCGCCATGTCGCCCATGATCACCGCGCCCTGCGAGAAGCCCATGAGCACGAAGCCGGTCTGCGGGCACTCGGCGTGGGTGGCCGACATCTCCTCGTGGATGCGCGCGCGGCCCTCGGCCTGCGAATCGTCGTAGGTCATTTCGTGCTGCGCGTTGATGTTGCGGAACTGCGCGGTGTACGGGACCGTCCAGACCTTCACGTCCTCCGGCGCATACGACGCCTGCAGCGGCGCCGACGCCTTGAGGATCAGCGAATTCGGGTTCGCCGTCGGGTTGACCGGATCATCGTCGGCCCGCGACTCCCACGTGCCCGGCGCGGAAATGACCTCCACCGCGGGGCACCACTCGGGCTGCTGGGCCTGCGGCCCCGGGCCGGGCATCCCCGGCTCCCCCACCTGCGACTGCCGCAACCATTGCCCCACGCCGGCGACGATGGCGACGACGAGGACGATGACCGCGAGCAGGGTGAGCGTTTTGCGCATGCCCGTTAGCAATACGCCGATTCGGCCGCTTTCGCAATCGACTGGGACACGGCGGCCTCATCGCCGTCCGTGCGCTCCTGGGCGACGATCTGGCCGGCGACCGCATCGACGACCGCCGCGTCGCCCTCGCGGCCATCGTTCGCGCCCGCGCCGCACTGGACGTGGCCCGCGGCGATCAGCTGGTCCTCCACGCCCTCGACGTCGATACCGTCGGCGATGAGGTCGTCGAGGAAGTCCTCGTCGTCGCCCGACAGCGGCATGCGGCCGTCCGGGGCGGAGCTGGCGCGCGCGGCGCCCGGCTCGGTGATGTCGCGCTCCTCGGAGTTGCGCGCCGACGTCCGCGTCGTCTCCGACGTGCTCGACGTCGACGTGCTGGTCTCCGCGCTCTCCGACTCCGACGTGCCGGTCTCCTCCGACGCGGTGGCGGTCTCGGTGACGTCCGACGACTCCACGGTCGCGTCGCCGCACGCCGCCAGCGCCAGAGTGCCGGCGCCGAGCAGCGCGAGCACGGCCGCGCGGGCGCGGCCGGTCATCGCCGGGCCTCCTCGATCTTGCCGTTGACCTGGCGGATCCAGCCGCCCTGGAACTCCTGCTCCAGGCCGCCCGCCGGGATCTGCTTCTGCGGGCCGACCGGGTAACCGAAGGGACCGTTCTCCCAGCCGGTCGAACCCCAGTGGTCCATGATCGCGCCGTCCGGCACCGCGTGGGCGCCCGACTCCGGCGACCAGTAGATGTTGCCGTGCTCGAAGCGCTGGAACTTGCCGCCGCGGATGTCGATCTCCCCGGTCAGCGCGAAGCCCATCGGCCCCTCGGGGCCGCCGCCGGCGCGGTACGCCGTGCCGATCGCGCCGAGCACCGTCTGCGCGCCGCCGGCCGCGGGCTTGACGATCTGCCCGCCCTGGAAGTCCTGCACCACGCCGCCCGGGATGTCGCGGCGGTCGGAGGTCGGGTAGCCGAGGCGGCCCTTCTCCCAGCCCTCGTCGCCCCACAGGTTCATGAAGTCGCCCATGACCAGGTACGCCCCGGTCTCCGGCGTCCAGTAGATGGAGCCGTGCTCGAAGTGGACGTAGCGGCCGACGCCGTCGGGCGTCGCCATCTCGCTGGTCTTCGGGTAGCCCAGCGGCGACGACGGGCCGCCGACCTCGTGGTAGCGGGCGCCGATGCGGCCCCACACGAACTGGGCGCCCGTGCGCGGGTGCCAGTAGGCGCGGCCGTTGGTAAAGTCCTGCGCCCGGCCGTCATCGGCCGCCTCGTACTCGGGCGACAGGCACGCGCCCATGTTGTCGAAGTCCTTGATGCGGTCGCCGATCGCGCCGCCCACGATGCAATTGGCGCCACGGTCGGCGTCGGAAAGCTGCAGTGCATCGGCCATCTGCGGCCACGCCTGATTCATCTCGAACTGCCAGTACGGCCACGAGTGCGTGCCGGAATCGCGGAACTGCACCGTCAGCGGCACGTCGGCGGCGCGGGCGCGCGACGCGAACGTGTTGGTGGTCATGCGCGCGAGGACCTCCAGGCCGAAGCCCGCGGTGTTCTGCGGCAGGCCCGGGAACTGCTCCGACGGGGTGTCCCACTCGCCCGTGTTGCCGCTGCCCGCCGAGGCGTAGAGCGAAATGCCCTTCAGCGCCGCGACGTTGAGCTTCGGGTCGTTGTCCTTCCAGCGCGGCGACGACGGCGGGCCCCACATCTTGTTGGCGTCGTAGCCGCCGGCTTCCTGCATCGCCCGGCCGATCGCCTGCGGCATGCCCGTCGACGACGTGTCCAGGTAGCCGGAGAAGCTGCCCGCGAACTTGAACAGGTCCGGGTGGTGCGACGCCAGGTTGAACGCCGCGGTGCCGCCCATGGACAGGCCGACGATGGCGCGGTCCTCGTTGGCGCGCCAGCCCTCGCGCAGGACCGGGATCAGCTCCTGGATGAGGAAGGACTCCCACTGGTAGTTCTTCCCGTTGTCCGGGGCGTCCCAGTTGGTGTAGAACGACGACTCGCCGCCGATGGGCATGGCCACGATGACGTTCTTGTCGGCGTAGTAGCGCTCGATGTTCGTCTCGAGCACCCAGCCGTTCCAGTCGTCGCGGGCGCGCATGCCGTCGAGATGCCAGACGGTCGGGAACGTGCGCTCGGGGTTGCGGTTCCAGTCGCGCGGCAGCAGCAGGTCGACCTTCACCGGGTCGCCGGGCATCGCCGCGGAGTTGATGTGCAGCAGGGCGCGGCGCTCGGTGAGCCACTGGACCTTCTCCACCTCGACGTCGCCGGGGAGGTTGGGCAGGTTCTGCTCGGTCTCGCGGATCGGCGCGGGCTGGCCCTCCGGCTCGGGCGCGGGGGTCCACAGGGAGGACTGCAGCGGCAGGGCGGTGGCGTCGGGTTCCGCGGGGGCCGCATGCGCCGGGACCCCGGCGAGCGACAGTGCCAGCGGGATCGCCGTGATGGCGGCGAGCACCCGGGACCAGCGGCCCCGGGGGGAGTGTGCGGTATCTCGCATGATGAGGGCTTCCCCTTACAGATAAACGTGTCGTCTGGACTTGTCCGGCGTTCCGGTGTTGCGGTGTTTCGGTGCCGCATGCCCGTTGCCGGGTGCGGCGGCCGAAGCCGCCCGGGTGCGCCGGCGTGCCGGGCGTGCCCGGCCCATCGCCGTGGCGGCCGTTCGGCGTTCGCCTTCCGGGAGTTCCCCTCTCCCGGATGGGCGGCCGCGTCCCGACCTCCGCTTCGACCCTGATTCTTACCCGGGCGCGGCGCGGTTTCCCGCGCGACGCGCCACAAACCTCAGGTTTAAGTTCAACTTTAGGGTTTGGGCCGCGGAAACTCCACGCGCGGGCCCCGCGCCGCCCCTTCCGGCCGCCTCCCGCACGAGCCAGACCCCGACATCGCCCCCTCCCCGGCGCCGGCACGCGCTTCACGACGACCCGACGCACACCCGCCACCCGGGCATGCGAAAACCCGCCCCGACCAAGAGGTCGGGACGGGCATCGGGAAGATCCTGCGGCGAGTGCGCGGGCACGGCCACCGTGAACGAGGAGAAACGCGGTGGCCGGCGGCGAACCGCCGGCCGGAACCGGGCTAGACGCCCAGGGCCGCCAGGATGTGCGGGCGGGCCATGCCCAGGTCACGCTGCCACAGCGACCAGGCGTGGATGCCATCCGGGCTGTAGTGCATGGTCGGGTTCAGGCCGGCGGCGCGGGCCTGCGACTCGAACGCCTGCGTCGACGCGCGGGACAGGCCCTCGAGCGCGATGCCCATGCCGATGTTCGGCAGCTCCGCCGGCGCGCCCAGGAGCGCCTCCGGCGAGGACCAGTGCGACGGGTAGCCGTTGGCCGAGGTGATGAACATCGGCAGGCCCTGCAGCTTGCCCAGGTTCATCGACGGATCGTTGTAG
Organism: Corynebacterium sp. NPDC060344; assembly: GCF_042725215.1. NCBI lineage: Bacteria > Bacillati > Actinomycetota > Actinomycetes > Mycobacteriales > Corynebacteriaceae > Corynebacterium > Corynebacterium sp. NPDC060344. The sequence goes on along the minus strand of NZ_JBHXCS010000005.1, from coordinate 53,680 downwards.
ACGCGCTGCGGGGTCGGGATGCCCGGGGGGCCCCACATGGCGTTCGGCTCGAAGCCCTGGTCGATCTGCGCACCGGCGATGGCGGTGGACATGACCGGGTTGGACACCTGGAAGTAGCCGGAGAAGACCGACACCTGCTTGAACTGGTCGCGGTGGTTGTACGCCAGCGACATGGCCGCCGAGCCGCCCATGGACAGGCCGGCGACGGCGTTGTTGTAGCGGTTGGTCTGGAAGTGCTGCTCCAGATAGACCGGCAGCTCCTGCGTCAGGAACGTCTCCCACTTGTAGTTGCGCGGGGCGCCCTTGCTGTTGACGGCGGGGCCGATCCAGTCGGTGTAGAACGACGCCTGGCCGCCGACCGGGATGGCCAGCGTCACGTTGTCGTGCTCGAACTGCTGGTGCGCCATGCCGGGCGTGAGGTACTCGGACCACACGTCGCCGGCGCGCAGGCCGTCGAGGAGGTACAGGCCGGGGCTGCCCGGAGCGAGGCCCGGACGGACGTGGACGGTGATGTCCTTGCCCATGGCCGCGGAGTACACCTGGCAGTACTGCACCCAGTATTCGTGCGCGTCCCAGACGCAGCCGGGGCGCAGCCAACCGCGGTGCGGGTGCGCCTCCGCCTCGTCGGTGCCGGCGATCTGCATGGCGCCGAAGATGGCGGCCACGGCGACCAGCGCGGCGAGCGCCTTGGTCTTCCACCCGCGCGCGGTAGCGGTGAAGCTCATAGTTCTCCTCGTTGACGTTCCTATGCGTCCGCCGCACCGCGAAAACATCCGGTGATCGCCCGTCGACTCTGTCCGGCGGGGATCCCGGGCAATTCGGGATGGGGCGCACTTTCCGATGGTTTCATCGGGCACGTGGCCGCTTACGTTACCGTTTCGCGACAATTTCTCAAACCGTTATCGGGCAGCAATGTTGCGACATCCCCCCATCGGTTCCCCCTGGTTGCTTCAGAGGGCAATACTTCGAAGCTTTTCGCTTTACGACGTGCGCGTACGCTCGTCGTCAAGCAGTCGACAAATGCGCGAAAAAGTGGCCGCGACCTCCGGAATGAGACGGAGGTCACGGCCACGGAAGGGGCCCGGGAGCCCTTTACAGCGCGGGAACGGCGTACACCGCGATGGCGATGGAGATGACCCACAGCAGCGCCAGCGCCTGGAGCGCGCGGTCGTGCAGCGCGATCTCGTCCGGGCTGCCGGCCGTGCCGCGATCGACGTCGGCGGCGTAGCGCAGGATCGCCACCGTGAACGGCACCATGGAAATCTGATACCAGACGGCGGCGGCGCCACCGGCGCGGTTGCCCATCTCGAAGCCCCACAGGGAGTACGCCAGCACGACGGCGGTGGCCGACAGAGTCCACACGAAACGCAGGTACGTGGCGGTGTAGCCCTCCAGCGACTTGCGGATCTTCTTCTTCGACCGCTGCGCCAGCAGCAGCTCCGCGTAGCGCTTGCCGGCCGCCATGAACAGCGAACCGAACGCCGCGACCAGCAGGAACCACTGGGACAGCAGGATCGACGCCGCAACGCCGCCGGCCATCGCGCGGAGCATGAAACCGGAGCTGACCAGCGCGATGTCGATCACCGGCTGATGCTTCCAGCCGAAGCAGTAGCCCAGCTGCAGCGCAATGTAGACCGCCACGACGATGGCCAGGCCCGGGCCCGACGACGCCAGGAACGACAGGCCGACCGACGCCGCGATGAGCACCACCGCCATGACGTAGGCCAGCGACACCGGCAGCACGCCCGCCGCGATGGGGCGGAAGCGCTTGGTCGGGTGCGCGCGGTCGGCCTCGACGTCGCGGGCGTCGTTGATCAGGTAGATCGACGACGCCGCCAGGCAGAACACCACGAATGCGATGAGGACGTCGATCAGCGTGCGGCCATCGGTGAGCGCCTCGGCGCCGGCGGCGGCGGGCGCGGCGATGACGAGGACGTTCTTCACCCACTGCTTGGGGCGCAGCGCCTTGTACATGCCGTCGAGCAGGTTCTTCGGCGGATGGCCCTGCGGATTGGCGGGCTCGTCGATGCCGTAGGTGTGCGGCTCGGAACCGAGGTTCAGGCCCTCGCGGTCGTCGGTCACTTGTGGGTCCTTCCGTCAGCGGCGGTCGTCGCCTCGTCCCCCGCAGCGGGGGCCCCGAGGATTTTGTCCGTGATCGTCGCGGTCGTCCAACCGAGGGCCGCCCCCGCGAGGACGTCCGTCGGGTAATGCACGCCGAGCACCAGTCGCGACAGCATGATGGCGGGCACCCCCGCCAGCGGCGCCGGGCCGAAGCCCATCCGCGACATGGCCACCAGCGCGGCCGTCGTCGACGTCGCATGCGACGACGGGAAACTCAGCTTCGACGGCGTGCCCACGCCGACCCGGATGCCCGGGTGGTGGGGGCGCTTGCGGCGCACCACGCGCTTGATGATCACCGACGCGGCATGCGACGCGAACGCCGACACCCCCACGACGGCCCATCCGCGGCGGCGGTCGGCGTCGGCGGCCGCGCCGAGGGCGGCCAGGCCCATCCAGCCGGCGGCGTGCTCGCCGAAGAAGCTCATCGCCGTCGCGGCGGGCAGCACGCCCGGCACGTCGGTGAGCCGCTCCTGCACCGCCATGAGCAGCGCCACCTCGCCGGCTGCCGGCGGGATGCTCACGGGATCACTGCTGCTCGAAGACATCCGCCCACCTCTTCCGGCTGGTCAACTCGGCGTGCGCGCCGCGGTATCGCCGGCGCATCTCGTCGAACTTTTCGGCGACCTGCTTCTGCAGTGCACGCGACTCGTCGAGAAGCTCCTTCGCCTTGTCCCGGTCGCGCTGGCGGAACACCACGCCCCGCCCATCGGCGGTGGTCACGGTCGCGCCGTCGACGCGGGACAGGGAGAACCAGCGCGCCTCCAGCGGCGACAGGTTCGCCTGCGGGGTCTCGTGGTGCGCCGGGTCGTGCGGGCGCAGGCTGTGGAGCAGGCCCTTGGCCAGCCACACGGACTTCTTCAGCGGCGCCAGGCGGCCGCCAATGTCCTTGACGGGCACGCCCGGGATGCCGGTCGGCTTGGGCAGCTCGCCGGCCGTGGGCAGCACGCGGGCGTCGGGGAACTCCTTGCGCAGCGCGTTGATGCGCGGCAGGGAGGTCTCCAGGATGTCGAACAGGCCCTCGGGCCCGGCGAGGAAGTCCTTCATCGCCTCGTTCTGGATGGCCACCGTCGAATACTCCAGGCACAGCAGGTGCTTGGCGGTGGCCTTGCGCATGGACTTCACGATCCCGTCGACCGGCCCGTCGTGCTCGAGCGCGGCGACGACGAGGCGGTTGCGCAGGTGGAAGTACGCCTGCCAGTCGATGGCGTCATCCTTGTCGGACCACGCCATGTGCCAGATCGCGATGCCCGGCCACGTCGCCGTGGGGAAGCCGTTCTTGCCGGCGCGCAGGCCGTACTCGGCGTCGTCCCACTTGATGAACAGCGGCAGCGGCTGCCCGATGGTCTCCGCGACGACGCGCGGGATCAGGCACATCCACCAGCCGTTGTAGTCGACGTCGATGCGGCGGTGGAGGTCCTTCGAGTCGATGGCCTCGCCGGTGGCGTTGACGCCGTGCTCGCCGCGGTCGCGCAGCGGGTGGGCGTGGAAGTCGTGGTCGTAGTGGACGTGCGGGGCGGAGGTCCACATGAAGTCGTGGCGGCCGACGACCTCGCCCATGGAGTGCAGGTGACTGCGTTCCTGCAGGTTGAGCATCTGCCCGCCGACGAGCATCGGCGACTTCGCGAAACGCCCCACCGCCACCGCGCGCAGGATCGAGTCGGGCTCGATGGCGATGTCGTCGTCCATGTAGAGGATGAACGGGCTGTCGGTCGCGCGCGCCGGATCGGCGTCGGGGCCGCCGAGCGCCTCGTACATGATGCGCGAGTAGCCTCCCGAGCCGCCCAGGTTGCCCTGGGGGAACATCCGCAGGCGGTCGCCGAAATGCTTTGCGACGGCAGGGAAACCCGGTTCGTCGTGCGGGTGCCTGGTGCCCTGATCGGGCATGAGCACCGCGTCGATGATTCCGTCCACTTCGGCGTCGGAGGACAGGGCCTCCAGCGCGGCGACGGCGTCGTCGGGGCGGTTGAACGTGGGGATGCCCACCGTCACCCGCGCCTCGGGGGCGGGGTGGGACGAGCCGTCGGGGTGGACCTGGTCCGGCGCGGCGATCGGCGACCACCACGCGGCGGAGTGGACGGTGACGTCGGTTTCGCAGGTCAGGTCGAACCAGATCCAGCCGCCGTCCTCGAAGGGCGCCAGCGACACCGGGATCTCAACGATGGTGCGCCGCGACGGGTCGGCCGGGTCGCCGGCGAGCTCGCCGGTCACGGCGATGCGGCTGCCGTCGATCTTGGAGCGGTAGACGTCGACGCGGGCGACGCCGGAGAGCTCGATGCGCAGCACGACGTCGTCCAGCGAGGTCCAGCGGCGCCAGTAGCTGGCGGGGAAGGCGTTGAAGTAGCTCTCGAAGCTGACCTCGTCGCCGGCGGCGACGGTCGCTTCCGTGCGCGACGCGGCGACGACGCGGGAGGCGTTCGTCTCCGGTTCGACGAGGTACAGCGACCGCACGTCGCGCGGTTCGCCCGGCTTGGGAAGCAGGATCCGCTGGAGTCTCTCGACGGCGAGGCTTCCGGTCTGGACGTCAGTGCTCATGGGTGGCATCACGGCTTTCGGGTCGACTCGTAACTGGTGGGTCACGTACCCCGAATAGTAATGGCGGCGCGGTGGGCGGCTGGCATTGACGGTCCCCCGGCGTGCGTGCCACCGGATTCGGCGCAACATGTCGCGGCGGGCTGACAATCACCAGTCACACGAGTAACATTCGCCTCACCAATCCCGTTACGCCTCATTTTTATCAGTCTGGAGTGCTCTCTTGCCGACTCGTAGTCGCATCAATTCCACCGCGATCGGCCGTCGCCCCTTCCTGGCGGGACTGGCGGTGACCACCGCGGCCGCATCGACGGCGGCAATCGCGAACTCCGGAATCGTCGGCTCCGGCCTGCGCCTCCTCGAAAACCCGGCGCCCGGCCCCGTCGACGTGCACATGGCCACCAGCGCCCTGTCCGACGCCGCGGCCGTCCTCGTCGACGACGCCGCCCTGGCCACCCGCGGCCTCGTCGAGGCCCTGCACCCCAACCGCGGCCTGGTCAAGGAACTCCGCCACGACCGCGAATTCTCCATGTTCGCGCTGACCTGGCGCGACGCCCCGCCGGTCACCGCATTCTTCCGCGCCGAACGCCCCGACGGCTCCTGGTCCGAATGGTTCGCCGCCGACGCCCACGACGTCGCCGGCGGCTCCGGCGGCGCGCTGATGGGCACCGAGCCGGTCTACATCGGCCGCACCACCGCCGTGCAGGTCTCCACGATCGGGCTGAACATCTTCGGGGAGAACCTGGACGAGCTCATCGGCGTCGTCAAGCAAGCCGGAGCCGGGGACTTCACCGGCCTGGCCGACCTGCTCGGCCCGGTGTCCCTCCACGACGTCCAGGGCGTGTTCATCGACGGCGGGCTCACCCCCGAAGGCATCGAGCCCGTGGCCAACGACTCCGACATCACCGGCATGCCCCGCGTGATCACCCGCGCCGGCTGGGGCGCCGACGAATCGATCCGCGGCAACGGCCCCTCCTACGACGACAAACTGCTCGCCGCCACCGTCCACCACACCGCCGGCGCCAACAACTACTCGCAGGCCGAGGCCGCCGGCATCGTGCGGGGCATTTACAAGTACCACACGCAGATCCTCGGCTGGGGCGACGTCGGGTACAACGCCCTGGTGGACAAGTTCGGCAACATCTACGAAGGCCGCTACGGCGGGCTGACCAAAAACGTGCAGGGCGCCCACGCCGGCGGGTTCAACAAGGGCACGTTCGGCATCTCCATGATGGGCGACTACTCCACCGCCCACCCGACCCAGGCGATGATCAACTCCGTCGGCGCGATGGTCGGCTGGCGCATGCGCATCGCCGGGCTCAACCCCTCCGGCCAGGCGACCCTGACGTCCCAGGGCTACCGCAGCGCACGCTTCGGCGCCGGGCAGTCGACGACGCTGCCCAGCATCTTCGCCCACCGCGACGTCGGCGACACCACCTGCCCCGGCAACGCCGGCTACGCCCAGATGGACCGCATCCGCGCCATCGCGTCGCAGAAGGCGGCGGGGCTCGGCGACGGGATCATCACCAACGAATTCCCCGACGGCGGCACCGACATCCGCGCCGACCTGCCCGACGCCATCGCCGGCCGCGACGTCTCCGACATCGCCGCCGACCTCGGATCGGCCATGGAGGACCTGGACATCCCGCCGGAGGCCATCGCCGCCATCCCGGGCCTGCAGGCCATGGCGCAGGGCGAGCAGGCCAGCACGTTCTCCGGCGGCCGCAGCATCCTCGCCGCCTCGCTCGGCCTCGCCGGCGCGCCCGGCCTGGGCAACGACGCGGAGTCGGTGCTCGGCGCCGTCGGCCGCGGCGCCGACCAGGGCCCGACGCTCGCCGAGATCCCCGTGCAGGCCCCGCCGACCACCACCTACGAGGGCGACGACGAGTTCGCCGCCGAGTGGCGCGCCGTCACCGACGCCTGGGGAGACGTCCTGGGCCAGCCGGTCACCGGCGTCCAGCAGGGCGCGACGGTGCCCAACGACACCGGCGAGGCCGACCCCGTGCGCTACGTGAAGTTCGAGCGCGGCGTCATCGTCTCGTCGATGGCCACCGGCACCCACGCCATTTGGGAGGAGATCGCCGACGCGTGGGCGAAGCAGGGCTTCGAGATCGGCAAGCTCGGCGCCCCGACGACCACCCAGGCCCCGAACTGGGGCGCCGATCGCGCAGACTTCCAGGGCGGCAGCGTTTCCCGCGACGGCATCACCCGCGCGGTCAACGTCACCTTCGCGTAGGCCCTCCCCCGACCGACCGCTAACCCACCTCGAATGCCTTAACCCACCTGCTACAGCGGGTGGGTTAAGACATTCGGGGTGGGTTTGCGTCTATCCGCTGCCTCGCAGGGCCCCGCCGCGCCCCCGCCGCGCCCACTCAGCCTCCGCGAGCGCCCCGCACTGCCCCAACTCAGCGTCCGGGCGTATGAAAGTGCACATTCTTCCCGGCCGGAAAATGCCGACCTGGGCTTTTGCGGAGCGGTGGTAGTACTTTGCGACGCTTCAGCCGGCACGCCACGCTCGGCTTCCGGCTCCGGTCGCGCCGCGATTGCTTTACGACGGCCCGCCGCCCCGCCCTTCGCCCCGCACGTCGATGCGGGCGGCACGTTCCGTGGCCCGGTGCATGGCCTCCTCGAGAGGTCCGCGCCGATGCCGCCGCTTCCACGCCACGGCGAACAGCACCGCGGCGATGATGGACACGACCAGCCAGATCTCCCCCGGCACCTGCGCGATGGCGGGGACGAACCGGCCGGCGACGCCGAGGACGGCGAAGCTCGCGACGTGGGCGACGTACACGGTCAACGACATCGACCCCATCATCCTCAGCGGATGCAGGGCGGCGGCGCCGAACCGCGTGCGGCCGACCATGAGCAGCGCCGCGATGAGGGCGATGGATGCGGTGGCGGCGCCGGCGACGTCGAGAAGCCCCGCCGAATGCGCCGACCCGTCCACGAAGGCACCGAGCAGGCGCTGCCCATCGGTGATCCCCGCGTCGAGCTCGGTATCGAGCCCGGTATCGGGTCCACCAACTGGCCCACCATCGGCTCCCGCCTCGAGCTCAGGGACGGCCTCTGCGCCGGACACGTCGGCGGCCCAGTTCACGCCGCCCATACCATCGTCCCAGGCCACGTCGATGTCGGCGCCACCGCCCTCGCCCGTGCCGACGCCGAACGCCGGCACCAGTGCGCTCCACGTGAACGCCGCGGCCAACGCCAGCACCGCTCCGCCGGCGGCCAACCACGGCCACCGCGGAGGAGACTTCAGCACGAGACGGTGGACGAGCAGGCCCACGAGCCCGTAGAACGCCCACGCCGTCAGCGGATACGTGAAAACGATGGCATCGCCGACCGTCGGATTGGTCACGAGCTGCGGAAACACGCGGGCAGGCGCCATCATCAAGGGACCGGCGACGCCGAGCACCGCCGCGACTACGGCCACGGTCCGGGTCCGCGCCGACACCAGCGGCAGCGTCACCAGGAACATCGCGCCCATGGGCACCAGCACCACCATGACGTCGGACTGCACCGACGCCAGCACCAGCCCCAACGCAATGAGGATGACGGCGCGGGCGCCCAGCCGCATCCGCGACCGGAGCAACTCGACGCCGCCGGCGGCCACGCCCCGGCGGGCGATGATCCCGATGGACACCCCCGCCAACACCGCGAACAACGCCGACGGATACCCGTTGACCACCGCCGGCCACGTCGACGGCGCCGCCAACGCCGGCCGGCCCGACCACGGGCCGAAGTGCGCGCCCATCATGCCGATGATCGCCACGGCGCGCGCAATGTCCAGGCCGTGAATGCGCGGCGTGCGCGCGGTGCGCGCCTCCGCGCTCCCCGCCGCACCCGCCGCGTCCTCGGCGCCCGGCACGCTCCCCGGCAAATTCCCCGCCGCACCCGCGGGTCGGGGGTGGGTCACGGGGAGGCCGGGACGTCGTAAAGCAAACCCGCGGTTCGCACCGTCAACCTAGTGGCCGCGATCCTGCTCCAGCGCCGCGCCCTCGGTGAAGAAGGGCACGAGCTTGTTGTCCACCATGGTCAGCGCCGACGCGATGGCCATGTGCATGTCCAGGTACTGGTACGTGCCCAGGCGACCACCGAAGAGGACCTTGTTGTCGCGGGCCTCGGCGGCGGCGCGCTCGCGGTACTTGGCCAGCATGTCGCGATCGTCCGGCGTGTTGATGGGGTAGTACGGCTCGTCGGAGCCCTCCGCGAAACGGGAGTACTCCTTCATGATCACCGTCTTGTCCGCCGGGTACTCGCCGCGCTCCGGGTGGAAGTGCCGGAACTCGTGGATGCGGGTGTAGGGGACCTCGGCGTCGTTGTAATTCATCACCGGCGTGCCCTGGAAGTCGCCGGTCGGCAGCACCTCGGTCTCGAAGTCGAGCGTGCGCCACCCGAGCTGGCCCTCGGAGTAGTCGAAGTAGCGGTCCAGCGGCCCGGTGTAGACGACCGGCGCGTCGGGGCTGGCGGCGCGGAGCTCGTCGCGGACGTCGAACCAGTCGGTGTCGGTGACGACGTCGATGAGCTCGTGGTCGGCCATGTTCTCCAGCCACTTGGTGTAGCCGTCGACGGGCAGGCCCTCGTAGTCGTCGTTGAAGTAGCGGTTGTTGAAGGTGTACCGCACCGGCAGGCGCGTGATGTTCGACGCCGGCAGGTTCTTCGGGTCGGTCTGCCACTGCTTGGCGGTGTAGTCGCGGACGAACGCCTCGTACAGCGGGCGGCCGATCAGCGAGATCGCCTTCTCCTCCATGTTCTCGGCGGCGTCGGCGTCGATCTCGGAGGCCTGCTCGCGGATGAGCGCGCGGGCGTCGTCGGGGCTGTAGTACTTGCCGAAGAACTGCGTGATCAGCCCCAGCCCCATCGGGAACTGGTAGGCCGTGCCCTTGTGCATGGCGAACACGCGGTGCTGGTAGCCGGTGAAGTCGGTGAAGCGGTTGACGTAGTCCCACACGCGCTTGTTGGAGGTGTGGAACAGGTGCGCGCCGTACTTGTGCACCTCGATGCCGGTTTCCGGCTCGGCCTCGGAGTAGGCGTTGCCGCCGATGTGGTTGCGGCGCTCGACGACGAGCACCCGCTTGCCCAGCTGCTCGGCCATGCGCTCCGCGACGGTCAGCCCGAAGAATCCGGAGCCGACGACGAACAGGTCATACGTGGTGTCAGTGTTCACGGTCGCCAGCATAGGGGGTGGGGCGGATGGGATCGCGGTGGCGGGCCGGGTGTCTTTGCTTTGCGACGTGCCGACGCCCCGCCATCCGCCGCCGCCTGCGGCAGGGGCGGCGGGGTGCGGTGGCGGGGTGCGGTGGTGCGGCGGGGCCTTCCGCTCGCCTCCGGCATGCCCGTCCCGCATCTACTGCCGGCCTTTCGTGGCCGTGACATGCACCCCTGTCACGTCAACAACTATGGACAACTCCCGTAACATTGGTAACATTCGTAACTGATTGCACATCCGTCACAAATCGAGCCTGCCCGAAATTCGCATGACCTGCGGCAACGGGCCGGATCGTGGGCCCGGCGGACGACCTGCACCCGAACTCTGGAGTCTTACCTTGTTCAACCGACGACGCATCAGCGCCCAGTCCGGCGCGCGGAAGCCGCTGATCTTCGGCGCGATTTCCGCGCTCATCGCCGCGCCGCTCGTCGCGCTCGGAGGCAACGCCGCCATCGACCTCGTCGAGGACAATGGCCGTGGCCCGATCGACGCGCTCATCGACAAGGTCGCCCTGTCCACCGGCTCTTCGGTGCTGGTGGAGGACGCGGCCATCGCAACCCAGTCCATCGTCGACGAGAACCACCCGTCGCGCGGCGTGGTCAAGGAGCTGCGGCGCGACGAGGAATTCTCCATGTTCGCGCTGACCTGGACCGGGTCGGCCGACGTCGCAAGCTACTTCCGTGCCCTGCGCCCGGACGGCACCTGGTCGGAGTGGTACAGCGCCGAGCCGCACTACCCCGCCGAGGGCGAGGGCAACGGCCTCAACGGCACCGAGCTCGTGTTCATCGAGCCGACGACGGCCGTGCAGATCTCCACCCACGGCCTCAACGTCTTCGGCCCGGGTTCCGGCGTGACGCTGGACGACATCGTGGGCTCCGCCGACCTGACCGACGACGAGCGCAGCCGCCTCGAGGACTTCCTCGGCGCGGGCAGCTCCGGCGGCGGCACGGGCGACGCCGGCGAGGCCGGCGAGATCGGCGACGTGACCGGCAGCTCCGAGGACCAGGGCGACGCGGCCGGCGACACCGGTTCCGCGGAGGGCCAGGGCATCCCCGGCGGCGCCGGCAGCCTGGGCGATCGCACCGAGGACGGCGAGCCGGCCGAGATCGGCGGCGGTTCCTCCGGCCTGCGCGCCCGCGACGTCAAGGAGTCCGAGGGCGCCAACGGCCTCACGGTCAACGACGTGCCGCAGTGGCGCGACATCGAGGCCGTCAACGACGAGGTCCCGCTTGACGACGTCGAGGCCGTGTTCATCGACGGAAATGCCCAGGAGGGCGACGCGATCGACCCCATCGTCGACGCGAAGAACCTCACCGGCATGCCGCGCGTGATCACCCGCGCCGGCTGGGGCGCCAACGAGAACGCCCGCTGCCGCAATGCGACGTACGACGATTCGGTCAAGGCGACGACCGTCCACCACACCGCGGGCTCGAACAACTACACCCAGGCGCAGGCCGCGGGCATCGTGCGCGGCGTGTACCAGTACCACGCGCAGACGCTGGGCTGGTGCGACGTGGGCTACAACGCGATGGTCGACAAGTTCGGCAACATCTACGAGGGCCGGTACGGCGGTCTGGACAAGAACGTCCAGGGCGCGCACGCGGGTGGCTTCAACAAGAACACCTGGGGCATTTCGATGATGGGCGACTACTCGTCCGTCCAGCCGACCCAGGCGATGATCAACTCGGTGGGCAACATGCTCGGCTGGCGCCACAAGGTCGCCGGCGTGGATCCGAAGGGGTCCACGACGCTGACGTCGGGCGGTTCGTCGTACACCAAGTACGCGTACGGAACCCAGGTGAAGCTGCCGAACATCTTCGCGCACCGCGACGTCGGCAACACCACGTGCCCGGGCAATGCCGGTTACGCGCAGATGGGCAACATCCGCAACATCGCCAAGCAGAAGTACGACTCGCTGACCCGCGGAAACGTCTCCAATGAGGCGCCGACCGGAGACACCGGCATCACCATCGACGTCCCGGGCCGCGATGGCCTGGGCACGGGCGTGACGCCGGGCGGCACCGGCGGCAACAACACCACCCCGGGCACCGGCAACACCGGCGGCAACAACACCGGCGGCACCACTCGCCCCGGCACCGGTAACACCAACACTCCGGGCACGGGCAACACTGGCGGCAACAACACCGGCGGCACGGGCACCGGCACCGGCGGCACCAACACCGGCGAGTCCGGTTCGATCTCCGAGGATGACGCCATGACCGTCGTCTCCGGCGCGCGTTCCATCCTCGCCGCCGCGTTCGGTGTCCTGGGCACGCCGGGCCTGGGGCAGTCGGCGGATGCGATTTTCGATGCCGTCGGCAAGTCGATCGAGGACGGACCCTCCATCGATGACATCCCGGTGCTGGCCGAGAAGATCATGGCCATCGACGAGGAGAACGATCTCGCGGCCGAGTGGCAGAGCGTCGTCGAGACGTTCGGCGATGTCCTCGGCGAGGCGCAGACCGGCATCCAGACGGGCGCGACCGTCGCGAACCCGCAGGGCCGCGCGGACACGCTGCGCTACGTGAAGTTCGACGAGGGCATCATCACCGATTCCGAGACCACCGGTTCCGTCGCGCTGTGGGGCGCGATCGCGGATGCGTGGGCGAAGCAGGGCTTCGAGATCGGCGAGCTCGGCGCCCCGACGTCGACGCAGACCGTCGAGGATGGCGTCGAGAAGGCCGAGTTCCAGGGCGGCACCGTCACCGTCGATCAGGCGACGGGCGAGGTGAAGGTCGACCTGAAGTAGCAGGTCACCACGCTGGATGGCGGGGCGCGCATCGGTTTCGGCCGGTGCGCGCCCCGCTTCCTTGCTTTACGACGGAATGCCGCCCCCGCCGAGACATCGCAAACCACCTCCACCGCACCACGCTCCCAGCCACATCGCCGGCCGACCCCGTGGTTAATGGCACTAACTGCCGACGCTTCCGCGATTTCGTTGCACCAAACCCCGGAAGCGTCGGCAGTTAGTGCCGTTCATGTCGGGGTTTAGTTGCCGTGGCTCGACCAGCGATGGTTCCGCGGCCCCGCAGCCCCGCGCCGACCCCGATGCGTGCGCCCTTCGCCCCCGTCCGCAATGTTTCCGCCGCCCCGAAGCTCCGCGCCAACCCCTTATCCGACGGATGCAGCCACTGGACGAGTGAACGTCGTTATAACCGCAGGACGCGAAATCGTGCGGCTGCGCTCGTCGGATAACTCCCGCGGCGCCGAGCCGCGATCACCGCTGCGTGGTACTCCTGGGGCGGGTGGTGCTGGAGTGGCGCGGGGATGTGCGGGAGGAATCTGGCGCGGGGATGTGCGGGTGCTGGAGTGGCGCGGGCAGAACGCCGAGGTGGTGCCGGAGTGGCGCCGAGCCCGCTAGAACCAGCGCTCGAGGACCCTCGCCACGCCGTCGTCGTCGTTGGTGGCGGTGACCTCGTCCGCGACCTCCCGCACCGCCGGCGCCGCATTGCCCATGGCCACGCCGATGCCGGCCCACCGCAGCATCTCGATGTCGTTGGGCATGTCGCCGAAGCACACCACGTCCGCGGCGGTCGCGCCGACCAGCTCGGCGAGCTGCTCCAGCCCGGCGCGCTTGGTCACGCCCGGCGCGGATACCTCGATGAGCCCCTCCGGCATCGAGTACGTCACGTGCGCCAGGTCGGCGGGGATGTGCGGCGCGATGATGGAGTGCAGCTCGGCGCTGGCCATCCCCGGGTTGCTGAGCAGCATCTTCGTCGCCGGCTCGGACATCATCTCGATTTCCTCGCAGATGCCGTGTTCGGTCGATTCCCACGCGTGGGCGTAGGCCGGCCCGACGACGAAAAGCTCGTCGGACGGGTCCAGCGCCGACCGCCCGGCGCGCTCGACGGCGACGCCGACGGGCCCGACGTCGGCCATGGCGGATCGGGCGATGGCCACGATCTCGGCCTGCACGTCCGACGGCAGGCTGTGGTCGGCGAGGACGACGTCGCGGCCGGAGTCGTACAGCACGGCGCCGTTGCCGCACACGCACACGGGCCGCACGGGCAGTTGCTCGAGCACGGGTTGCAGCCATCGCGCGGGCCGGCCGGTGGCCAGCGTCAGCGGCACGCCGCGGCGGATCATGCGGCCGAGCGCCGCCTTCAGCCTCGGCGACACGCGGTCACGCGAGTCGAGCAGGGTGCCGTCGATGTCGGAGGCCACCAGCAGCGGCGGCAGTGCGCCGCCATTGCTTTGCGACGGCCCCCGCCCACCCGATGCGCCCTCCTCCCCGGGGCCCCGGGGAACCTCGTCGGCCACGGCCGGTCAGCGCTCCCGGGGGTCGGCGTCGGACGCTCCGGCGGGGCCGTTGCCGCCGCCGTTGCCACCGCCATTGCCGCCGCCGTCGCCGAACCCTCCGTCGCCGTCGCCGCCGCGGCCGGCGGCACCGTTGGCCTTCGTGTCGCCGATGGGCTCCTTGCCCTCCTTGATCAGCTTGGCGTCGCGCTTGGCGATGCGCTCGAGCCGCAGCTTCTCGTCCATCTCATTGGCCTGCTCCAGCGTCGGCGCGGAGCCGCCGAGCGACGCCGGCATCCAGTAGGCGCCGGGCGCGTCGCCGTAGCGGTCAATGTAATCGGCTCGCAGGGCGGAGAGCTGTTCGGCCATGGCGTCGTGAAGCGTCTTCGTGTCCGCGACCGCATCGCCCGTGGTCCAGATCGGCTCGCCGACGCGGATCCAAATGGGCACGTTGACGCGGCCGAGGTGCTTCTTGTGGCCCTTCGTCCACACGCGCTGCGAACCGAACATGACCACCGGGACCATGGGCACGCCGGCGTCGTCGGCCAGGCGCGCGGTACCGGTCTTCATCTCCTTGATCTCGAACGACCGCGAAATCGTGGCCTCCGGGAAAATGCCCACCAGGGCACCGGCGCGCAGGCGGCGCACCGCCTCCTCGTACGCGCCGCGGCCGGCGAAGCGGTCGACCTCGATGTGCTTCATCTTGCGCATCAGCGGGCCGGCGATCTTGTTGTCGAAGATCTCCTTCTTCGCCATGAACCGCACCAGGCGGCGGCCGTTGAGGTACGCCGGGATGCCGCCGTGGATGAAGTCGAAGTAGCTGGTGTGGTTCACCGCGACCATCGCGCCGCCGTCGGTGGGAATGTTCTCCGCGCCCTCGACGGTGATGTCCAGGCCCTGGAACCGCATGTAGTTGATCGCGGCGGGCAGGATCGTGCGCCCGTAGAACCACTCCTTCGCCTCCGCGGTCGGCGCCGCCGGGCGGAAGGACTTCGGGACCGTGAAGCCCTTGATCTTCGTGTACTTCGACTCATCGAAGGTCATCTGCGGCGTCGGCCCTTCTACTCGGCGGTGGTGGGGTTCTGGGCGGCCTCGGACTTCTTGCCCGGAGCCTTCTTGCCCGGTGCCTTCTTGCCCGGCGACTTCTTCGGCGCGACGGGCTCGAGGACGTCGCGGCCGACGAACGGGCGCAGGGCCTCGGGCACCACGACGGAGCCGTCGGCGCGCTGGTTGTTCTCCAGGATGGCGACGAGCCAGCGGGTCGTGGCCAGCGTGCCGTTGAGGGTGGCGCAGAACCGGGTGCCGCCGTTGTCGTCGCGGTAGCGGGTCTTCAGGCGACGGGCCTGGAAGGTGGTGCAGTTCGAGGTCGACGTCAGCTCGCGGTAGGTGTTCTGGGTGGGCACCCACGCCTCGGTGTCGAACTTGCGGGCCGCGGACGAGCCGAGGTCGCCGCCGGCGACGTCGATGATGCGGTAGGGCACCTGGACGGCGGCGAGCATGTCGCGCTCCATGGCCAGCAGCTTCTCGTGCTCGGCGGCGGCGTCCTCCGGCTTGCAGTAGGAGAACATCTCCACCTTGTCGAACTGGTGGACGCGGAGGATGCCGCGGGTGTCCTTGCCGTAGGACCCGGCTTCGCGGCGGAAGCAGGACGACCAGCCGGCGTAGCGCACGGGGCCGTCGGACAGGTCGATGATCTCGTCGGCGTGGTAGCCGGCCAGGGCGACCTCGGAGGTGCCCACGAGGTAGAGGTCGTCTTCCTCCAGGTGGTAGATCTCGTCGGCGTGAGCGCCGAGGAAGCCGGTGCCGGCCATGGTTTCGGGGCGGACGAGCACCGGGGGGATCATCAGCTGGAAGCCGTGCTGCGCGGCCTTCTGCGCGGCGAGGTTGAGCAGCCCGAGCTGCAGCATCGCGCCGGCGCCGGTGAGGAAGTAGAACCGCGATCCGGAGACCTTCGCGCCGCGCTCCATGTCGATGAGCCCGAGCGATTCGCCGAGGTCGAGGTGGTCCTTCGGCTCGAAGTCGAACTCGGGGATCTCGCCGACGTGCTCGAGGACCACGTAGTCGTCCTCGCCGCCGGGGGGCGCGCCGGCGACGACGTTGCCCAGGCGCATCTGCAGCTCGTGGACGGCGGTTTCGGCGTCGCGCTGCTCGGCTTCGGCGTCCTTGACGCGGCCGGAGAATGCCTTGGCCTCCTCCAGCAGCGCGGGGCGCTCGTCCTTGGAGGCGGCGCCGATCTTCTTGCCGAAGCCCTTGTGCTCCGCCCGCAGCGCATCGGCGTTGGCGATGGCGTCGCGGCGGCGGGCGTCGGCGTCGAGCAGCTGGTCGACGAGGGCGGGGTCCTCGCCGCGGGTGCGCTGCGATTCACGGACGACGTCGGGGTTGTCGCGGAGGAATTTCAGATCGATCACGTGCCCAGGGTACCCGGAGGGCCGCGGCGTTTTCCGGCCAACCGCGCGAACCCTGCTTTGCGACGGCCACCGGCACCCGGTCCGCCCGTTCCGTCCCGGCTCCGCGGGGGTCGCGGGGCGGTGGCGATCAGGTCAACGTCGCCACGCCCTGCACCACGAATGCGGCGCCGAGGACGGCGAAGACGATTCCGGCGGCCAGGTCGATCCACGGCCCGGCGGTGACCAGGCGGCGCACCACGACGTCCGTGGACACCGTCACCGCGATGAACCCGAACCACAGCATGGCGCTGACCAGCAGCGCCGCAATGTAGATCAGCTGCACCCACCACGGCGCGCCGACCGGCATGAACTGCGACAGCACCGCCGCGAAGAACAGGACGATCTTCGGGTTGGACAGGTTGGTCAGCAGCCCCTGCCGGTACGCGCCGCCCAGGCTGCCCAGCGCCGCCGCCCCCACCGCCGGCGCCCCGCCGCGCTGCAGCTCCCGGATCCCGCGGACCGCGCCGAGCAACATCCGCGACCCCATGTACGCCAGATACGCCCCGCCGAGCAGCTGGATCGCGCCCATCAGCGCCGGCGTCGCCGACAGCACCGCCGCCACGCCCACCACCGTCAGCGTCACCCACACCGTCGCCCCGGTGACGATCCCCGCCACCGCCGCCAACGCATGCTTCCGCGATCGCGTCGCCATGCGCAGGATCAGGAAAATATCCGGGCCCGGCGACGTCATGCCCACGACGTGGAGGCCCAGCATCGCCGAAAAAGCCGCCCAATTCATCGGGCGGGGCG
Source organism: Corynebacterium sp. NPDC060344 (assembly GCF_042725215.1). NCBI lineage: Bacteria > Bacillati > Actinomycetota > Actinomycetes > Mycobacteriales > Corynebacteriaceae > Corynebacterium > Corynebacterium sp. NPDC060344. Next base: position 36,388 of record NZ_JBHXCS010000005.1, on the reverse strand, counting down.
GAGGGGATCGGCGGTGGACGTCGTCAAGCAACCCCCGGAACCCGGGCCCCGCGCCACCCCGAAAATGGGGGACGGGCGAGGCGAACGCGGCAAAACAGGCATGGCGGAAATCATAGCCGTGCGTGCCCGCCCGCCCGAGTGATGCACAATGGCAGGGATGGGTGAGCGACGGATCAAAAACGGCACGCGCGACGGATGGGGCCTGCGGGTCACCACCGTGGCGATGCTCGTCGGCGCCGGCCTCACCGCCTGGTGGCAGGGCCCCGCCGACATCCCCGACACCGGCGGCGGCGCAACCCCCACCACGACCACCGTCGAAGACGTCGAAGCCGCCGCCTTCACCAACGCCGGCGTCGGCGACTGCCTCACCTGGGACATTGCCGACGACGGCACCGTCAGCAACTTCCTCGTCGTGCCCTGCACCCAGGAACACCGCTACGAAGTCGCCGACCGCGTCGACCTGCGCAACGTCGAAGCCTGGGCCGGCCAATTCGACGAAGACGCCCCCGAACCCGACCAGGAAACCCTGCTCCAGCTGCGCGACGCCGTCTGCCAGCAACCCGTGCAGGAATACATGGACGGCAAACTCGACCCGCAGGGCCGATTCGTCCCCTCCCCGATCCTGCCGCCCAGCATCTCCTGGGCCGACGGCGACCGCACCATGCTCTGCGGCCTCCAACCCACCCTCCCCGACGGCGCCCCGACGCAGGTCAGCGGCCGCGTTGCGGACCTCGACCAGGCCAACGTCGTCCAGCCCGGCGAATGCGTCGCCCTCGACGACTCCGGCGGCCTGCAGCCCATCGACTGCGCCGAACCCCACCTGCTCGAAGCCGTCGGCCTGTTCGACCTGCGCGACACCTTCCCCGACCGCACGCCCACCATCGAGGAGCAGAACGAGCACCTCAGCCAGGCGTGCGTCACCGCGGCCGAGGAATTCCTCGGCGGCGAGGAAGCCCTGTACCAGTCGACGCTGCTGCCGTTCTGGATGACCATCGCCCCCGAGTCCTACGACGCCGGCACGCATTCCGTGAACTGCTGGCTGATGAAGGACAACGGCTACGGCGGCTTCTCCTCCCTGGCGGGGTCGGCGCGCGGCGAGTTCACCATCAACGGCGAGCCGAAGGTGCCGCCGCCGCCGCGCAACCCCCTGCGCGAGGAGGGTGGCGCGCCGCCGCCGCAGCAGACCGCGCCCGGTGCCGGCGCCCCGACCGGCACCGTCGACGGGTCGGGTGCCGGGTACTGAGGGCCCTTCGCTTGACGACGCCCACCCCTCCCCCGGTTGGCCGCAGTGACCGCAGATGAGGTGAAACCGTGATCGACGTATCCGAGGAGCGTTTCGACGAGCTCGTCGACGAGGCCATCGACCTCATCCCCGATGAGTTCCTGGACATGATGGGCAACGTGGTCATCCTCGTCGCCCCGCGCAACCCCGAGGTCCCCAGCCTGCTGGGCCTGTACGAGGGCGTGCCGCTGACCGAGCGCACCGCCGACCATTGGGGGCCGCCGGATTGCATCCACATCTACCGGGATGCCTTGTGCGACTACTGCGTGTCGGAGTCGATGCTGGTCGAGCAGATCCGCGTCACCGTGCTGCACGAGGTGGGGCACTTTTTCGGCATGGACGAGGACGACCTCGACCGCCTCGGGTACGGATAGCCCGGCCGCGCGTCCGGGCCCGCCCCCCACCTTCGCCCCGGTCCCACCTCTTCATCCAGCTCCCGCCGCTTCACCCCGGCCACGCCCCACGCAGAAAGACGCCCAGTGAACAGAAAGAGCTGGTCAACCACGTCTTTCTGTCCGCTGGACCACTTTCTCTGCCGCTCTGGGGGCGACGGCCGGCCCCGCCTCCACCGCAACGCCGCCTCATCCACAGAAACCTACGTTTCGGCCAGGTACCTACGTTTGAACGTTAGTATCTGGCCGAAACGTAGGTATCTGCGGCGTTGGGGTGGGGCGGCATCAGCGGGCGAGTGACCAGCGGGCACCGTTTCGGCGGGCGCGGGGCACGGAGGCGCGGAGGCGGAAGATCTCGGAGTGCGAAGATGCGGGGCGGGGCCAGCGGGCGCGGGTTCTACCGCTCCTCGGGCTCGTTGCTCAGCTCGCCCCAGCGCGCCAGCTTCCAGGACCCCGCCTTGTCGCCATCGCCGGCATCGACGTCGCGCACCAACTCCACCCGCGCCGCATTCGGCAGCGGATTGTCGAAGATGAACTGGCCCTCGATGTTCGCCAAATGCTGCGCGATCAGGCGAATCGCCGCGCCATGACTGACCACGACAATGTTGCGGCCCGCATCTCCAGCGCCGCCAGCTCCTGCACCGGCATCTCCAGCGCCGGCAGCTCCGGCACCGGAATCTCGCGCGCCGAAATCGGTGGCCCCTGCCGACGGGGTGGGCGTGTCGGAGGGGGAGGAGGGGGCGTCGTCAAGCGAAGACGTGGGGGACCCATCGCGGCCCTCCGCGACTAGCGTCCGCAATACCGGCAGGTAGCGGGCGAGGACATCGTCGGCGGACTCGCCGCCGGGGACCTTCGCGGCGAAGTCGCCGTGGAGCCAACCGTGGAAGATCTCCATGAAACGGCGGTGGGCGTCGAAGTCGCTGCGGCCCTCGATCTCGCCGGCCTGGACCTCGTGGAGACCGGCCTCGTGACGCAGGCGCACACCCGGCCCCGCCAAATGATGCAGCCCCGCCACCGAGCCCGCGCCGGTCTGCCGCGCGCGCAGGGCGTGGGAGGTGACGATCTCGCTCATCCGCTCCCACGACGGCAACAGCACCCGCCCCAGCCGCCGCGCCTGGATCATCCCGTGGTCGGTCAGCGGCGCCCCGGGCAGGGCGGTGTCCAGGATGCGGGCGATGTTCGCGTGGGTCTGGCCGTGGCGGATGAGGATCAGCCGATCCTCGCCGCGATGCGCCCGGCCGACCGACTCCTCCAGGGAGTGGTCCTCGCCGGCGGCGAAGTTGCCGTCGAAGCTGCTCATCGTCGTTTCCCTTCCTTCAGCTCGGCCACCCAGTCGAGGGCGTCGGTGACGTCGGGCGGGCCGGCGTCGATGCTCGCCGACCCCTGCGCCGCCGGCCACGACCCGAGGAACCGCAGGTCGGCGGCCCGCCGGTGCAGCGCGGCCAGCGCCGAGGCGACCGCGGGGTCGTCGATGTGCCCGGCGACGTCGATGTGGAACCGGTACGCGCCCATCGACTCGCGCGTCGGCCGCGACTCGATGCGGGTGAGGTTGACGTCGCGCACGGCGAACTCGTTCATCGACCGCATGAGCGTGCCGGGCTCGTTGCGCAGGGTGAAGGACACGCTGGTGCGGTCGACGCCCGTGCGCGCGGTGGGCACGCCGGGGCGCCCGACCAGCACGAATCGGGTGCGGGCGCCGCGCACGTCCGCGACGCCCTCGGCGATCGCCTCGAGCCCCAGCAGCTCCCCGGCCCGCGCCGGCGCGGCGCACGCGTCGTGCACCCCGTCGGCCACCAGGTGCGCCGCCGCAGCGTTCGACGATGCCGAGTGGAAGTCCACGCCGGGCAGGTTCGCGTCGACCCACTGCTTGACCTGCGGGTATGCCACGGGATGCGTGGTGAAGCTCCGGATCGACGCCGGATCCGTCCCCGGCCGCACGAGGATGGAGAACTCCACCCCGATTTCCGTCTCGCGGTAAATCTGCAGCTCGGGCCCCAGCGTCAGCGCGTCGAACGTCGGCGTCACCGGCCCGTCGACGCTGTTCTCGATGGCCACGCACGCGAAGTCGGCGTCGCCCTTGCGCACGGCGGCGAGCGCGGCGCCGGGGCTGTCGACGGGCACGGTCTCCAGATCGCCGCCGGGGCCGCCGGAGCCGGCCCCTTCGCCGCCCCCCGGCCCGATTTCGCCCCGTCGCGCCATCGCCAGCAGGGCCGCCTCGGTGAAGGTTCCGGCGGGGCCCAGGTAGGTCACGGTGGTCATGCCCTCCAGACTAAGTGGCCCGTTAGACTTTCGCCCATGACCCGCGCGCCCGATCCGTCCGCCGCCGGTGGCGTCGTCGCCGCCGTGGAGTCGGGGGCGGTGTCGGCGGTGGAGGTTGCGCGGGCTGCGGTGCGGACGCTCGCGGGTCCGCCGGAGGTCACGGGCGTGGCCACGTTGACGCCGGAGCTCGCGCGCGCCACGGCGGAGGGCGTCGATGCCAGGCTCGCTTCGGGTCCGAGTGCTTCCGGGCCGCCGTCGCTTGACGACGCCCGCCCCCTCACCGGTTTGCCCGTCGCCATCAAAGACTTGTACACGATCGATGGCGTGACCTGCACGTTCGGGTCGTCACGGTTGGCGCGGACGGCCGACCACACCGCCGACCCGGTGGTGCGGCTGCTGGCGCGCGGGGCGACGATCCCGGCGACGACGGCGACGTCGGAGATGGGCGCGACGGCCTACACCGAGCCGACGGGCCTGCCGGCGCCGGACAATCCGCTGCGCCCGGGCCGCACGCCGGGCGGGTCGTCGGGCGGGTCGGCGGTGGCGGTGGCGTCGGGTGCGGTGGCCGCGGCGCTGGGCTCCGATGGCGGCGGCTCCATCCGCGTGCCCGCCGCGGCGTGCGGGCTCGTAGGCCTCAAGCCCGCGCACGACATCCGCGGGGGTCGGCTGGCCACGGCGGGTTTTCTCACGCGTTCGCTTGACGACGCCGCACTCCTCGCCAACCTCCCCTCCCCCTCGGATGCGGCGCCCGCGCCCGCCGGCCGGCTGCGCGTCGGGGTGACGGTGCGGCCGTTCCATGCGGAGGTGGGCGTCGACAAGCATTGGCGCGAGGCGGCGCTGGCGGCGGCCGACCGGCTGGCCGACGCCGGGCACGAGGTCGTGGAGGTGCCGGCGCCGTATGCGCCGGATGGGCCGGATATTTTTCATACGTTCACCGAGGTCATGGCGTATTTCGCGTCGCGGCTGCCCGACGGCGACTTCTCGCCGATGGTGCGCTGGGTACGCGAGCGCGGCACCGCCGTCGGCGACGAGGCAGCCGCGGCGCACCACCGCACGCGCTTGGGGCTCGGCGAGGCCGTCCACGAGCGGTGGGACGTCGACGCCGTGATCACGCCGACGCTGGCGTTCGACCCGCCGCCGATCGGGCACTTCGCCGCGATGGCGCCGGAGGAGAATTTTCTGGCGCAGACCGAATGGACGCCGTGGCTGTCGCTGTGGAACCTCACCGGCTGGGCGGGGCTGTCGCTGCCCTTCGGCGGCGCCGGCGCATCGGTGCACGTCGGGGCGGTTCGCTGCGACGAGTTCGCGCTGCTGCGCCTGGCCGCCGACCTGGTCGACCCGGCGGCGGACCTCCACGCCGCCGAGCGCGCCATCGCACTGTCCGGCCGCCGCGAAGATGAGGGCGCGGGGCGATGACGGTGGCGTCGTCAAGCAATCACCGCACCCCGGGACCTCGCCGCCTGAAGGCGGAGATCCTGGTGGTGCTGGCGGTGACGTTCGGGACGTCGGCGCTCAATGCGATCGTGCGGCTGATCGGCGCGCTGGCGGACGGCCCGCTGCGCGATCAGCCGGTGTCGCTCAACGATGCGCTGGCCGACGACCCGTGGCTCAACGGCGCGCTGCACCTGATCCGCATCGCGGGGCTGCTCGCGTGGGGAGGCCTCGCCTGGTACCTCCTGCGCGCCGACGGCATCCGCGGCATGCCCGGCCGGATGCGCGCCGGCGATTGGGCGTGGGGCGCGGGCCTGGCGGCGCTGATCGGCGTGCCCGGCATGGGGCTCTACGTCGTCGGCGTCGTCGCGGGGTTCGGGCGGCCGATCGACCCCGCCGCGATGGGCGTCACCGCGATCACCGCCGTGCCGCTGCTCGGGTGGGCGGCGGCGAATGCGGTGGCCGAGGAGCTGGTCGTCGTCGGCTGGCTCGTGGTCAGGTTGCGGCAGCTGTGGGGCCGGGGGTCGCTTGACGACGTCCCCGCGCGCACCACCATCGCCGCCATCATCGCGGCATCGGCGCTGCTCCGCGGCGCGTACCACCTGTATCAGGGCGTCGGCGCGGGGTTCGGCAACGTGGCCATGGGCGTCATCTTCGCCGCGTGGTTCCTGCGCACCGGTCGGGTGTGGCCGCTGGTCATCGCGCATTTCCTCATCGACGCCGTCGCCTTCACGGGCTACCCCCTGGTCGCGCCGTGGCTGGAGTCGCTGGGATAAGAGCGGCCGGGGTGGAACGGCCGGAAAAAGGGGCCGGGGTGTGCGTGGCCGGGGTGTGCGGGATCAGTCGCTGGGAGCGACCAACGCGCCGCGTTTGATCCGGGCGCCGCATGCCCACCACATCGTCGCCGCCGCGAGAAACATGACGGGCATGACGAAGCCCGGGGTCTCTCTGATGATCACGGTGAACACGATGCCGACCGGCCCGTGAACTCCGCCGTACACGGCGCATTGGAGGACCATCCAACTGCCCAGCACCACCATCGCCGTACCGATGCCGAACACCGCAGCCAGGGGAAAGGCGAGCGTCAGATTCACCGCGACGTTCCGGGCAATCCACCCGTCGCCGGTCGATGCCAGCGCAACGATGATCGACGGGACGACGAGTACGACGATGACCAGGGCATCCGCGATCCTCCACAACGGCGAGGACGCTTCCTCGAAGTAGCTCAACGGCGTCACCACGGCGATGCCCACGGCCGCCGCCACCACCAGGGCCAAAGCGGCATCGACGGTGATCGGCGGCGCGATCCCGGACAGCGACAGTGGGATGGGCAGCACGGTGTCGCCGATCAGAGCCGAAACCGCCGCCGCGCCCCAGGCCATCGCCATGGCCAACGGAAGCCGATGCCCACGGCAGTAGCATCCGATCCAGTACCCGACCGGGTCGCCTGACGCGCTGCCAGGGTTGCCGCCGGCGGCGTCATCGTGCGACGGCGATTCGCTCACGGAGCCCTCGTCGACTCGACCCACGCGAACACCTCCTCGGGCGTCGCGGGAGAAGTTCGCCGGGATGCCCACTCCCACCACTCGGAAGCTTCGGCGTTCGTCGCATCGCCACGCCCCACCCGGCGGAAAAGCAGATCCACGTACGACCGATGGATCTCCACGGGATCGGTGTACTCGATGAATCGGAGCGGGGCCCCGATCGGCCCGTACTCTTCCAGCGTCAAGTCGATGGCGCCGTATCGATACTGCTGGTCGGGCATGATCAGGGGCTTGTCGTCGGGAAGCCACTCCGGCGGCATCGATGACGCGAGCATGTCAAAGGCGGCACGGTTCGCGCGGATTTGTTCGGGCGTCGCCTCGGGCCAATGGCAGATCCCCTCGCTGCACACCATCTCGTCGATGCCCCGGGACTGCTGCGCGACGAAATTGTGCATACCCACCGCGACGGAATTTGCCCCGAGGATCGCCGTTCCTGCGACAACGATGATCGCCAGCCCCATGCCCGCCGGAAGCCGGGCACCCGGTATCTCGCGGCGACCGCGCATGAGGCCGATCACCGCAATCGACGACAGCGCGATGGCACCGAGACACAGCATGGACGCGAGCACCATGTCCGAGCTGATCGTGGCCGAGGTGTTGCAGCACCCGGTCGGCACCCCGAACATGTGGCGCCACCGGTAGTCCGGGAGCGACCACGCGAACGACGTGACGGTGAAGGGGATCGCGGCCGCGAGCACCAGGCCAACCGCCCGGGGCAGCCGCAACCCGAATGCCAATCCGACGATCGGCCACACGATCCCGAGAACGGCGGCGAGAACCATCGTCAGCGGATGCGGCACGACAACGGAGCCCGCACGCGAACCCTGATCAAGGCACAGCAGCAGGAAGGCAACGGCCGTCCACATCCACAGCGGCCACAACCTATCGAGCACGAGCTTGAGCAGGCTCGGCGGCCGAGCCAGGCCCGATGCGATTGCGCGAAAACGAACCGCTTCCCATGCCGCACACACGCACAGTGCGCTGATGAAGTACGTCAGCGCCTGAAGAGCCGTTGCCCCGACGGTTTCGGGCCGCGCATTGGGGATCGGATTCAGCAGCGCCGCGTACAGGCAAAAGAGCAGCATCACTGGCGGCAGCCACCACGAAGGGCGGTGGAGAACCCGCAATGTCCTCGTCACCGCACTTCACCTGCCCCGGGATGCATGGACCGGGCGAACGCGGCGACCAACGGATCCGCATGCGTCGAACTCTTGAACTCCGTCGGCCCCGCATCGAAGACGACTCGGCCTCCATCGATGATGACTATGCGGTGGAATGGCCCATGAATGTCCGTCGGGTCATGGCTGGAGACGACCAATGCGCTGCCCGAGTCGACCACGAGCTGATACAGGCCTCGCAGCGTCTCTTTGCTGAGCGGATCGAGCGATGCACCGGGCTCGTCGAGAAGCACGAGGTCGGCTCCCGAGTTCAGCGCCATCGCAAGCGCGAGCCGCGCCTGCTGTCCCCCGCTGAGGTCGGGGCAGGGGCGATCCACGAGGTCGGCCAAACCCACTTTTCCCAACCACCCGGCGGCATCGCGCTTCGCCGCGGCGCGCGGCCTGCCATTGAGCCAAGCCACGTACGCGACGTAGTCATGGCACGTGAATCCATTGACGGCAACAAACTTCTGCGGGAGGTACACGACCCTGCCGTCGGCGCTGACCTTGCCGGCGGTTGGCCTGATCAAGCCCGCGATGAGTTTCAGCAGGGTGGTCTTGCCCGCGCCGTTGCGTCCGAGAAGGAGCACCGGCCCGGGAGTCATCTCCACGTCAATGTGGTTCAGTACCTCGGCTTTCGCCCGGCGGTAGCGGTACGTCGCGCCATCCACTCGAAATGTGCGCGCCACGTGACCCCTTCGAAGGCTGGATCACGCCGATCCCAAATCCCTGGGTGACCGGCGTGGAGAGGCCTTCCCGACCCCTTAAGAGGAACGTAGTCATATCCGCTTCATTGCGCAATGCTTCATTTCATTAAGGCGCAACCTTTGCCGGAAATCTTCCCCATTAGCGGATGCGCCCCCAACGGCTAGCCACCCCGGCTCGCCCACATCGACGCTTGCGCTGCGCCGAGCCGCCTAGAAGTGGATGCCGTACTCGGCGAACCACGGCTCCGGGTCGACCGGGGTGGAGCCGTCGGGCTGGATCTCGAAGTGCAGGTGCGAGCCGGTGGAGTGGCCGCGGTTGCCCATGCCCGCGATGTACTGGCCGGCGGAGACGGCCTGGCCGACGGTGACGGACAGGGTCTCCATGTGGCCGTAGACGGACACGGCACCGTCGTTGTGGCGGATGCGGATCCAGTTGCCGTAGCCGGAGGCCGCACCGGAATCGATGACGGTGCCGGACATGACGGCGTAGATCGGGGTGCCGACGGCGTTGGCGATGTCGATGCCGTTGTGCATCGTGCCCCAGCGCGGGCCGTAGCCGGACGTCTTGGTGCCGTCGGTCGGGCGGACCACGGACTGCACGGCGGCCGGGGCCGCACCCTGGACGGCGCCGCCGAGGATCTCCTGCGCGATGCCGGCCACGTTCGAGATGGGCGAGGCCGTCGCGGTGGCGGCGCCACCGGTGGTGGCGATGCCCGCGAGGACGGCGCCCAGCGCGATGTGGCGCGTGGCGATCTTCGAGGAGCTGATCTTGCGGTGACGTCCGGTGTAACCCATGAGTCGACTTTCTGGTCGGGAGAGCGATGTCGTGGTGAGCAGTTCGTAACCGCTCCGTTATCAAGCCGTGATCAGACTAGGGACGGCCCCCGCCAAAGTCCATTTACCCCCGCGCCACCAGCGTGTCGCCTCCCACCCCCGCCCGAATGTGTTCGCCTGAAAACCCAACGGGCACGGGCGAAAACACCGAAGTGTAACGGAACGGTCACATCCCCCCGGGATGATCCCCGCCGATCCGGTGCACGGCGCGGCGACCCTTCACGGCGGCGGCGATGACGCCCTTCATCACGCCGGGCACGGGATACGCCTCCTCCACCGTCACCGCCTTCGCCGCACGGTTGCGCTCGGCCACCTCCGCCGGGATGCCGGGGCCGGGTTCGGCGACGTGGGCGTCGTCAAGCGAGGCCACCGGCCACCCACTGCCCGCCGCGACCACCGACGCGTGCTTGATGGAGTAGTACCGCCGCACGTGCACGTCGAGCGCGACGCCCCGGGCACCGCGCGCCGCGGCGATGAGATGCGGGTGAAAACGCGTGGTCAGCCACCGCTGCCCAGCCCGCGCCGGCAGGCCACGGTCCCAGAGCTCGGCGAACCGCACCACATGCGCGCCATCCGCGAGATCAGGTGCGCGACGCGTGATCTCACGCCACACCTGCTTGTCGACGCCCGGGATCGCCTCGACCACCGCCACATCCTGGCCCTCCACCGGACGGCCATCGACGGACCATCCGCGCAGCGTGGAGATCGCGGCCTCGGCGAGGGCGACGGCGGGGTCGGTTGTGGCCGGGTCAGGTGTGGCGTCGGGTGCCGAGTCAGGTGCTGAGTCGGAGCCGGAACCGTCGGCAGATGGTGCGCCGAGCAGATCGCCCTGCAGGCAGACGACGATCGGCCGGTCGAGGGCGGGCGTCGCCTCGCCGCCGCCGAGGCCGTTGTCCTCGAGATCGCCCGAGCCCAGCACCACCCACGCGTCATCGCCGGAGTGCGTGACGCGGGTCGCGGCGCCGGCAATAGCCATCGACTCCTCATCGCGCACGTCGACGAGGTCGAATCGGGGCCAGGTGCGGGACATGGTCTCGTCGTAAAGCCCGGCAGGGGCCAGCCCCATGCCCGTGGCCAGCAGCCGGACCTCGCGCCCGGCGGCGCGGCCCTGCTCCGCGATGGCGGACGCGGCGGCGAGGACCACCGACTTGTCCGGCCAGATGTCGTTGACCCAGCCGCCGCCGATGGCGTGGATGGTGGTGGCGGTGCGCAGCAGGTCGAGGCCGGCCTCCAGACGCGGGGCGATGTCGGCGAGAACCCGCAGGTCACCGACCGCATCTTCCGCCCGGCGCGCGGCGTCGAGCCAGTGGCGGTCGCCGTCCGGGATGGCGTGGCGGACGTCCTCGGCAAGCCGGAACAGCGTGTCCGTCACCGTCAGATGCGGATGCAATCCCGCGTGGAGCACCGCCGCGAGCCCCGGATTCGGGCAATCGAGGACCACGCGCGAACGCGGCCGGCGGCGAGCCAGCGTCCGCAGCCACGCGGCCGCGATGTACTCGTCGCCGAAATTCGGGTGGCCCGTCGGCGCGACGAGATAGATGACGTCGTCGGTGGCGCTCATGCCCCCACGGTACGTGCGCGGGAAACGCAGGCCGAGGCGCGATTCCGGCGGGCGCCAGCCGGCCCGCGCCGGCCCGCCCGGCCAACCCCCCGCGCCCTACGCGTAGCGCTTCGCGATCTCCAGCGCCTGCCCCGCGTACCCGCCGCCGAAGAGCACCGCGTGCATGAGCACCCCGTAGAGCCGGTGCAGCGGCGCCCGCGCCTCGCGCCCGGGCAGCGGGTGGACGGATTCGTAGCCGGCGATGATGTCATCGAGGTGCGGCACACCGAACATCCCGAGCATCGCCAGGTCCTCCTCGCGGTGCCCGCCGTGTGCGGCGGGGTCGATGAGGATCGCGCCGGCGTCGTCCCACATCAGGTTGCCCCACCACAGGTCGCCGTGGACGCGGGCGGGGGCTTCGTCGTCGTCGAATTCGCCGTCGAGGAGCTTCTCCATCAGCCTCTCGAACACCGCCATCTCCCCCGGCGCGTACGTCCCCGGCCGCCTCCCGAGTTCCGCGACGGCGGGGGCGATGCGGTCGTGCGCCCAGAATTCGCCGAACGTCGCGCGCGGGGCCAGGCGCATGGTCCGCGGGTCGTCGAGCGGGCCGAACCACCCGTGGCCGTCCCACCCGGCGGGCGCGGCGCCGAATCCGGGTGCCCCGGCGTCGTGGGTGCGGGCGAGCGCTTCGCCGAAGGCCCGGGCCTTGCTTGACGACGCCTGCCCCGCCTCAATCTTGCGCAGCACCAGCTTGTTGCGCCCCACGTCGAGGACGTCGACGACGCGCGCACCGCCGTCCGCCTCGGGTTCCTTGAGCCAGCGCAGGCCGGCGGCCTCGAGGGCGAAGAAGCCGGCGGGTGCGCCGGGGCGGGTCTTGACGTGGGAGGGCGTGCCCTCGTGGGCGGTGCCGGCGGTCTTCGCGGCCGGGCGCTCCCACCCGGTGCCGGAGCGTTTGGCGAACATGCTCCCAGAATAATCCCGCCGCCCGCGCCCGCCGACACTCACGCCAGGCGGAGCATCGGCCGCAACTTCTCGGCCACTTCCGGCCACGGCGCCTTCCCTTCGGCAACAGCCACCACCAGGTCAAAGACGTCGTCATCGCGCGCCTCGACATCCACGCCGTTGAGCCCGCAGAAGACGACCACGCACAGCCAGCCCAGCCGTTTATTCCCATCCACCAGCGGATGGTTCCGAACAATCGACTCCAGGAGCACCGCTGCTTTTGCGGCAATGTCCCCATAGACCTCCTCCCCGTAAATAACGGAGCGGGGTCGATGGAGCGCAGAGTCGAGAATGCCCGGGTCAACGACCGGGCCGATGCCCAAATCACGCACTAGCCGCAGTGCGTCGTCGAAGTTCAGGTAGAGAGTCATTCGCCGAGCCGACGCAGAACATCAGCCCATCGATTGCGGGCCTTCTCGGACAGTTCTTCCACCAGGGCCCCTTGCAGCCGACGCTCAGCCTCAGACTCTATCGCCCGGACCGTCGCCTCTTGCTTGCTGATTCCATCTTCCGCCGCGAGACGCGACAGCAGTGCGTCCTGCTGGTCCGTCAATCTCAATGTGATCGCCATGCCTCATTGCTACCACACTGGTGGCAGAAGCGCTACCACAATGGTGTCAATCGCCGTCGCGCGGTGATGCCGGATAACTGGAAGGGACTTAGAACGCCGGAGTGCTCCTTCATCGTTATCCCGCATCCGGGCCCTGCCCTATTGTCTTTAGCCATGGATGGAAGCGATCAGCCCCGCGACGACCGCGACATCGTTCGCGGCCGCGACGGCAAGCCCCTGCGCGACAGGTACGGCCGCCCGATTTACCGGCGGTCGGGGCAGTCGCGCCCGGATCGCCCCGCACGGCCGGAACGCTCCGCACGGCCCGAAGGCTCGGCCCGACAGGACCGCGCGGCTCGGCCGGAACGTCCCGCCCGGCCACGGACTCCCGAGGGCTACTTCACCCGCGCCGACGTGGAGAAGCTCCGCCGGATGCGGGCCGAGGACGATCGCCGCCGCGCCCGCCACGCAAGCGGTGCAGCCGGTGCCCGCGCTGCGGGCGCCGCCGGTGCTGGTGCAGCCGGTGCCGCTGGTGCCGGCGCCGCCGGCTCCCGCGCAGCCCGGCCCCGCGCCAACGAGACGCAGATGTACCAGCGCCCTGACGACGCCCGCGCCGGCCGCGCCTCACACCGCGCTTCCTCCCAGGGAGCAACTCCCGACCGGGCACGTTCCGACCGCGCTCCCTCCGGCCGCCCGCTGTATCGCGGCCAGGACGATCCCCGCTTCCCGCCCCGCGGCTACGACCCCGACCGCGACTACGCCGACCGCCCCCGCCGCTCCGGCGACCCCGCCGACCGTGGGGACAGGGGCGAAGGGCGGGGAGGTGGGCGTCGTAAAGCACTGCCCTTCGGCCGCCGATCCGACCGCGGCCCCCGCGACCGCAGGCCCCGCAACCTCGGCTTCAAAATCAAGGCGTTCCTGCTGGTCCTGCTGCTGATCACCGGCGCCGGAGCCATGTGGGTCGACTTCAACCTCGGCCGCGTCGACGCCTTCGCCGGCGGCAACGACCGCCCCGGGCGCTCGATGGCCAGCAACTGGCTGCTCGTCGGCTCCGACTCCCGCGCCGGCCTCAGCGACGACGACGCCGCCACCCTCTCCACCGGCGCCGGCGACTTCGGGCAACGCACCGACACCATCATGATCGCCCACTTCCCCCTGGTCGGGAAGGGCCGCCTGGTGTCGCTGCCGCGCGACTCCTACGTCGACATCCCCGGCTACGGCCAGAACAAGATCAACGCCGCCTACTCCTTCGGCGGCGCCCAGCTCCTCGCCCAAACCGTCGAGCACAACACCGGCATCCGCATCGACCACTACGCCGAGATCGGCTTCGGCGGGTTCGCGTCCATCGTCGACGCGATGGGCGGCATCGAGATGTGCCCCGCCGAAGCCATCCAGGACCCCCTCGCCGGCCTCGACATCCAGGCCGGCTGCCAGGAGTTCGACGGCGCCGCCGGCCTCGGCTACGTGCGCACCCGCGCCACCGCCCAAGGCGACCTCGACCGCGTCGCCCGCCAGCGCGAATTCATGGGCGCCATGATGAGCCGCCTCACCTCCCCCGCCGTCTGGCTCAACCCCTGGCGCTGGTACCGGCTCGGGTCGACCGGCGCGAAGGCGCTGACCGTCGACTCCGGCGACCACGTCTGGCACCTCGCGTGGCTGATGTTGCGCATGGCGCTGGGCACCGAGTCCGAGACCGTGCCCACCTCCGGCACCATGGACACCGGGCACGCCGGCAATGTGCTGCTTTGGGACGACTCCGCCGCGCCCGCCTTCTTCGACGGCCTGAAGTAGGGCCGGGCGGGCGCTGCTTTACGACGGCCACCGCCCCCGTGACCCCGCCACCTCGCCATTTCGGCGCCCGGCGCCCGCCCTTCGCGAATCCCGCCATCCAGCGCCAGCCTCCGGCCCATTTCACCGCCCGGCGCGCCCACCACCTCGCAGAAAGACGCGAAGTGGACAGAAAGACGCGGTTGACCAGGTCTTTCTGTCCACTCCACGTCTTTTTGGCGTCGCCGGGGACCACGGCGGCGGGCAAGACGGCCGACCGGAGGATTCCGGCGCGGCTCAGCGGGCGCCGTGATCCCCAGGTGCCCCAAGACGCCCCGAGATGTACCGAGTCACCCCGAGTCGACCCCGAGACGCCCCGAGATACCTACGTTTCGGCCAGATACTCACGTTTGAACGTAGGTACCTGGCCGAAACGTGGGTATCTGCGCCGGGTTGCGTTACGCCGGCCGCGAGCGCGAGTCGCTTTACGACGGCCCGGCGCTACGCCCGGAACGACTCCTCGAGGGAATCCAGCAGGATCATCGCCGAGTAGTAGTCGATGCGGAACGTCTCGCCCGGGGTGAAGTGGATGTCGCCGGACTTCACGGCCGCCGACGTGTTGAACGCCGGATCGTCGTTCACCGCCTTGCGCGCGAAGTCATCGGCGGCGATGCAGATCCACACCGCGCCGGACAGGCCCTTCTGCACGTTCTCCTTCGACAAGTTGACGATGTCCTTGCGGTCCTTGCCCATCGACGTGTCGCCCTTGACCTCGTCCGGGACCTCCGCCATGGCGAAGCCGAGGCGCGAGAGAATCTGCACCTGCGGAGACTCGGCCGTCAGGGCCGCGGCACCCGTGTCATCGGGGAAGACGATGAACGGCGAGACCTTCTCATCGGGCACCGAGATGTTGCCCTTGACCTCCTCGAGACGATCGTCGAAGCCGCCGATGACCTCTCCCGCCTTGTCCTCGAGCCCGGTGGCCTCGCCGACCATCTCTGTGACGTCCTGCCAGGTCGCACCGGAGTAGTCGACGACGAGGACCGGGGCGATCTCACGGAGCTGATCGACGATGTCGAATGCGGAGTCACCGGAGTTCTTCGCCACGACGATCAGGTCCGGCTCATGGGCGATGACCTTCTCCACGTCGGGCGCGGAGATCGACCACAGCTCCTTCACCCCGCGCTCGGCGGCGACGGAGCCCCACTGGCTGAAGAAGCCGTTGGCGTCTGACAGTTCCGGGATGTTGGGCTTTGTGACGGCCGTCGCCTCGACCGGTGCATCGATCGAAAGCAGGGCACCGGTCAACGTGATCGACGTCGACACGATGCGCTCGGGCTTGGCCTCCAACGTCAGATCGCCGTCATCGGTGGCGACCGTGCGGGGCCACTGCCCCTCCCCGGAGGCACCGGCGTCGCCGGCACCGGATGCCGAGGCCCCCGAATCACCGTCGCCGGCGGCGGATGCGCCGCACGCTGCGACGAAAAGGGCAAAAGCCATGGCGACGGCGATGGCGAGGAGCCGTCGCAAAGCAAGGGGCGTGGAGCCCGGGAACGCGTTCATCGGAATCGTGGATCCTATCGTCGAGGTCGCGGCACCGTCGGCGCGCGCGGGGAATCGCGGAATGGGGGCAGTGGAAGAACCGCCCGGCTACGGAACCGCTTCCCGCACCGGGACGTGCGGAATGACCATGGGAGTTCCGGTGATCGGGTCAGGGACGATGAGGCAGTCGAGGTCGAAAATGGCGCGGACGGCGTCTTCGGTGATGACCTCACCCGGACGGCCCTGCGCCACAATCTCGCCCCCGCGCATGGCGATGAGGTGCGTGGCGTAACGGCTCGCCTGATTAAGGTCATGGAGCACCGCGACGACCGTCCGGCCCGCCGCGACGTGCAGGGTGCGGCACAGTTCAAGGATGTCCAGCTGGTGGGGCATGTCCAGGAACGTCGTGGGCTCATCCAACAGGATCGTCTCCGTGTCCTGGGCCAGCACCATCGCCAACCAGGCGCGCTGGCGCTGCCCGCCGCTCAGCGCGTCGACCGGGCGGTCCGCAAAGGCGTCGACGCCCGTGACGGACATGGCCTCGGCGACCGCGCGGGCATCGGCGCGCGACCACTGGCGGAACAGGCCCTGATGCGGGGAACGGCCGCGCGCGACCAGATCGTGGACGGTCATCGCGTCCGGAGCGGTGGCGCTCTGCGGAAGCAGGCCGACGCGCTTGGCCAGCTCGCGGGTGTTCATCGCGTGGATGTCGGCGCCGTCGAGGAGCACGGCGCCCGCCGACGGCGGCTGCAGGCGCGACATCGCCCGCAGCAGCGTCGATTTGCCGCAAGCGTTCGGGCCGACGATGACGGTGAACTCACCCGCGGGAATGGCGGCGTCCAGGTCGGAGAGGATCGGCTCGGCGCCGTAGCCGACGGTGACGCCGCGGGCGGCGATACGGGTGGCGGGGCTCGCAGCGTTCGCCGCGTTCGCAGCGTTCGCGGCGTTCGCGGAGCCTGCGGGACCTGCGGAGCCTGCGGAGCCTGCGGGAATCGTGGTCATGGGGTTCTCCTCGCCTCGGTGATCAACAGGGCCATGAAGTAGACGCCGCCGAGGGATGCGGTGACCAGGCCGACGGGCAGGCCGTCGAGGAGCGCCGTGCCGGCGACGTCCGCGGCGAGCAGCAGCAGCGCGCCGACGCCAGCGGCGACGGGCAGCGGCGTGGTGGCCGATCGGGTGATCCCGCGGGCGATGTGCGGGGCGATGAGCGCGACGAACGTGATCGGTCCCGCGGCGGTGGTGGCCAGGGCGACGAGGATGATCCCGAGGAGGATCAGCACCGCCCTGGCCGCCCCGACGCGCAGCCCGAGCGTGGTGGCCAGGTCGGGGCCGAGGTCGAGGCCGCGCAGATCGCGGGAGCGTGCGGCGACGGCGATCAGCGCGGCAATGATCAGCACGGACACGGGCATAGCGGTGGCCCAGTCGGCACCGGTCAACGAGCCGGTGATGGCGCGCTGGGCGCCGTGGGCGTCGTCGACGGGGGCGTGGACGAGCATCCACCGGTTCAGCGAACCGAGCATCGCCGAGACCGCGATGCCGGCGAGGATCAGCCGCAGTCCTCCGAAACCGCCGCGGCTGGACAGCGCGTAGATGACCGCGCCGGCGAGCAGCCCGCCGATCAGAGCGGCCGCCGACGTCGCCGCCAGCGATGTCCCGGCGATGAGCACGGCGAACAGGATCCCCGTCTGCGCTCCCATGGTGAAGCCGATGAGGTCCGGGCTGCCCAGCGGGTTGCGGGTGACGGCCTGGAAGATCGCGCCGGCGCAACCGAGTGCCGCGCCGACGGCGATGGCCAGGACGATTCGCGGCATGCGCCATTGCATGACCACGAGTTCTGCGAACTTGCGCCCGCGCCCGGCGAGGACGTCGATGACGTCGCCGTACCCGAACGACGCCGCGCCCCATCCGAGCGACAGGAATCCGAGGATCAGGCATGCGGCCAGCACGCACAGTCCCGCGATGGCGGCGCGCCGCGGCACGAGCACGCTGAAGCGTCCGTCGCGTCCCCGGCGCAGCAGCCAGGTTCCCGGTGGCGGGTCGCCGTGTTGCGTGACGACGGCCCCTCCCGCCCGGCCCGCACCTTGTCTTCCGGCGAGCGTCATCGGCGTCCTTCCCGCAGACGACCGAGCATGTGGAGCAGGACCGGGGCGCCGACGAATGCGGTGAGCAGGCCGACCTGCATTTCGGCGGGCCTGGCGATGATCCGGCCCACCAGGTCGGCGCCGAGGACGAGCACGGGGCCGGTGACGGCGCAGGCGGCGATGATCCACCCGCGGTGCGGGCCCATGAGCCACGCGCAGATGAGGGGGACCATCAGGCCGACGAAGCTGATGGGGCCGGCGACGGCGGTGGCGGCCGCGCACAGGAGGGTCAGGGCGACCAGCGCGATGGCGCGGGTGCGGGCCACGTCGGTGCCCAGTGCCGCCGCGACGTCGTCGCCCAGCGCGATGTCCGACAGGGGGCGGGCGACCGCCACGACGATGGCCACCCCGGTGAGTACGGCGGCGGAGACGATCCACAAGGGCATGTCCATCCTGGTCAAGGCGCCGACGTCCCAGAAGCGGAAGGCGTCGAAGACCTCCGGGTCGAGCAGCAGGATCGCCCCGACGATGCCCGTCGACGCCGCGGACAGTGCCACGCCCGCCAGCACCAGGCGCACCGGCGTTGCGCCGCCGCCCACGCCACCGCCCATGCCTCCGTGCTTTGCGCGGCGCCCGCCCCTTCGTCCCCGCCATCCGAATCCGGCGGCGATCCCGGCCCCGGAACCGATGGCGTAGACCAGCGCGGTCGCCGCCATCGCCCCAAGGGCCGACAGCGCGAACTGCGCCGACGGTGAGGTCAACCCGCCCAGCGCCGCCCCGAGGACGATCGCCAGCGATGCCCCGGAGTTGACCCCGAGCAGTCCCGGGTCGGCCAGCGGATTGCGGGTCACCGCCTGCATCACGGCGCCGGCGACCGCCAGCGCGACGCCGACGAGGACGCCGATGATGGTGCGGGTCATCCGCAGTTCATTGACGGTATGGCTCTCGATCGACCGGTCGGGTGCGCGCAGCAGCGCCCACACCTGGTCCAGCGGAATCGTCGACGAGCCCACCGCGATGGAAGCGAGGATGGCCCCGGCCAACAGCACCGAGGCCACGGCGAGGACGGTGAGGCGGCGAACGGTCGACCGCTCGGAGAGCATGGTCGCCGCCCCGTGAACTCGCTTCATTCGCCCGCCCTTCAATCATGCTGATCAGGCACCCCAAATCAATCACACTTAGGCTAGCCTGTGCTCATGTCGCGCACAAGTAACCCTCCTCCAGCGCACGTCGGCGGGCCGACCTCCACCCCCGCGTTCTTCCCGCCCCTGCCGGGACGCCCGCAGCCGGTCCGCGCCCTGCGGATCCTCGGCGGCACCTGCGGCCCCGAGGAACTCTTCCGGCAGTTGGACGCGGCCGGCGGGTGCTTCATCGACGACGAACCAACAGCGGGAACCTGCACGGTGACCGTCGCAAAGCAAGCGTCCGGCCCGGGCGAGCGAGCCGCTCTCATGATCGACGCCCTGACGCACATGCACCGCCGCGACCTCCGGCCATTCCTCCTCGAGCGCGTGACCGCCGGCGGATGCGACGTCCACGTCGGCGCCTTCATCGTGCCGCGCGACCTGCGCTCGACCGCGGGCATCCTCGCCCGCGACCCGTGGGATCCCCGCATCGGCCACGACCGCGCGAGCTGGGCCCGCGCGATGGACGGACTCGCGCCGCTTCGCCGGGGCAGCCGGGGGCCCGACGTCCTCGAACTCCCCGGGGCGCCCACGCACCCGTGGACCACCGGCGCAGCCGCCTCACCGGACCCCGCCCCCGCCCGGCGATTCCGGTCCGAGGCCCTCGGCATCGACGTCGAATACCGCGTCGACCTGCCCGAATCCGACCCCGAAGTGCTGCTCCTGCTTTCCGACGGCCACCGCTTCACCTCCGACTACCCCCTCCTCCCGCAGGTGCGCGCTGCCGAAGGGGCCGGTGCGGCCGCGGCGACCGCCGTGGTGGCCTTCAACGCCATGGACATCCCGGGGCGCATGACCATGCTCGGCCGGCACCCCCGGTTCCATTGCTTCCTGCGCGACGAGCTCATCCCGCGGGCCGAGGCGGCGGCGGGTTGCCGGCTGCCCCGGGATCCGGGCGCCCGCGTGATCGCGGGAGCGTCGCTGGGCGGCCTGACCGGGGCGAACGTCGTCCGCGTCGCGCCGGAGGTGGTGGCGTGCGCGATCGTCCAGTCGGCGTCGTTCTGGTGGCCCGCAAATGATCCCGCCGTTCCCGGCGGCGTCGAGCTGCGCGAGTGGGCCGCCCATGATCCGGCTCCGGGAGTCCGCATCTTCCACGAGGTGGGGACCATGGAGGGGCACCTGCTCGAGTCGAACCGCCGTTTCGCCGACATCGTGCGCGGCAGCGGTGCCGAGGTCGTCGCGCGGGAGTTCGCCGGCGGCCACG
Organism: Corynebacterium sp. NPDC060344; assembly: GCF_042725215.1. Classification (NCBI taxonomy): domain Bacteria; kingdom Bacillati; phylum Actinomycetota; class Actinomycetes; order Mycobacteriales; family Corynebacteriaceae; genus Corynebacterium; species Corynebacterium sp. NPDC060344. Next base: position 15,912 of record NZ_JBHXCS010000005.1, on the reverse strand, counting down.
ACTACGCCTGTTGGCGCGCCGGCGTTGTCGACGGGCTCATCGCGTTGCATCCGCGCCGCCGGTGACGGCTTTACGACGCCACGTCGCCCCGCACGCCCGCCACCTCCCCAGTTCCGCCGCCCCGCGCCCGCCCCTGTCCATTTCGGCGCCCGGCGCGCCCGCCGCCTCGTAGATAGACGTGGAGTGGACAGAAAGAGTTGGTTGACCAAGTCTTTCTGTCCACCCCACGACTTTTTGGAGTCGCCGGGGACCACAGCGGCGGGCAGGACGGCCGGCCGGAGGATTCCGACGCGGTTCAGCGGCCGCCCCGAACCCCAGGTGCCCCGAGATGTCCCAAGTCGCCCCGAGTTGCCCCGGGACACCCCCGAGATACCTACGTTTCGGCCAGATACTCACGTTTGAACGTAGGTATCTGGCCGAAACGTAGGTGTCTGCGCCAGATGGCGCGCCACTCCGCGGAAAGGGGCGCTCGCCCCCGCCCCGCGACCTACCGGATCGTGACCTGGCGGGACACGATGGTGTCGCGGGACTTCCGCTCCTCGGCGGTCAGGGGCGCGTCGGAGGCCAGGGCCTTCTCGATCCGCGCCGCCGCCTCCGCGATGACGCCATCCCACGCGCCGTGCTCGACGGTGTTGTCCAGGTCCCAGACGGGCACGAGGACGCCGTCGGTGCGGAACACGCCGGCGAACTTGGTGCCCTCGCCCATGCTCAGGCGGTCGGCGGCGTGGACGCGGGCCAGCGCGTCGAGCAGGGGGCGCTCGTCTTCGCGGCGGATCCAGCGGATGTGGGCGCGCTCGCCGGGGTCGATCCACCACACGGCGCCGGGGACGTCGAGGTCGAGGCGGTGCGACGGCATGATCGAGTCGTTGGCGACGGCCAGGTTCTGCTGCACCAGCTGGGTGCGCTCGACGCCGGCGGGGATCCACCATTCGAAGTCCTGGTGGACCTCGAGCTCGCCGATCTTGATGCCGGTGAGGATGTCCCCGAGCGCCCCGCCGTCGGTGCCGTCGACGGCGTTGTCCAGCTGCTGGCCGTCGTCGGCGTTGCGGGCCCATTCGAGGGCGCGGGCGAGGTCGGCGGCGGCGTCGTTGGAGCGCGACTGGGTTTGCATGGCCACGTATGCGGCGCCGCCTTCGGCGGTGGCACGGGTCAGTGCCGCGATGCCGCCGGGCAGGACGGTGCACAGGTGGATGGACCGCTTGGCGCCGGCGACTTCGGCGGGCACGGTGGCCGAGGGCGCGAATTCGCGCAGTGCGACGAGGTCGGCTTCGGCGTCGAATCCGGCGAAGGGCCGGGGGTTGCCGGCGAGTCGTTCGCGTTCGGCGGCGCGGGCGGCGAGCTTGGCCTGGCGGCGGCTCATCCCCTCGGGCACGTTGGCGTCGGCTGCGGCGTTCTTCTTACGAGACTTTTTTCCCACGGCCACCAACATACTGGCCCGGGCGCCCGCGGTGGCGGCGCAGGGCCGGGCGGCAGGTCGCGGGTTGGGCCGGGGCAGGGTTGTCGGGGCGGGGTCAGTTCCGGGGTGCGGTCCCCGGCTTTGCGACGGCCCGCGTCACATCCTCCGGACGCAACGACTCCCGGTCGAACCCGACGGCATCCTCCGGCCGAAGGCCCGTGTCGCGCTCGGCGAGGGGCGTGGTGGCTGAAGAGGTGGTGGCAGAAGAGGTGGTGGAGGAACCGGGCGCTGAACCGGTGCCGGGCGCATCGGCCGGGGCGACCGGGCCGAGCTGGCCGAGCGGGGTGCCGCTGGCCTCGACGGTGGCGGCGTCCTGCGCGGCGATGGCATCGGCGGCGAGGTGTGCGCGGCCGGCGCGGGCGGCACGGGCGTCGCGCTCGTTCATGCCGGAGGTCATCGCGGCGGTGGCGCCGGCGCCGAAGCCGCCGAATCCGCCGGCTCCACCAATGGCCGGCACGGAGTCCATGGCCTGGCGGGCGCGGGCGGGCCAGTCGGTGGCCAGCCAGTCGATGCCGCGGGCCTTGGCGTAGGTGACGTCGACGTCGGTCTTGGCCAGCCAGCAGTACAGCGGCAGGTTCCACGACATCATGCCCATCGGGTCGCGGCGGGCGCCGTACATGTCCACGCCCATCGCCGTCGGCCCGCCGAGATAGCGCTGCATGGCGGTGCGGGCGCCCGGGGTCTTGACCAGCTGGATGCGCTCAAGATCCGGCAGCAGCTCGCCGACGGCGTTGATCGACCGGGCGGCGAAGCTGATGATCCTCGTCCGCGGATCGCGGTGCAGCCCGAAATGGCGCAGCCGCTCGCGCAGCACCCGTTCGGTGCGCAGGCCGGTGGAGACGGGGTGCTTGGTCTCGATGAACAGCCCCAGCCCCGGGTTGGCCACGGCGAACTCGAGGAAGACGTCGAACTCCAGCACCGGCTGCGGCTGCTCCCACGTCCCGGCGTTGAGGCGGCGGATCTGCTCCAGCGTCGCCGCGCCCACCGGGCCGGAGCCGTCGGTGGTGCGGTTCAGGGTGCGGTCGTGCATGCAGATCAGGTGGCCGTCGGCGGTGAGGCGGATGTCGCACTCGACGCCGTCGGCGCCCTCGGCGACCGCGGCCTCGTAGGCGCCGATGGTGTGCTCGGGGTGGGCGCCGGAGGCTCCGCGGTGGGCGATGATCTCCATCAGTGCTTCTCCTCGTGCAGGTCCCGGTACAGGGACGTGATCGCGTCATCGATGGGCGGGACGATGGTCGTCGGGGCCGCGCGGCGCTGCGGCGCGATGAGGCCGCGCGACCAGAACGGCTCGGCCGCTGCGTCGGCGTCGGCGAATGCTGCGGCGGCAGCGTCGTCAAGCGCTCCCTGACCCGGCACCATGCGGCGCGGGTCCGGCGGTGCCAGCGCCCGGGCCAGGGCGGCGGCGGTCAGCGCGGACGCGACCGCGGCCAAAGTGGCCAGCACGCCGGTCTGGAAGACGCCGACGGCCGAGTTGCTGGGGAACACCGACAGCAGCGCCGCCGGCCACAGCGCGCAGGAGGCGAACCAGGCCCACTTGCCGTGGCCGCGCACGCCGGTCTCGGCGAGGATGACCACCGGGCCCATGACGTTGCGGCCCGGCCACAGGTGCATGGCGCCGATGGTTTTGTGGCTGCGGGCCAGCGGCGGCTGCCAGCGGCGGGCACGCTCGGCCAGCGCCCGCAGCGTCGCGATGGCATACGCGCCGAGCACGCCGCTGGCCACGACGGCGCAGAAGTACAGGATCGACGACAGCGGCCCGAGCAGCAGCGACATCAGCGGGCTGCCGCCGGGCGACTGGTAGCTGCCCCACGTCGCCAGCGCGGCGAGGCCGAAGAGCACGGCGGTGACCATCGCCCACGTCCGCGAGGCCACCGCACGCCGCCGCACGACCTCCCCCGGCTCCGGGGCCGGCGGCGCCTGGTACGGGTTGACGCCGGCCATCGGGATCGGCGCCGGCACCGGCTCGGTCGCGGGGCGGCGCGGCTGGATCACGCCCTGGATCGGGCGTGGGCCGGGGCCGTGGGCGCCGGGCAGCTCGTGGCCGGCCGGCGCCGTCACCGAACCGCGGCCGAACGCCGGCGGCACGTGCGCGGACGGCAGGTGTCCCGATGGCCGTCCGCCCGGCACACCCTGCCCGCGCGCAATGCTCTGCCCACGCGGAGCACTCTGTCCGCGCGGAACGCCCTGCCCGCCCGCTGGCCCGGTCATCGCGTGTCCCCGTCCCACGAGCGGATGCGCCGCAGCATGATGCGGTTCTTGCGCTGCGAACGACCCATCTTCTTGGCCAGGTTGTCCAGGATGCCGATGGCGTCGGTGATGTGCGGCCCCTTGTTCAGCATCACGCACTCGGCACGCAGGGCGAACGCCGCGTCGGTGATCTCGGCGCGCGCCGGCAGCCCGGACTTCGCCAGCGACTCCAGCACCTGCGTGCCCAGGATGGTGGGCACGCGGGCGGCCTGCGCCAGCGCGAGAATCTGCCCGGGCACCTCGCCCATGCGCTGAAAGCCGAGCTCGACGGCCAGGTCGCCGCGGGCGATCATGATGCCCATGTTCGCGTGGCGCATTCCCGCCACCAGGATCTCGGGGAGGTTCTCGAATGCCGGGATCGTCTCGATCTTCAGCACGATGCCCAGGCCCCGCACCCGCTCGGCCATTTCGGCGTCGCCGGCGTCCTCGTGCTCGGCAGCGATCTTCTCCAGCTCGCCGAGCACGTGCGCGACATCGTCGGGAGTGCGAATGAAGCTCACCGCCGCCACGTGCCCGTGCTCCGCCACGAACCGCAGATTCGCCGCATCCTCCTCGGTCAGCGCCGGCACCGGCAGATCGGTGGTGGGCAGGTTGATGCCCTTGTGGCCGGCCAGGTTCTGGCCGCCCGGCTTGGCCCGGGTCACCTTCAGGCGGGCTTCGTGCTGCTTTGCGACGCCGCCCTCAACATCATCCGCCCCCGCCTCCGAAGCGGCCTCACCTGAAGCGACCCCATCCGAAGCGGCCGCACCTGCGGCGACCTCATCTGCGGCGACCTCGTCGACGGAGACGACTTCCGCGGCGATCGCGCCGTCGTCGAAAAGCACGGGCTGGCCCACCTGCAGCGCGGCGACCGCCTCGGGCAGCGTGCACGACAGGCGCGGGACCCCGCCGTCACCCTCCACCGGCACCGACTCGACGGCCTCGGTGGTGATGATCATCTCGTCGCCCACCTCGAACCGCAGCTTGCGCGGCACCGCCGGCACGCCCGTCGCCCGGGTCTTGTCGTAGTCGTGGCGCAGCAGCGTGCCATCGGCGATGTAGGCGTTGCGGTCGCCCTCCGCCAGCACGCCGCCGTCCTCCACGCGGGTGACCGTGAAATGGCGCTTGGCGGAACGATTGTCGTGCAGCGTGATCTCGCTGCCGACCTCCAGATTGCCCAGCCACCCGGCATCGACCGTCAGCGGCAGCGCCGGACGCCCGGGCAGCCCCTCCGGCACCGGGGCGGGCATCGCGGCGACGGCGCCCTCGCGGGCCTCGTCCGGCTCACCCGGCCCACCGGGACCGCCCAGGTCAACGACCCGCGGCACCAGCCACAGCTTCGCCGGCGTCAGCACCGTCCCCGCATCATCGCGGGTCGTGCGCGCCCGGCCGACCTTCGGACCATCGGCGACGGCGCCGGTACGAATCTTCGGCCCCGCCAGATCCATGGACACCTCGATGTCGCGCCCCACCTGCTCGGCGGCGGCCTCGACGTTGGCGATCATCTTCAACCACGCCGCCTGCCCGTCATGGGCGCAATTGATGCGCGCGACGTCCATCCCCGCCTTCGCGAACCCCAGCACCAGCTCCGCGTCATCCGCCGCCTCCGACGGCAGAGTCACCATGATCCGCGCCGGCACGCCCTCGCGCTCCAGCCCGAACAGCCGGTCCGAGTTCTGGTCCAGCGCCACGTCCGCGGCATCGTCGAGCCGGATGTACTCGTCGACGTCGGTGTCCACCTCGTCGCCCACGAGGGCGCGCAGCACCGCCCGGGCGATCATCAACCGCCCATAGACCCCCGACTCCGCCGTGGTCAGGCTGGTCACGCCCAGGTCATGCAGCCCGTTCTGCAGCTCCCGGATGTCGATGGTGCGCAGATGCGCGTACTGCAGCAGATTCTCCGCTCCCGCCCGATGCTCCGGGTGCACCGCCGCCAGCATGTCCGCCGCATCCTCGGTGACGCGGTCGAGCTGCCCGAGAATCTCGTCGAGCTGCTCGATCAAGGGACGGACGTCGTGCTGCATGTGTATCGGGTTCTCCTCCCCCACCTCCGCGGCCGCCGCCGGGGGCCTGCCCCCACGCGAACGACCGATCGCGGACGCCGGGACTCGTCGGGCTGATCGGTATGCCCCAATCATCCCCGCGCCGCCCGCAAACCGACACCCCAAACGGCGTTTCGCACAAGTTTTCACCGAGAATTCATCTTCCGCTCACCGCACCCTTCGCTTGACGACGAAACCGGCCGGGCAGTGGCCGTCGTAAAGCAACCCGGAAAGCGGAAAACCCGCCGGCCGCCCGCGAAAAGCGGGGGACGGCGGGAATCCGAAAGGACCGGAAAGCCGGGACCGGAACGGCGCGAGACTAGTGCTCGACGGCCGCCTCGGCGCCGATGCCCGTCATGGAACGGACCTCCATCTCGGCGCGCTTGCCCGGCAGATTGTCCGGCTTGCCGATCAGCGTGCCCACGATGCCCAGCAGGAAGCCGGCCGGGATCGCGACGATCGACGGGTTCTCCAGCGGGAAGAACGCGAAGTCCGCGCCCGCGATCAGCGACGTCTCCTGGCCCGACACCGCCGGGGAGAAGATGATCAGGATGATCGACGTCAGCAGGCCGCCGTAGATCGAGAACAGCGCGCCCGTCGTGTTGAACTTGCGCCAGTACAGCGAGTAGATGATCGTCGGCAGGTTCGCCGCCGCGGCGATGCCGAAGGCCAGCGCGACCAGGAACGCGATGTTCTGGCCCAGCGCGCCGATGCCCAGGATGATGGCCAGGATGCCGATGATGACCACCGTCGCGCGGGACACGCGGACCTGCTCCTCCTCCGTCGCCTCGCCGTTGCGCAGGACGTTGTTGTAGATGTCGTGCGCCACCGACGCCGAAGCCGTGATGGCCAGGCCCGCGACGACCGCGAGGATCGTGGCGAAGGCGATGGCCGAAATGATGGCCATGAAGATCGTGCCGCCGACCTCGGCCGCCAGCAGCAGCACCGCGGAGTTGACGCCGCCCGGCGCCGACATGATCTGCTCCTTGCCCACCAGCGCCGCAGCACCGTAGCCCATGATGACCGTGAGCAGGAAGAACAGCGCCACGATGCCGATGGTCCAGGTCACCGAACGGCGCGCCTCGCGGGCGGTCGGGACCGTGTAGAAGCGCATGAGCACGTGCGGCAGGCCCGCCGTACCGAAGACCAGCGCCAGGCCCAGCGACACGAAGTCGAGCTGGGTCAGGACGTCGCCGCCGTACTTCAGGCCCGGCTTCAGAATCGCCTCGCCGTCCGGGTGGTTGGCCACCGCGGCGCCGAGCAGGTTGTTGAAGCCGCCCTTGAGCGCCCAGAACGTCAGGCCCGCGATGATGATCGAACCGCCGACCAGCAGGACGGCCTTGATCATCTGCACGTAGGTAGTGCCCTTCATGCCACCGACCAGGACGTAGATGATCATCAGCGCGCCGACGATGGCGACGACCGAGTACTGCGCGAAACCGCCCTCGATGCCCAGCAGCAGGGCCACCAGGCCACCGGCGCCGGCCATCTGCGCGATCAGGTAGAACAGCGAAATGGTCAGCGTCGAGATCGCCGCCGCCGTGCGGACCGGCTTCTGGTTCAGGCGGAACGACAGCACGTCCGCCATGGTGAAGCGGCCCGTGTTGCGCAGCGGCTCGGCGACGAGCACCAGCGCGACCAGCAGCGCGATGAGGAAGCCGACGGAGTACAGGAAGCCGTCGTAGCCCTGCACGGCGATGGCGCCGGTGACGCCCAGGAACGCGGCGGCCGACAGGTAGTCGCCGGCGATGGCCAGGCCGTTCTGCGTGCCGTTGAACGACGCGCCGCCGGTGTAGAAGTCGGTGCCCTTCTGCGACGTCTTGCGCGTGGCGCGGACGACGACCGTCAGGGTGATCACGATGAACGCGATGAAGATGGAGATGTTGAGGATCGGGTTGCCCGTCTCAACGGTGTCCTGCGCGAGGAATGCGGTGTTCATTTGCTAGACCTCCTCGGTCTTCGGGGCGCGGCCCTCCATGCGGGCGCGGATGCTCTCGGAGGCGGGGTCCAGCTTGTTGTCGGCGAACTTCACGTACGCCCAGGTGATCAGGCCGGCGGTGACGAACTGCGCCAGGCCCAGGACCATGCCCAGGTTGATGTTGTCGTAGACGGAAGTGGCCATCGCGTCCGGGAAGAACGTGGCGGTGACGATGTAGAAGACGTACCAGGCGATGAACGCGACGAACAGCGGAAACACGAAGCCGCGGAACGTCTTGCGGAGGTCGGCGAACTCTTCGGAGGCCTGGACCTCGACGAATTCGGCCTCCGTCGGGCTGTGGCCCGGCGCCGGAGTGGGGTGTGACATGTCCTGACCTTTCGGAGGAACCTTAAAAAATTCTTGGGTACCTTTTCCCAACGAACTGATTCTAAGGGCGTTAGCCTCGGGGTGAAAAAAGCGAAGATCACCGCGGGGGGTATTCGCGCGAAAGGTTCGTGGCGCACTGACCTGCGTTTATGACGTTCAGCGAAATGTTCACATTCTTCGCAAGGCTGAGCCTTGAGACCGCTGCAGCCCCGGTGGATTAATGAGGATTCTCTCAGTTTTCGCCCGCGACAGCCGCTCGAGGCGTTCCGTTTCGCGCCGTTTCGGCACCGCGAATGTGCCCGATTGTGGGAGAAAGCGGGCGCGCACGTGGGTTTCGTTGGCTTCATGGCGACTATCTGAACCGCCGCTAATCGGCGGACGCGTCCACAAGTTTCGCAGCGCATCGCCAAAAACACTGCTTTGCGACGCCTACGTGCCACACCACACCCCCTCTCCCCATGTGGCTCAGATCACCTGGTTGAGTGACGGCGACTACCCCCACGCATCCCGTGTTTCACATGGGCAACACCGGTTGCCTCCCCGCGCGTGCGCGCCGTCGCTACGGTGGCGGCATGAGATTGTTCGCGTCGATCCGGCCGCCGGAAGAGGTTCGGGAGCACCTGGTCACGGCTTTGCGCCCGATCCGCGATGGTCTCGGGCCGTCGTTGAGGTGGACCGATCCCGATCAGTGGCATCTGACGGTGGCGTTTTATGGCGAGCGCCCGGATGGTTCCGTCGACGAGCTGGCCGGCCACATCGCCGCCGCCGTCGCCACCACCGACTTCCCTCCCCACGACTCGTCCCCAACCTTTCCCGCCGATGCCACCGGCCCCACCGATCCCTCCGATTCCACCGACCCCGAGTGGAACCCAGCGGGAGCGCCCCATGCCCCCTCGCTCGACCTGCACCTTCGCGGGGCGGGGAGCTTTTCCGGCCGGACGCTGTGGATCGGCGTCGGCGGGGACGTCGATCCGCTTCGGCGCCTGATGGCCGGCTGCGCCCACGACCCCCTCGCCGACTACTCCGATTCCCACGCCCACAATCTCGACTTCGACACCGACTCCGACGCCGACACCGACGCAGAATCCGACTCCTACTCCGATTCCTTCCCCTCCCGCAGCTCCAACTCCCACTCCAGCGGCTCCCACCAGCAGGAACGCCGTCGCGCTCATCTCACCGTCGCCCGCTTGCGCGCCCGTGAACAGGGTGGACGCAGGGATGGGCGGCGGAACCACCGTCGTAAAGCATGGGCCGGGGACCGCAAAACCGGCAGATCCCGCCACGGTGCCGGTCCCCAGGCGAGCAGCGGAATCGCCGGCGGGTTTGATGGCGGATTCGGCGGAGAATTCGGTCGTGACCTGGCACGACCTGCTCGGCATGATGGCGCGAGCCTTCTTCACGATGTCGTCCACGCCCTCAGCGTTTACTCCGGCCCCACGTGGCGGGCGACGGAGATCGAGCTGGTCAGCTCGCGCCTCGGCGAGGGGCGGTCGGGCGGTGCGCTGCACGAAACCGTCGCGACCATCCCCCTCGCGCCCCGCCACTGACGGGCCGCATTTGCGACACCCGGCCAGTGACCGGCACCCATCTGAGGTACCCCGCCACTGACCGGCAATCATCTGCGACACTCCGCCGCTGACTGGTAATCATCGGCGCACCCCGCCGACCGCCGAGGCGATTCGCGCGAAGCCCCGCAGAGACGTTGAGCCCGGGCTGGCGCTGTCCGCTACCCGCCGAGCCCGCTCAGGCGAATCTCGGGACCCGAGCAGCGCCGCCCCTCCAGCCACTCGTGCCCCAAATTCTGGCGAGTCGCCCCAAACGACTCATGACCGGTTCCGAAACTTGCAGGTCAGGGCGCCGCCAACTGTCAGAACGTGAGTCGTTTTGGGCGATAGCAAGTTCGCTATTGCCGGAAGGGGTCAGTGGTGCTGGTGTGACAGCCACGCGAGCTGGATTCCCGAGGGCTCGTGGGCCGAGGTGAAGCTCGGAGGGCAACCGGGCCGATGCGGAGATGGGAAGGCACGTCAGCCGAGACGAAAGGTGTGCGACGAGAGGTGAACGCGCGCCGACCCCCACGAAGTAGATAGTCCACCACCGAATCGCAATGACCCCTGATGTGCATGCCCGCTGACACGAACCACGGAAGGCTCTCAGAAGCGTTGGGCTCGGGTTGGCGGTGGCCGATACCCGTCAAGCCCGCTCAGGCGGTTCTCGAAACCGCGGCGGGGCCGCCGCTCCAGTCACTCGCGCCCCAAAATCTCACGAGTCGTCCAAAACGACTCATGGCCGGTTTCAAAAACGGCAGGTCAGGACAGTGTCGACTACGAGAACGTGAGTCGTTTTGGGCGATAGCAAACTTGCTAACGACGGATGAGGTTGGTGGTGCTGGAGTGACGACGGGCGGGGGCGTTTTCGGCCGGTGGGTCGGCCGAATCGAAGAGGGTGAGCTCGGCATCGACTGGTCCGGATGGAAAGTGCGCCGGCGCGGACCGGGTTAGTGGTGTGCGCGCCGACGCACATGAGGTTTGAGGCGAGGTCCGGATGGAGATCGCGCCGGCGCGCATGGGGTTTGAGGCAAGGTCGGTGTGCCGGCCCGCCTCAGGCTGGTCCCGATGGAAATTGCGACAGTGAGGTGAGATGCGCACACCCCACACCCCACACCCCGCACCCCACCTCACCCACCCCTACGGGTGGACGAACTCGCCGTCCTTCCAGAACGGGTCCTGGATCTCGCGCAGGGTCGCGACGGACTTGTCGAACTGCGCGGTCTCGTACTCGTCGAGCTCGAGTTCGACGACGCGGCGGACGCCCTTGCGGTTCACGATGGCGGGGGTGCCGATGTACATGTCCTCGTGCCCGTATTCGCCGCGCAGCAGCGCCGACACCGGGAGGGCGACTTCCTGGTTCTGGATGATCGCGCGGGTGATGCGGGCGAGGCCCATGCCGATGCCGTACGACGTCGAGCCCTTGGCGTCGATGATCTCGTAGGCGGCGTCGCGGGTGCGGACGAAGATGGCTTCGAGTTCGTCGTGAAGCTCGGGGTTCTTCTCCAGCTTCCGGCGCAGGCCGACGCCGGCGATGTTGGCGGACGACAGGACGGGCAGTTCGGAGTCGCCGTGCTCGCCGACGATGTAGGCGTGGACGCTCATGGGCGAGACGTCGAAGTACTCGCCGAGCATGTAGCGGAAGCGGGCGGTGTCCAGGACGGTGCCGGAGCCGATGACGCGGTGGGCGGGCAGGCCGGAGAATTTCCAAGTGGCGTAGGCCAGGATGTCGACGGGGTTGGTGGCGACGAGGAAGATGCCGTCGAATCCGCTGGCCATGACGTCGCCGACGATGGATTTGAAGATCCGCATGTTCTTGTCCACCAGCTGCAGGCGGGTTTCGCCGGGCTTTTGGGCGGCGCCGGCGCAGATGACCACGAGGGCGGCGTCTTCGCAGTCGGCGTAGGTGCCGCGGGTGACTTTGGTGCGGGAGGGGGCCCAGACGACGCCGTGGTTGAGGTCCATGACGTTGCCCTCGGTCTTGCGCTCGTCGATGTCGATGATGGCGAGGTGGTCGCATGTGCCCTGGTTGACCATGGCGTAGGCGTAGGCGACTCCGACGTCGCCGGCGCCGATGAGAACGACCTTGTTTCCTGCGGAGACCTTCATGGTTGCGTCCTTCCGGGGCGCGGGTTGGCGGGTGCCGTCCGCCGGTGGTGGTGCCGCGGCGGGAAGTCCGATCACGCCCCAATGGTTGTGTACCTGTGTCCGAGTATGCCCGCACGGGCATGGGCTGCGACAGGGTTGCGGCCGGTGACCCTGGACACATGCACGGTAACTGCTTTACGACGTTCCGGCGCGCCACCCGCCCCGCCCCACCCTCGCCGACCGGCGGACATTCCGTCGGGTGTCTGACACTATTGGGAACATGGAATTCGTGCGCGCGTTGAAGCCGGTGACCCGGCTGCGGGCTGCGCGGATGCGGGAGTCGGTGGCGCGGGAGACGGCGCGGGCGGCGAGTTCGGGGCTGCCGATCCGGCGGCGGTCGCGGCCGTGGCGGGGCATCCCGTCGAACCCGGGTCTGGTGGGGGCGGAGATCGCGTCGTGGGCGGCGTTCAGCCCGTCGCTGATGCCGCGGCCGTGGGCGTCGACGGCGATGGTGTCGTTTGGCGCGCAGGTCACGGGGCACGTCGTGGGCGTCGCCGTCGGATACGGCTTTCGCCTGGCCGATGCCCGGTTGCGGCGCACCCGGCTGGGCCGGTTCGCGCCGTCGGTGAGCACGGAGCGGGCGATCTCGCTGGCGTGGCACGGGTCGATGACGGCGGCGACGGCGTGGATGTGGTGGCGGTCGATCGAGCACCAGCAGTCGATCGGCGGCCTGGTCGGCATGGATGCGCTGTCGTCGGCGCGCGCCCAGTTCGGCGGCACGGTCCTCGCCTCCGGGGCGTACCTGGCCACGCAGGGGCTGACGTTCGCCGCGGAGTTCGCCTTCGACCAGTTGCGCCGCAGGATCCGCCCGTGGGTGCCGCGCGGCGTGGCGCCGGTGGCCGCCGGGGTGGTGGTCGGTGGTGGGGTGGGGCTGGTCGTCGACAAGCTCGTGGTGCGCAGGGCAATCGAGCGCGTCTACCGGAACGCGCACCGGGTGAACATGCGGGTGATGCCGGGGCGGATGCAGCCGTGGGAGCCGGAGCGGTCGGGCAGCCCGTGGTCGCTGGAGCCGTGGCATGCGCTGGGCGCGCAGGGGCGGTCGATGGTGGCCGACGGGCCGCGGGCGCGCGACATCGCGGCGGTGACCAAGCGGGGGCGGCATGAGGTGATGGAACCGATCCGCATCTACGCGGGGAAGGTGCGGGGGCGGCCGCTGAAATTCCAGACGGAGCTGATCATCCGCGAGCTGCACCGCACCGGCGCGTTCCGGCGCGATCACCTGGTGGTGCACGTGACCACGGGGACGGGGTGGATTTCGCCGTGGGGGCTGATGGCGGTGGAGTTCCTCACCGGCGGCAATTGCGCGCAGGTGGGGCTGCAGTATTCGGATCTGCCGTCGCCGGTGGCGTGGCTGGCGGACCATGAGACGCCGCCGGCCGCGGGGCGGGCGCTGTTCGGGCGCATCCGCGAGGAGTGGGAGCACCTGCCGGAGGGCGATCGGCCGAAGTTGATCATCGCGGGCGAGTCGCTGGGCGGTTTCGGCGGCAATGGGGCGTTCGATTCGGCGGCGCACATGCTGGCGTCGGTCGATGGGGCGTTGTGGACGGGCACGCCGCAGTTCACGCCGATTTGGCGGGAGCTGACGCGCGGGCGCGATGCGGGGTCGCCGGAGATCGCGCCGGTGGTGGACGGGGGACGGCACATTCGCTTTGCCACGCGGCCGCAGGAGTTGTGGGAGACGTTCGGCGGCGAGCCGTTGGGCGAGTGGGAGCGGCCGCGGGTTGCGTATCTGCAGCACGCGTCGGATCCGATCGTGTGGTGGGATTATCCGTTGGCGTGGCGGCGGCCGGATTGGCTGCGCGAGCGGGTGGGCCGTGACGTGTTGTCGGCGATGCGCTGGTTCCCGGTGGTGACGTTCCTGCAGGTGCTCATCGATGGCCTGGTCAGCGTGAACGTCGGCGATGGGCATGGGCACCGTTATGAGGCCGAGTCCCTCCCCGCGTGGGCCGCCGTCTTGGGCTTGGAGCTTGACGACGACCACGCCGGCGCCGCGGGCGTGCGATTCAAGAGGATCGCGAAGTGGGGCCGCCGCAATCTCCCGCCGAAGGCGTGAGCGGCGGGCGGGAAGCGCGGCCGCGGGGGCTCAGGCGTCGATAAATGGGGCGGGCCCCGACCGGTGTGGTCGGGGCCCGCCCGTTCGTGGACACCGCCGATTGTCCATACATTTGACATTTTGCCCCATTTTCTATGCCGAACTGTCCAATGTGCATTAACATTATTGGAGTGAACCGTCAACTATCGGTCGTTTCGGCCTGCATACTTCCACTGGTCGCGCTTTTCCCGGCTCCCCTTGCATCTGCCGCGCCCGACGGCACACAGCCGTGGGAGCCTGCCGTGCCCCGACCGAGCATCTCGGTTGATGAGGTCGCAGGGGCATTCGTGGCACGTTCCACGGCGACGCCGGTGACCGCCGGCGAGCGGGCTCAGTTGGCCCGGCTGGCGGCGGCTCCTGCGCAGTGCATTTCCGAACCGTCGCGAAAGCACCCGGCAAGCCCACTTTTCGGCAACTGCTGGGATTGGCACAGTGATGTGCATGCCCATTGGGCCTTGTACGCGGTTTCCGGCCACACCGGCGATCCTCGGTGGGCACAAGCCGCGCATGATGATCTTCCGCCGGATCGACTGCAGCGCGAGGCCAACTATCTGGGCGGAAACGCCATCTCGGGGAACCTCTATGAGAATCCGTTCGGTCTCGCGTGGCTGTTGCGCCTGGCACGGGAACGCGAGTCGGTCACTGGCGATGCACAATTGCGCCAGCTCGCCGACGTCGCCGTGCCGGCGATGAAGAAGCGGATGGACGGATGGTCGGATCTCACGTGGCAGCGGAACATCCGGGACTCCGAGTACCAGAACGCATCGTGGGCCCTGCTCAACATGTGGGAGTGGGCGCAATTCACCGGGGACTCGGATTTGGCGGAGTGGGTGCGCACGAGGACCGACCGCCACTTAAAGAAGCCGGCACTCGACGAGACATTGCCCACGAGCTTCGACGCGGCATCGTCGGATCGGTCCGGCTATTTTGCCCCTGCCCTGTTCCGCTTGGCGGCGGTAATGGCCATCGACGGCGATGCGTCGAAAGAGTGGGCGTCGGAACGCATCCCTTCGGGGCTTCACTTCCCCGCGTATCCGAACGCCGGTAACGCACATTCGAACGCGCTGAACTTCAGCAGGGCCTTCGCGTTGAAATTGCTCAGTGCACAACTTGGCCGGGAGGATCTTTCGGCCAACGCCACCGAGCTCATCGAATGGCAGATGGCCCGCCCCACCGTCTGGGAGTGGGGACACGACTATGCCAATACGCATTGGATCGCTCAGATGGGCGTACTCGCCATCACTGGCGCAGCGGGACCAGGCTCTCGCGTGGCCATGACAACCGGCCCCGAAGATCCCGACGCCCCTTCGGACCCCGACATCCCGATCGGGCCCGGTCTACCGGGTGAACCCGACGAGCCCGGGCAACCGGGCCTCCCCGGAGTTCCAGTCCCCCCTTCCCTGAGCTGAGAGGAGAGAATTCGATGTCCCTACGCATTTCTGCACAAGCCCGCCGGAACATGCTCGTTGAGGCGGCCCTGGAAATCGCCGCCGAAGAGGGTGCCAAGGCAATCCGAACGCGAAGCGTGTGCGCTCGCGCCAACGCCCATCTGAGTGTCTTCCACTATTGCTTCGACGGTAAGAACGAACTTTTCGCCATGATGACCAAGCGGCTGCTCGCCGAGTTGGGCGAGGGCTTCGACTCCGAGGAGATCGTCGACCTTCGCGGCTTCATGCACACGGCAACGAAGCTGATGGCGGAAAGTTGGAGCCATACGCTGACGCTGTATGAACTCGTGGTGGCGTCGGCGCGGGAATCCGACGGCGAGAAGGAGCGCCTGCGGCATTTCCAGACGTTCATCGACAACGTCGAGGACTTTCTCCGCTTGTATGCGCAGGCGGGCGGTTTCACCTGGTCGGTCGATACACGGGTGATCGCCGGTTTGATCGTGAGTTTTCTCGGCGGCACGGGGCTGGGGTGGGTCGCCGATGGCGTGAAAACCCCTGCCCATGACCCCCAATCCGCCGAGGTGGAAACCTTCATCACGTTGATCGAGAGCCTCAAGGCGCCCGGCGGAGACGCCGCGATGGACGCTTCGATCTAGGACCAATCGATCGCTCGAGCTCAGTCGACTGAAGCCGCCGGCACCAACTTAGTTG